>JAUVEB010000160.1 GCA_030595055.1 Desulfuromonadaceae bacterium
TATCTGGTTATGCACTTTACTCAAGTCGGGCCTGATTAACAGGAACTGAAACGAAACCTATAAAACTGGCTTAGCCACTGACACACACGGACAACTACGGGACAAAATCAAAAACTTGTCTCGCACAAAGCCACAAAGCTCGCTAAGAAGAACAAGGACAAAGGCGAAATATCAGGGTTGTGGAGCAAAACTTGAATAATAGGTTTTCTTTGTGATCTTAGTCTCTTGAGTGAGTGTAGCGAACGGATGTGAGGATGATTCTGAACTTTTCAGGTTGCAGGTTTTACGTTCCGTCCTTGTCCGTGTAGGTTTGTGGACAACATTTGTTTTCGTAGTGGATTTACCGGAGCAAAGCGGATTGCTAAAATTAAAGCTCTGTAATTTATGCTTGCATGTTTGCCCACCTTCATTTAAAGTTTGTGCTCTGCAATTTGATTGAGTGCCTCGTATGTTCTGATCAGTTTGGTGTTATACTGTTGTCCGTTGCCTGTTTCAACTTTCATAAATTTAAATTCTTTGATTTAGTGGGGGCTTATGCGTCGATACCTGATTGTTTTTGTGCTGATGTTGCTTGTTGCATGTAGTGGACAGACCAAAGAGGAGTTGCTGCAGGAGGGGAATCGCCTGCGTGACCAGGGTAATTTCCGTGGGGCTGTTGTTTTGTATAAAAATGCCTTGGAAAAAGACGCTAATTTCATTGAAGCCCGGATTGAGTTAGCTGATGCTTACCTAAATGCCGGGAGTCTTGAACGCGCTGAAAAAGAATTCCAGAAAGTTCTTCATCAAAAACCCTCTGAAGCAGATGTTTTGTTGAAGCTGGCAACGGTTTTTATTCAGCAGAGACAGCCGGAAAAAGCTCTTCTGGAGCTCGATAAATATCACTCTGCAAACGCTGAAACTGCTGAGTCTGCTGTTATTTACGGTCTGGCGCACGGGGCAGCCGGTGATCTTGAGTCTGCTGAATCATTTTTCACCAAGGCTTTGCACCTGGACGATCAATCGCTCCAGGCGCGGCTGAATCTGGCCAAGGTTTGTCTACAAAGAAAAGACTATGAAAAATCGCGGACTTTTCTCCGGGCTCTGCTGACCATCGATTCGAAAAACATTCCGGCATATTATTTAATGGCCAATGTAGAGAATCGCGCCGGACAGCGTGAAGAGGCACTTAAGGTTTATCAGAAGCTGCTGGCGGTTGATGCAAAACAGCTTGAGGCTCTCTATATGAGCGGTATTTTTCAGATGGATCTGGGTGATTTGGAGGCTACCCGGCTGACGGTGGATAAAATTGTCTCGACCTTTCCGAATCAGCCCGCTGCGTTACGCCTCGAGGGGATGCTGTCGTATCGACAGGGGAACTATGATGATGCAGTTCTCTCCCTGCAGACGGCGCTGAAAACCGAGCAACATCCTTTGAGCTATTTTTTCCTTGGACTCAGTCATTATTCTCTGGAGCAATATGAGCTCGCCCTGAGTCAGTTTCAAAAAGCTCTTGATATCTCCGCAGGGTTCGAAAGAGCGCGAGTTCTGGTGGCCATGACCCTGCTCAAACAAAAGCGCCTGGATGACGCCGTTATTGAAATCAGACGTGTTTTAACGGCGAATCCGGGGAACGCCTATGCCCGGAACATCCTTGGCAGTGCCTACCTGGCCAAGGGGCAGTACGATGAGGGGATGGAAGAACTGGAGGCGGCGACGGAGCTTGATCCAAGCCTTGCTGATGCGCATTTGAAGCGGGGGCTTTTCCGCCTGGCTAAAGGGGATGGGGAGCAGGGCGAAGCTGATTTGATTAAAGCCATCGATGCCGCTCCGGAAGTTTTAAATAGCCGTCTGATGCTGGTGACGCATTACTTGCGACAGAAAAACTACTCAGCTGCGATCCAGATTTTACAGGAGGGGATGAACGGTTCCCCGGTTGATGCCTTGCTCAATAACTATCTTGCTGCGGCCTATTTTTCACAGAAAAAGCCGGAGGCTGCTATCAAGGCCCTGAATGCGGCAAAACAGGCCAATGCCGATTATCTGACCCCTTACTTCAATCTTGCCTCATACTATGCCT
Source organism: Desulfuromonadaceae bacterium (assembly GCA_030595055.1). Lineage (GTDB taxonomy): Bacteria > Desulfobacterota > Desulfuromonadia > Desulfuromonadales > Geopsychrobacteraceae > Malonomonas. Next base: position 2,057 of record JAUVEB010000160.1, read on the forward strand.
CTCAGGCGGAATATGAAAAAGCCGTTGCTGAATATCAGCGAATACTCGGCAGGCAGGCAGATAACCTCAAGGCGCTACTCGGCATTGCCTCGCTCCACAGCGTGCAGGGGGATGATGACAAGGTTGAACAGGTTTTTCAGCAGATCGAAGCAACCGGAACGGAACAGGCTTTTATTGCAACGGCCCGGTATAAATTGAAGAGGCGGGATTTAGGGGGCGCTTTAGCCATTGTTGACCGTGGTCTGCAGAAACACAACGCTTCGGTGACCTTATATGATTTAAAAGGCGCTTTGCAACTGCGCTTGCAACAACAGGCCGAGGCTGAGGCGACCTTTACCCAGTTGTCCGGGCTGTCTCCTGAGCGCGGAAATTCACAGTTGATTGCCCTGTATCTGGCGACCAAGCAAACCGAAAAAGCCGAGAAATTGTCCGCGGATGTGCTGAAATCTTCAGCGGAAGATGATTATGCCTACCTGTTGTCCGCAGCGGTTTTACTGCAGAAAAAAGATGTTAAAGGCGCTGCTGCGATTCTTCAGCAAGGGATTGAAAAGGTCAAAAATCCGCTGCGTTTGCAGATGCGCTTGGGACAGATATTTGAAAGAACGAACCGTTTGCAACAGGCAGAACAGATTTACCAGCGGGTCATCGAGAAGGCGCCCAGGTTTGCCGGCGCCTATGCGTCACTGGCGACCATTAAGGAGCGTAGCGGTGACAAGGGGGCCGCTTTGCAGCTCTATCGTGCGACCTTGAGATATGATCGCCGGAATACCTTGGCTCTGAATAATCTGGCTTATTTGCTGGCGGACAATTTTGGCGAGCCGAAAGAAGCGCTGAACTATGCGCTGTCCGCTTATCGTCTGCAGCCGGGTGATCCGAGGATTATGGATACCCTGGGTTACGTCCTGATCAAGGCAGAGCGTGCCGAAGATGCTGCGATTCTGCTTGAAAAAGCACATCAGTTATTGCCGGAGGTGCAGACTGTTGCCTTGCATCTGGCGATGGCAAAAGCGCAGTCAGGCCAATCGGCTGCAGCAAAAGAGCTGCTGCAGCAGGTGATCGAAAAGGGCACTGAGGCGGAGATTGCCCAAGCTCAAGACGTTTTGAAATCCTTATGAATGATGCTTTCGTAAAAAGCATCGGATAGATTGATGATCAGACCAAAATATTTCATCATTTTAACCGACTTACTTCTCGCCTGTCTGTGCCTTGTTTGTGCCCATGTGGTAAGGTTCCGGGGGACAGACGGGCTGGGTCTTTTGTTGGATGGCGGTTTCTTTCGGGTTCTTTGCTACCTGTTCGCTATCCTGCTCTGTGCCTATTTCTTTGAACTCTACCAGACCCAGAAATTTGTCAGCCGTCAATTTATTTTGTTCCGCTCGGCAGCGGCTGCACTGACGGCTTTTTTCCTCCTCTCAGCACTGTTTTACCTTTTCCCGAGTTTGCAATTCGGTCGTGGTCTGCTTTTCCTTACATTATTTATTTTTACCGGTCTGCAGATCTGTTCCCGTTTTGCCATCCGCAGGTTTTCGCGGGCCTCGCAGTTTGCCACCAGGATTCTGATTGTCGGGACCGGGGAACTGGCACAAAAGATCGCAGATATCATTCCCGAGGATCGGAATATCCACAGTTACGTCAGGTTTGTCGGTTGCTGTAAGGGAGCGATCGCTGTCAATGCGGATTTTATCGTTGGAGAAATTGCTCAACTTGATGATTTGCTTCGTGATTATCGGCCACAAAAACTGATTCTGGCGTTGACCGAACGGCGGGGTGCGCTGCCGCTGAAGGAGATCATGCACAGTAAGATGCGTGGCGTTGAAGTGTTCGATGCAACCAGTTTCTATGAGCAGAAAATGGGCTGCCTGATGATTGAAAATATGCAGCCCAGCGAATTTATTTATACTCAACGTTTTCGGATGACACCATTTATGCGGGCGTATAAACGTGTCTTTGATGTGGTCCTGTCGTGCGCCGGATTAGCTGTGACCCTGCCGCTGATGCCGTTGCTGGCGCTGATCATCAAGTTGGATTCTCCCGGGTCGGTTTTCTACAAACAATTACGTGTCGGGGAACGTGAAGTTGAGTACTTTGTCTATAAGTTCCGAACCATGACTCAGAACGCTGAGAATGAGACCGGTGCTGTATGGGCACAGAAAAATGACTCGCGGGTCACCAGGGTCGGGCAATTTATGCGTAAAAGCAGGCTGGATGAAATTCCGCAGTTATTCAATGTGCTCAAAGGGGACATGAGTTTTATCGGGCCGCGTCCGGAAAGAATGGCTTTCGTGGAGCGGCTGGAAAAAGCTATTCCCTATTATTCGACCCGGCATCTTGTCAAACCGGGCGTCACCGGATGGGCTCAAGTTCGCTATCCTTACGGCGCCTCGGATGAAGATGCCTTGGAGAAATTGCGCTACGACCTGTTTTATATCAAAAATTATTCAATTTTTCTTGATTTCAGAATTATCCTTGACACGGTCAAGGTTGTAACCTCTGGGTTTGGTGGGAGATAGTTTATGAGATATGTTCTGGCAACGTTGTTATGTCTATTGGTGCTGACTCCAGTCTGCGCCGAGGATTACTTGATCGGGAAAGGGGATGTCCTGGAAATTTCCGTTTGGGGGGTGCCGGATATGAGTCGTTCCGTTGTTGTGCGCCCTGACGGCAAAATCACTTTACCCGCGGTTGGGGCTGTTGTTGCGAGTCAGGTGACGCCGGAAAAGCTGGGTGAACAACTGACCGAGAAGATGAAAGAGTACGTCAAGCAGCCAATCGTCACCGTGTCTGTGGCGCAGATTCGCAATAATCGGGTCTATATCACCGGTGGTGGTATTTCGCGGGTGTTTGACATGGTGAGGCAAACGACGTTGATGAAGTTGATGAGTGAATTGGGTGATTTTTCCGCGACAGACTTACGTCGTGCTTACCTGTCTCGAAACGGGAAGAAAATCGACACAGATTTTTATGCGCTCTATTATAAAGGGGACATGAGTAAAGATGTCGAGTTGAGAGCTGAGGATATCATTTTCATCCCGAGTAATAAAGGTAATCTGGTCTATGTCCTCGGCGCTGTCGGCAGTCCGCAGAACCTGCAGTATTACGAAGGCATGAAAATTCTGGATGCCATCCTGGCGGCGGGTGGTTTTACTGAGTTTGCCAAAGAAAATACGGTTTATGTGATCGATAAGGATAAAAATAAACGTCGTATCGATCTGAAAAAG
>JAUVEB010000140.1 GCA_030595055.1 Desulfuromonadaceae bacterium
GGGTGCAATGGGATAGAAATCAAGGAATGATTGCCGCTATTTAGCTGTTTTGTCCACAGGTTGATAACAGTTGATTCAACAAGATATAGTGTTTAATGAGAGGAGAATCTACTAGATATAGTGTTTTTCTCTATTGCCATACGGATATCTTGTGGTAGCCTTTGTCCCGGTGTGCCGCTTGGATTGTCGACTGTATACAGCTTTTGGCAGGGGAATAGAATGAGATTTGTGTTATCCCGTTTCGGGTTAGAGAGGGAGAACCGGCATGGTTGAGTTCATCCGCAAACGTGATGGTCGACTGGTTCCGTTTGAAGAAGAGAAAATTGCCCGGGCGATCATCAAGGCGGTTCAGGCGGTCGGTGGAACCGACCTGCAGAAAGCAGCCGAAATTACCCGCCAGGTCGGTGGTATTCTCTCGGTTCTTTATAAAGAAGACCGGGTACCGACGGTTGAGAATGTTCAGGATCTGGTTGAAAAAATACTCATCGAAAATGGCCATGCCCAGACCGCCAAGGCCTACATTCTCTACCGTAAGCAGCACGAAAATCTGCGTCAGACCAAAGAGCTTATGCGAGAATCGATTGAGGCGGTCGATTCTTATCTGGTCAAAGAAGATTGGCGGGTCAATGAAAATGCCAATATGGGATATTCGCTGCAGGGTTTGAACAATCATATCGCTGCCGATATCACCAGCAATTACTGGTTGAATAAAATCTATCCCGACGATGTCGCCCAAGCTCACCGTGAAGGGGGCTTTCATATTCACGACCTGGGGATGTTGTCGGTCTACTGTTGCGGTTGGGATCTGAAAGACTTGTTGCTGAAAGGTTTTACCGGTGCTTACGGTAAGGTGCAGAGTGGTCCGGCCAGGCACTTCCGCACGGCCCTCGGGCAGATCGTCAACTTCTTCTATACCTTGCAGGGGGAAGCGGCCGGAGCCCAGGCTTTCGCCAACTTCGATACCCTGCTGGCGCCTTTTATCGCACAGGATCAGTTGCGTTACGACGAAGTCCAGCAGTGCCTGCAGGAATTTGTTTTCAATATGAACGTGCCGACCCGGGTCGGTTTCCAGACACCCTTTACCAACATCACCATGGACATGATGGTGCCGTCGAACATGGCCGACGAAGCGGTGGTAATCGGTGGCGAGCTGCAGGATCGTTGCTACGGTGAATTTCAAGCCGAGATGGATCTGCTCAACCGGGCTTTCTGTGCAGTAATGATGACCGGTGATGTCTCCGGGCGGATCTTCTCCTTCCCGATTCCAACCTATAACATTACCAGTAATCTCGATTGGGAGAGCGATCGGTTGCAGCCGGTCTGGGAGATGACCGCCAAGTATGGCATTCCCTATTTCAGTAATTTTGTCAACTCCGACATGGATCCGGAAGATGCCCGTTCCATGTGCTGTCGTCTGCGGCTTGATAACCGCGAGCTGCGGCGTCGCGGCGGCGGTCTGTTCGGCTCCAATCCGTTAACCGGGTCGATCGGTGTGGTGACCATCAACCTGCCGCGGGCCGCTTACCAGGCGGAAGATATGAGCGGTTTTTTCGAGCGGATCAGCAGGCTGATGAAACTGGCTTTTGAATCCTTGGAGATTAAGCGTAAGCAGCTGGAGCGGTTTACTGACGACGGACTTTATCCCTACAGTAAATTTTACCTTTCGGCGATCCGCGAGCGTAGTGGCCGCTACTGGGATAACCACTTCTCGACCATCGGTCTGATCGGTATGAACGAGGCTTGCTTGAACCTGCTCGGCAGCGGCATAGAGACCGAACAGGGGCAGAGCCTGGCCAAGGAAACTCTCGATTTCATGCGTAAACAGCTGGAAACCTTCCAGGAAGAGTCCGGGCATCTCTATAACCTGGAGGCAACCCCCGCCGAAGGAACCAGTTTCCGGTTGGCCAATCGTGATCGGCAGAGCTATCCGGATATCGTCACCGCCGGAACAGACGAACCCTACTACACCAACTCCACCCAGCTTCCAGTCGGGATCACCGAGGATATCTTTGCCGCGCTCAGTCACCAGGACAGCCTGCAGATCCTCTACACCGGGGGGACGGTTTTCCATGGTTTTCTCGGTGAACGTTTGGAGGACTGGCGCAGTGCCCGTTTGCTGGTAAAACGGATTGCCGAGAATTTTCATCTGCCTTATTTTACTCTCAGCCCGACTTTCACCATTTGCCCGGTCCATGGCTACATTGCCGGTGAACATTTTGCTTGCCCCCACCAGCAGGAGGGGCGGGCGGCCTGACAACTCCTTTCATCTGGAAACTGCGGATGAACAGGATGAAGTTCCGTACGGGAGAGCCGTTTCCGGATGAAAACTAACTCAAGAAATGAAAAGTGAGGAGGATTACTATGGCGACCAAGTGCGACGCAAAAACAGAAGTTTATTCAAGGGTCTGCGGTTTCTTCCGCCCGGTACAACAGTGGAATCGGGGGAAAAAGGAAGAGTTCAAGGATCGCTCCGTGTACAATCTGGCCAACCAGGAGCAGAAAAACTGAGTACCATAGCCGTCAAGGGGTTTCAGGGGACCAGCCTGCTCGATTTTCCCGGGCGGGTTGCCTCACTGATTTTCACCGGTGGTTGTAACCTGACCTGCCCCTTTTGTCATAACCCGGGCCTGGTACTCGACCCGGGAGCTTTCCCTGATTTTCCAGTTAACGAGTTGCTGGCAGACCTGAAGAAGCGTCAGTCGTTTATCGATGGGGTTGTTATATCGGGCGGAGAACCGACCCTAGATACCGGTCTGCCAGCGTTTTTACGTCAGTTGAAAGAACTTGGTCTGCAGGTCAAGCTGGATACCAACGGGTTGTTGCCCGAGGTCATCCATCGTTTGCTTGATGAACAACTGCTTGATTACCTGGCGGTCGATATCAAAACCACCCCGGATCGCTATGGTGAACTGCATACCCGGCCGGTTTCTTCCGCCCCTCTGTTGAGGACCATTGAACTGGTTAAGGCGGCTGCCATCGAAACGGAATTCCGTACCACCTGTGTTCCACAATTGGTCGGTGAAGATGAACTCCGGCTGATTGGTGAGCTGTTGCGCGGGGCTCCGCTCTGGGTGTTACAGCAGTTTCTGCCGGAACATTCCTTGGTGGTTGAGTGGCAGGAGCTTTCAGCTTATCCGCCGGGCCAACTGGAACGGTTGGGGCAGGTCGCCGAGGGGTATGTCGAACGGGTTCTGTTGCGGGGACTCTGAAGCGAAAAGCCAGGGCATTATGACCCTGGCTTTGTCTTGCCGATGTGGATAAGGGTTATTTCAAGATAACCTTGTGACAGAACAGGCAGCGACTTTTCGGCGGGTGTTCCGGCGGAAAGGGGACGCCGTCATCATTATGGCAGTCGAGACAGAATTTTTCGGCGGCTTTCTTCCCTTCCGCTTTGACGATCCCGTAAAAGCGGGCATGGTTCTCATCTTTTGGAACCGGCGAAGTGCTCTCTTCCGGGGCCATCCAGAGGATGCCGATAATCATCAATCCTACCAATAACAGCAGAATATCACGTTTTTTCATCCATCTATCTCCGTGTGAATAGCCGTGGCCGGGTTCGCCACGCGCGTCTGAAACTTGAGTTGTCGAGTGCCGATATTGCTACAGGGAGGGGGCAGGGGTCAATCCCGAGATTATTATTCCGATTTGATGAACAGCAGGTAAATAAACAGGCCGACGATAAGGGTACCACCACCGATGATGATATAGACTCCGCCGCCTTCGATGCCTGCGGTTCCAACCCCCTGGGCGACCGTCCAGGATACGGCCAGGGCAAAACCGCCGATGCCGACCAGAAACGCTGAAGTGGCGCGCATGCCGAGAAAATAAGCTAAGAGAATAGCCACTGCAAAGCCGCCGAGAAACCAAGGGTTGCTGCTCAGGTCGGCGACATCCCAGGCTTCCAGTTGTTGCATGATCCGGTCGGTGCGAAAATTGGTCATAACCTCTTTAAAATCGGCCCAATTCATAATGATTTCTCCACTGATGTCCCGGCGCTGATGCAGGCGACATATAAATACCGGCAGCCTAGCAGATTTTTCCTTGGAGATAAATCGCTAAAAGCCTGTAGATCTTGACTTCGGACGGGAGCTTCTCTAGGATGACGCCCTCGGTTCAGTGCTCTTTCAGGGCGTTTTTGCCGGACTGGAATTGAGTTTATTTTTGACTTTTCTGGAGTGATTTTCGTGCAACATCGAGCAATCGGTATTTTTGATTCCGGCGTTGGTGGTTTGACGGTCTGCAAAGAGATCATGCGGCGACTGCCAGGGGAAAATTTCATTTATCTGGGCGATACGGCCCGGGTTCCTTATGGCACCAAGAGTGCTGAAACGGTCGAGCAGTACGCTTTGGAGGCGGCAGATTTTCTCGTTGAGCAGGGGGTCAAACTCCTGGTGGTTGCCTGTAATACGGCATCTGCCGTGGCTTTGCCGGCCTTGCGTGAACGTTTTCAACTGCCGGTTATCGGGGTCATCGAACCGGGTGCCCGGCGCGCGGTGGAAAGCCGGAACCGCCGGATCGGGATCATCGGTACGGAAGGAACCGTGAACAGCGGGCGCTATGAAGAGGCGATTCGCCAGTTACTTCCCGATGCCCGGGTGTTCGCAGTTGCTTGCCCGTTGTTTGTGCCGCTGGCCGAGGAGGGTTGGGCTGAGCATGAGGTTGCCCGTTTGACTGCGCAAGAGTATCTGCGGCCGTTGCTGGCGGCACAGATCGATACGCTGGTCCTCGGTTGCACCCACTATCCGCTGCTGCGCAAGACCTTGCAGCAGATCCTCGGGTCAAAAGTGCTGCTGGTTGATTCAGCAGAAGAAACGGCCTGCAGTGTTGCTGCATTATTTCGTGAACAGGGCTTGGAACGACCTGAGCATGGCGGGCAGCGCTCTTTCTACGTGACCGATGTGCCGACCCGTTTTGAACGGGTCGGCCGAGCGTTCCTCGGCAGTCATCTCACGCAGGTCGAACAGGTGCGGATCGGTTAGCGACAGGGGGCCGGATGAAAAAGCTAGGACTGGGATTGTGCGGATTACTGATTGTTGGAATTCTGGCGGGCTACGGTGTCAGCTGGTTTCTGCAACAGCCTCAATCCCCGGCAGAACGGATTCCGATTGTTGTTGAAGAAGCCCTTCCCGCCCGGGAGGTGCAACTTTATTTTACCGACCCGCAGGGGCTTTTCTTGCGACAGGAGGCACGGCAAATTCCTGGTTGCGACGATGATCGAGATTGCATCCGTTCTCTGCTGGAAGAGTTGCGGAACGGTTCGCGGCAAGGGTTCTTGCCGGTGCTGCCGAAACAAACCGGAATCCTTGATATAGAGGTGGAAAATGACCTGGTGCGGGTCAATTTCTCCAAACATCTGGTCGATTTTCACCCCGGCGGCAGTCTTTCCGAGCTGTTGACCGTCTACAGTCTGGCCAACAGTTTGCACGAAAATTTTTCTTACCTGCGCCAGTTACAAATCCTGATCGACGGGGAGTTGCGCCAGACTCTTAAGGGGCATGTACGGATCGGCCAGCCGGTTTATGCCGATTTTTCACTCAGCCGACCACCATTGACCGGCCCGCTGCCGGAATCCACGATCGATGAACAATATGAATCTGCAGAGGAAACCGAGGATGAAGAGCTTTCTCCAAACCATTAAAGAACGGGTATTGATTCTGGATGGTGCCATGGGCACCATGTTACAGGAGCGTGGTCTGGCGCCCGGCGCCTCTCCGGAGGGGATGAATCTGCAGCGGCCCGAGGTGGTTGAGGCTGTCCATCGTGCCTATGTTGTTGCCGGGGCTGATATTATCGAGACCAACACCTTTGGTGGCAATCGACCCAAACTTGCACATTATGGGCTTGAGAAGCGCATTCATGAAATCAATGTTGCCGGGGTTGAAATCGCCCGTCGGGCGGCTGGCCCGCAGACCCTGGTGGCTGCTTCCGTCGGTCCGACCGG
>JAUVEB010000212.1 GCA_030595055.1 Desulfuromonadaceae bacterium
GCTAAGATGTTGTCGGCCGATGGTATTATTCTCGGTTCTCCGACCTATTTTGCCGATATCACCTCCGAGATGAAGGCATTGATTGATCGCGCCGGCTACGCGACCCGGGCCAGCGGGGAAGCCTTGCGCTACAAGGTGGGAGCCGGTGTGGTGGCGGTACGACGCGGCGGTTCGATGCATGCACTACAGAGTTTACAAAACTTCTTTCTCGTTTCGCAGATGATTATTCCCGGATCGAGTTATTGGAATGTCGGATTTGGTCGCCATCCGGGTGACGTGGAGCAGGACGAGGAGGGGATGAACACCATGCAGAGGCTGGGTGAAAACATGGCCTGGTTGCTGAAAAAAATAGCTGTTTGAGGTGGAAATGGTTTTTTGAATTATGAACTACATGTTTTTATGAACTGTGGATGCTGCATACGCGTAAATTTAAAAGGGCCTTCTCTTGCGAGAAGGCCCTTTGGGGTTGTTTCGGTTCTCTGAACAGCGGCAATCAAGCGTCGGCGATTTTTAAGACGATCTTGCCGAAGTGTTTGTCCTCTTCCATCATCCGGTGCGCTTCAACAACCTCATCCAGCGGGAAGACCTTTTCGATGATCGGCACGATGCTGCGGTCGGCGAACTTCGGCAGGGCGCGGCGGGTGAATTCGGCGATGATTTCCCCTTTTTCCGCGACCGGACGGCTGCGCAGTACCGAGCCGATGATCTGCTGGCGCTTGACCATCATCAGTGCCAGGTTGAGTTCGGCCTTGATGCCGCTGATCACGCCGATAACCACCAGCCTGCCTTTGTAACCGAGAGAATTCATATTTGGTTTCAGGTATTTGGCACCGACATGATCAAGGATCAGATCAACGCCTTTTTTGCCGGTGTATTCCTTGATGGTGTCGGCAAAATCCGGAGTCGTGGTAAAGTCGATGACCAGGTCAACACCCAGGTTCTTGACTCTCTCCATCTTGTTCGGGTGGGCGGTGACAATCAGTTTGGTGTCGGGGGTCAGGGCTTTGGCCAGTTGCACAGCCGCCGTGTTGACGCCGCCGCCGCCGCCGTGGAGGATCGCGGTCTGGCCATCTTTCAGGCCACCGATCATGAAAACATTGAGGAAGGCAGTGATGTAGCTTTCGTTGACGCAGGCCGCTTCTTCGAAGCTCATGCTTTCGGGGATCGGCATCAGGTGATTTCCGTAGGCGAGTGCATACTCGGCATAGCCGCCCCCGCCGACCAGAGCCATCACCCGGTCGCCGACCTGCCAAGTTGTCACCTCGCTGCCGATTTCTGCAACGGTGCCGGCCACTTCCAGGCCGAGGATTTTTGAATCACCGGCAGGGGGAGGGTAGTTGCCCATCCGTTGTACCAGGTCAGGGCGGTTGATACTGGTTGCGATCACTTTAATCAGGACTTCGTCGGCTTTCGGTTGCGGTTTCTCGATTTCACCGACCTTCATGACTTCGGCGCCGCCGAATTCGTCCATCAGAACTGCTTTCATCTACTCTCTCCTTCAGATAAAAAATCGATTGGAAAAAATCCTCAAATTGTTACAATGAAAATCCTTAGTTGTTGTTTAAGTTATGGATTTCAGGCTGTGATTATAGAGGAATCTGCCCCGGAATCAAACAGCTTATTATTTAGAGAGATATCGTCGGAAAATTTGGATGGAAACGGAAGTACCATAAATAAAGGAAAGCGAAGCGATGAAAAAACAGGACATCAAGGAAAAGGGCGCCATCGTGCAGCGTGATCGCCAGACCTATGCCATCGTTCCTCATACCCCGGCCGGATTGGTAGACAGTCGTTTGCTGCGACAAGTCGCGGATGTTGCCGATAAGTACCGGGTGCAGAAAATCAAGTTGACCAGCGGCCAGCGCATCGCATTGATCGGCCTGGCAGAAGAGGATATCGATGCTGCTCGGGACGATCTTGGTTTGCCGATCGGCTATTCCATCGGTTCTTGTGTGCGCAGTGTGAAGATTTGCCCGGGCACCGACTGCTGCAAACGCGGACTGCGTGACTCGATTGCCATCGGCCTGGAGATTGACCGTCGTTTCCATGGCAGGCAACTTCCCTGGAAACTCAAACTGGGAGTTTCCGGTTGCCCGAACGATTGTGCTGAAACCTGCATCAAGGATATCGGCCTGATCGGTTCTCCCCGTGGCTGGCACCTCTCGGTCGGCGGTAACGGTGGTAGTCAGCCGCGGCTCAGCCGACGGATTCTCAAGGATATCCCTGATGAACAACAAGCACTGGCCGCGATAGAACGGTTGCTGGACTGGTTTGCTAAAGCTGATCGCAAGTGTCGTTTCGGAAAATTACTTGAAGAGGTTGGAGTCGAAAACCTGCAACAGATTGCCTTGGGGAAAATAGCGGGGTGAGGCAGACTTTCAGATACAGGGATGTTTATGTATAGACCACCAGGGGCGGCTCAGAATGGAGACACGGATTTTTTGATGGTTCCGGTTCTTGCCGGTGGCGGCACGCGCTTGGCGGCCCATATCGGGGTTATTACCGCACTGGATGAACTAAATGCTCGCTTTAATCATGTCGTCGGGGTGTCGGGGGGCAGCATTATTGCTGCTCTTCTGGCGGCAGGAAAAAGTATCGAAGAAATCAAGTCCTTGGCTCTGAGCATCGATTTCAGACAGTTTAAGGGCTACTCTCCTTATCAATTGTTGTTCCGTGGGGGATTGTCCTCCGGGGCCGGTTTTGAACGATGGTTGGATCAGCAACTTGACGGCGCGGTATTTGCCGATCTGCCGTTTAATCTTCATGTTGTTGCGACGGATGTACAGACGGCTCGTCCGGTGATTTTCGATCAAAAGCGAACCCCTGAAGTTAAAGTTGCCACGGCCGTTCGTTATTCCATGGGGATTCCTCTGCTCTTTTCATTCAAGCTATATCAGGGACAGGTTTTGGTTGATGGGAGTATTCTTGCCGAAGAAGCCTTGCGAAGAGACTGGGCCGGGGATGGTTCCCCGGTCTGTTTTTTCAGGATCAGGGCCGATGCTCAGTCGCGGGACCGGCAAAGAGAAAAACCCCCTTTGTTGCCGGCTTTTATGGTCATGCTCATTCGCTCGTTTATGACAACAATGTCCCGCGAATTTATCAACGACGCATATTGGCATTCGACGATTGTCATTAATTCAGGGTCTGTTTCGCCCATTGAGTTCGGATTATCAAAAGAGCAGAAGGTGGAATTGTTTCAACAGGGTTACGAAACAACCATGAAATATCTGCCGGAAAAGTTTTTAAAACATAATGTCGTCCATTTTCAGGTGAATCGACCATGAACGGTTTGTTCATTGACGAATGGAAAAGGGGGGGGTAACTGTTCAGCATTTTACCAAAAACCAACGACCGGCAATGACTGTTACTGATTCTCATCCCTTTTTCAACCGAGACCGTCGGTTCCCGGACCGACAGCCGGCGTCATTTTCTTTGAACCGCAAAGAAAACGAAGCAAAAGAAACTCTTTTTATTTCTGTTACCGGAATCTCCATATTTTCGGTGGGCGGTGCATCGTACCAGAGCATAGCT
>JAUVEB010000110.1 GCA_030595055.1 Desulfuromonadaceae bacterium
ACCAAAAGAACATTGAGCGCTTCCTGATGGCCACTGTAACGATAAAAGTACTCGGTATCGGGAGTCAGGGAGAAAGGTTTCTCCTTGAGACCGAAAAACTGTTCATACATTGCTTGGCTTCCGCTATCTCAGCTTAATCCGACTCAATCTTTTTCCAGCCAGTTGCGTTGCATATGTGGGGCAATCCGGTCGATTCGCTGCCGGGTTTCTTCAAGACCGGCGGACCAATCACCGGGGCTGCGGATAACCTGCGGTCGGAGCAGAATCACCAGTTCACTTTTCCGTGATACTGACTTGGAATGGCGAAACAGTGCGCCAAAACCGGGGATTTTACTCAACACCGGAACCCCTGCCTCTTCCTTGACGGTGTTCTCCTGCATCAATCCGCCGATCACGACCAGTTGACCACTGTTTGCATGGACTACACTGTCCGACTCTCGCACCGTGCTGAATGCCACCGGGATGGTCTGGTTGACGCCGAAGACATTGATCTCTTTGGTCTGATCAACAACTTCACTGACCGTCGGATGGATATGCAGAGTGATCCGCCCTTGACGATCGATCTGTGGGGTCACATCAAGTGCGATGCCGGAAAAAAAGGGTGTCAGAGTGATATCTGTCGTGCTGTTCGTCGTCGTGCCAATCGTTGTATCGCTGGAGATATCGGTGACAAAAAACTCATCGGAACCGACCTTGATAACGGCTTTCTGGTTATTGATTGTCGAGATTCTCGGACTTGACAGCACCTGCACGTCTCCCTGGCTTTCAAGCATCTCGATAAAAGCCTGGAAATCATTGAAATTCAGTGCCAGGCTGAACAACCCGCCAAAAGCCAGTGCATCCAGCCCATCCGGCAATGCTTGACCCGGCGTCAGATTCCCGCTATTCCCCGAGGTACCGGCAACGCCTTGAGCAAACACCGAGCCACCGCCGGTCTGACCAATCAGCGCACTCATACCATCCTTATTTTGTCCCAAAGCGGCCCAGTTGATCCCGGCCTGAAATCCGTCGGACAGGCTGACTTCGATTATCTTGGCCTCGATAACCACTTGTCGCTGTAAATTGCTCTGTATGACCCTCAGGTACTCCTCGATCTGCTGCAACTCATCCGGCATTGCCACAACGACCACCACGCTGGCCTGAGGCTGGACAACCACCTTGCGCCCACCATCGCTCCCGATCAAACCTTCAATCGCACTGCGCAACTCACTCCAGAAATCGGCTGTCGACACGGTCTCAATGCGGCTGCCGGAAACATTTCCCGCCTGGCTGGAACTTGTACCATCCGTCCCGGAACCTGCGTCGGCGCTTTCAACCTGGGTGATCTGACCGGAACTGACCCGGGTCTGTGAAATTCCCTTACGAACCAGGTTAATGTAGTTCACCTGAAAAGTACGCGCCTGCAGACCGATCGGCATCACTTGGTAGATGTTGCCGGTTTTAAAATAAGGATATCCGTAAACGTTATGCACCACCTCGAGCACTTCCACGACACTGGTGTTCTTCAGGTCGATACTGATTTCTCCACTGACCTCCGGATGGACAACCATATTGATGCGGCTCCCCTCGACCAGGCTCATGAAAAATTCCCGAGCGGGAACCTGACTGGCAGCAATATCAAAGCTCGCTTCTTTAAATGTTGTCGCCTCAGCCATCATCGGCGGGAGGGAAGGGATCAGTGCAGAACGAATTTCCGCTGGAGGGAGCGGTGGCAGCGCATTTGCCTGCGGCAGCGCATGCGCTTCATCAAGGGCTTGGTTGATTGCCGCCAACGGCTCTCCACCACGCGGTGCCGGGACACAGCCGGCAAATGCCACGAGGCTGACAAACAACAAAGCAAACACCCCGGTATCTTTCAAAAGTGAAAACATCACGGACGACTCCCTTTTCCGATACCCTGAGACGAAGAGACCCTTTTCAACCCGGTCCCGGCTCGCTGTAAAACTATGGTCTTCTTTTTATGAGCTAACAACACTTTGCCTGATTCGATTTTGACCACTTTATAGCCATCAAACATTTCACCGATCTGTACTGTCTGGCCGTTAATCACCGCCACTGAACGAGCGTCAGAGCGCAGCACCGCACTCAAATGCCAGCTCTTTTCAACCTCACTCGTGGAACTTTTATCTTCCGTAGGAGCTTGGTAACGAACCGGGCGCAACGGATCCTGCAAAGCGGGCTTTTCTGCCGCCGCTCCTTGAACAATCAGGAGAATGCATAAAATCAAACTGGGCAAAACATATCTGTTAACCACCGATCCATCCTTTTTCCAAACTCAATGTGTAAATTTGCAGATGAACTTTCGCCCGCGGGTATTCCTGGGTTTCAATCTCCAACGTCTCCCAAATCAGCCGGCGTGGTAATGTCTCCAGCTTGCGCAGATATGCCAAAATTGTCAGGTAATCACCGGAAAACACCAGCTGTAAACGATGCCGATACAGTCCGGGGGACGCCAGACCCTCCGCTGCCTGTGCAGAAATCCGCAAGGGTTCTGCCGGAAGGTTTTCCAAACTGAGCAATTGCAATTTTTGCTGTCGTAAGAGCAGATTTTTAAGCAGACCGGGCATCTCCTGAGGAGAAACCAGACCAGTGATATTCTCTTGTAATTGCTGCTGCAGCTTTACTGATTCTGCCTGCAAAACAACCAGCCGCTGACGATTTTCACGATCAGGGTCGTAATCTTTCCGGGCCAATATTACCGTTTCTTGCGGATTCAACTCCGCCACATCAGCCTGGAGCTGACTGAGTTCGCTCTTAACCGCTCGTTTCCGCTGATCAACCGGATGCATGATCAGAATATCCCAAGCGAAATACAGGATCACCGCACAACAGATCAGCAGCAATACCCGTTCCCGCAAGAACCGTTGTTCGTACCAGTGAATCAATGTCGCGAAAGACGAGACAGCTTTCATCGTTGTTCCCCCGGCATCGATTCAAGGCTGAAATTTACCAGGCCGGGCTGTTCCTCCATGCGAGTCAGCTTGAGACGGGAAAACACCTGGCCACTTAAAACATCCTGTTCAGCAAGGGACTGTAGATATTGCGGAACCTGCTCCGGACGCAGAGCGCTGCCGGCCAACAGGATATTTTGCTCGACCGCATCAAGCTTGATTTTCTGCAACCAGAGCCCTTCCTGACGATGACGAGCAAGACCATCGAGGACCTCAAGAATGCTATCGTTGCCTTGTGCACCGCGCATTGAAAAATAGTCGAGCAACTGTTTTTGGGAGGACAATTGTTGTTCAACCTGCTGGATTTTTTCTTCAAGTAGCGCGTTTTTTTCTCGTAGCGGATATTTTTTCTCAAGCTCCGCAATCCGGGCAATCACCTCGGCACGCTGTTGTTCCAGCCCGGCGAGTTGCGTTTCTGTTGAACGCAGCTGCCGATACCCCAAAAGGCTGAACAACAGCAAAAGCGCAATGCAGGCAAGAAGGATCAAGCCGGCCTGACGCGCTTGCAGCGGTTGCGGCTTATCGATCAGCACGGCCTGATAAAGATTGATCTGTTGACGCATCAGTCTTGCTCCTGCCGTAATGCCCCACCGATTGCCAGCAGGTGCCGATTAAGATCAAGCTGTTCAGCCACCTCAGGGAGATCCATAACATCTGCAAGACTGAAAGGTTCGACAGATGTCGACAGGTAATCGTTTAAATAGGTCGTGACAGCCGGGATTTCCCTCTGCGTCTGCGCAATCAGCAAACGCGAAACCATCGGCAAGTGAAAGGTACTCTCGCAATAATCAAAGGTTCTCTGAATTTCCAGAACGATGGCATCAAGCTGTTCGATCAGCATTTCGTAGCTGCCATCCGCATGTGGGATAAGATCGTCCATCCCGACGCCGAGATAACGGGTTAAATACTGAATTCCATCCCTGACGACAGTCAGCATCCCCCCCTGTTCCTGAAGGTACAGAATAGCCGTCCCACGCTCATCTTGCTGAAACAATTCGGCCAGATTCCGCAAGGCGAACTCCGGGACATCAATCGCTGCGGGTCTTAAATCAGCCTGCTGGAGAGATTCGACCCTTTCCCGCAACATTGTTTTTCTGGCAGCAACAACGTAAGTAAGAGGTTTCTTGTCACTGCCGAATGGGCTGACCGAAAAAATATCAACCACCGCTTCGGCAATCGGGAAATCGAGCAGCTCACGGATTTGCCACCGCGCCGCCTCGCGACGCTCTTCGATGGGCAGATCAGCTAACTCAAGCTGCATAAGTTGATAGACATTCGGGGTCAAAACAGAAACCGCGCCGGCTTCCTGAAAAGGTTGCTGTCGAGCCAGTGTTCTGATCGCATCAACCTGCCCAGACTCGGAAGATACGGGTTCCCAGACAGCTGACAACAAAACCGGACGCCCCTCTTTTCCGCGACGAACACAGACCAGGCTACTCCCTGTTGCCATCTGGCAGAGCCCGACAAGACGTCCATCTCTCTTGTTTTTCTTGCCAAAGAAGCCCAATTTACCTCCAATAAAAATTGAATTCTTTTGTATTCGCTAATATTACACGAAATTTAACTTTAATATAGCTTAATAATCAATAAAAAAGGGCGGCATCAAGCCACCCCTTCTCAGTCAAAAGTTACAACCATCCCATAACGACAGTTTTATATCCCTGCAACATTATCCGTTTCCCCGGCAAGCCGCACCAGTGAGCGTGCCGATTGACGCCGAGATCACGGGAAAAATCCGCTTCCGGATGAAAACCGGTTATTTTTTCTTGCTGCGTGGATGAGCTCGGTCATAAACCTCAGCCAGATGGGTAAAACTGACCCTGGTGTATCTTTGGGTGGTTGAAAGTGAGGCGTGTCCGAGCAGCTCCTGAATCACCCGTAGATCAGCCCCAGCGTCGAGCAGGTGGGTGGCAAATGAATGACGCAGAGCATGTGGGGTAACATCTGTCGGCAGATTGAACTGGAGCAGACGGTTTTTCAGGTTGCGCTGAATGCTGCGGGGTGTCAGGCGACCGCCACGCTGATTCAAGAACAGTGGATCAGCAACACACGTCTGGTGCCGCTCGTCGAGATAGGCCTGTAACGCGGTTTGAGCTTTCCTCCCGATCGGCAGCAGCCGTTCCTTGCCCCCCTTTCCAAAAACCCGGACACTCCCCTCAGAAAGATCTATTGAACCGATATCCAGGCCGGTCAACTCACTGACCCGCAAACCACAGGAGTAGACTAATTCAAAAATGGCCAGATCGCGCAACACCAACAGTCGTTGCCCGGACGCAGGCTGATCGAGCAAATGTCCAACCTGTTCGGCACTGAGAACTTTCGGCAGATACTGCTCACGCCGCGGTGTTGACAAACCATCGGCCGGGGAGATCTTCAGCACCCCTTCACGAACCAGAAAACGAAAAAAAACCCTCAGGGCAGAAAGCTTACGAGCAACACTTGTCCGACCACAACTTTTATGCAGGTGAGCCAAGTAACGCCTGAGTTGCAATAAATCAATTTTTTCGAGCCAGTCCGATGCCGGGCCGCAATAATCATCCTGAGAACTTAAAAATTCGCTAAACTGACGCAGATCACGCTGGTATGCTTCTACCGTGCGCGGCGAAAGATTACGTTCAACCGACAAATGCCGTTCAAAACGCCTTAACAGCTGTTCCACGATCCCTCACTCTAAGCTTTTTAATACACCAGGAGGTTGTCCGACAACACAAGAACCTACTGCGGATTGATTGACGCTCAAGGATGCTCATGGCATACTCATTTTCAGAAAATCGATGCCATCGAAAGCTGGCCGCAGCTTTCCTTTTATCATCCCGAATTCAACCTTTATGAACATACATTTCACAGGAGAGTTCCTGTTATGTGGAGCATCTGGCTGACCCTGATTCTGGTCATTTTTACCCTTTTCCTGGCTCTCAATCTGCTGGTTGTTATCCTGAGTTATAGCATGTACTGGTACGAATATGCCAACTCGTCCCCCCAGCTTATGGAGCGACGCTTCAGTAGCCGGTCACTCAGGATGGTTCTGTCGCTTATCGCCCAGGAAACATTTTTTAACGTCCTCACCCTGCTGGTGATTCCATTCGGCCTGATCAATCCGCGCCGCCACCCCCGACAGCGGGGAGAAACTCCCATCTTGTTGTTGCACGGCCTCTTCAACAACCGGGCCAGCTGGTTCTGGTTTAAACGTTTCCTGCGCAAAGAAGGGTTCAACAATATCGCCACCATCAATCTCTCATCCTGGCACAATGAAGAGGTTCTGACTGAATTGGTGGCCAAAAAAGTTGATGAATTACGTCATCGCCTCGGCGTCGACAAGGTCCACCTGGTCTGTCATTCAATGGGCGGAATCATTGCCCGCAATTTCATCCAGTTACGCGGTGGTGCCGGCAAAGTCGACCGCTGTATCTGTCTCGGTTCACCCCACTTAGGATCCAAGCTGACCCCCTTTACGCTGGCCCCCCTCGGCAATGTCTTGATTCCCGGCTCCCAATTTCTGCAAAGGCTGACGGCGGCCCCGGCACCGACAGGTGTGCGGATGACCAATATCTATACCACCAAAGACAACATGATCCTGCCGAATGCCAACACCCGCCTTCCCTGGGGTGAGGCTGTTGAGCTGGATGGCATGGGGCACACCGGACTGATCTACCGCCAGGCGGCATTAAGAGCGGTCAGCACAGCACTGAAAAAGGTAGCTGAATGATCCACGAGTTAAGCGTTGCAACTGAGCTGCGTATTCAATTGCTTGAAATCACCGGAGAAGTAAATCAAGTCGTCAGCAGCTCCGGCATCAAAGAAGGCCTGGCCATCCTCTTTGTCCCCCACACCACGGCCGCAGTGACGATCAATGAGAATGCCGACCCCGACGTCGCCACCGACATGGTTGCCAGTCTGAATGGGTTGGTCCCGCAAGAAAACAACTACCGCCACCTGGAAGGGAACAGTGCTGCCCATATCAAGAGCAGCCTGATCGGAACCGGCGAGCAGCTCATCATCCGCAATGGCAAACTACTGCTCGGCACCTGGCAGGGCATCTATTTCTGTGAATTTGACGGCCCCCGCTCCCGCAAACTTCAGATCAAACTGATCGAAGGTTGATGTCCATTTCCTCCTCCGGAAACAAAGCCCCCAACCGTGTTTCCTTGAAACAGTTGCACAGCTATGACCCCGGCGCGGTCAGTGATGCAATTGAGCAACTGCTTGAGCCGCTCGGCGGCATGCAAAACTTCGTCAAAGCCGGCCAGCGGGTTTTGCTCAAACCGAACCTGCTGGCAGGAAAACCCGCCGAGAAAGCCGTGACCACCCACCCGGAAATTGTCCGGGCCGTCATCAAACTGGCCCAGAAAGCAGGCGGGATTGTCTCTCTCGGCGATTCTCCCGGTATCGGCAGCCCGGAAACTGTTGCCCGAAAATGCGGTATTCTGAAGGTCGTTGAAGAGACCGGGGCCCGATTTGTCCCCTTTGCAGAATCGGTCAAAATTCATCCTCGCGGCGGC
>JAUVEB010000048.1 GCA_030595055.1 Desulfuromonadaceae bacterium
ATTTTTATGGCAGAATCCCTGGGTGCCGAACTGTTTGCCAATTACATGAAAATCAAAATCGACGAATGGGAAGATCACAGAACCACGATCACCGATCTTGAACACAAAAAATATCTCAGTATTTAGAACTCCGCTCTTTACGCATGAGCACGGATGGTCGTGCTCATGCTACCCAAAATCAGATTCAGCCCCTGCCTGCATTCGTTCACATAACAGCACTGCCGTTTGCTGCAAAATCATAAATTGTTGTGATTGTGGATTAAATCAATAAATTTCTGTAGGATAATCTTCAGTAAATCGACGATAAATCCCTCGTTTCTCGCACGCTTAATACTCGTAACAATATCCCTTTCTCGCGGATTTCAAGATTATGTGCATTCCCAAACTTGACAGCCTCCGGATCTTTTTTCTCCGTTTTTTGTTTGCGCTGTTTGTTGTCGCGGTCTGCAGTACTTTTTCTCTTGCAGAAGAAGAGTCGGGGTGGCTGGATCAACCTGTCAGGATCGGCGGGGATCATAATTATCCCCCCTACGAATATCTGGATCAGGATGGGTTGCCGACCGGTTACAATATTGAATTGAGCCAGGCCGTTGCCCGGGTGATGGGCATGGAGATCAATATCCAGCTTGGTCCCTGGGGCGAAATGCGTCAGGCGCTGGAGAGGGGAGATGTCGACATCCTGATGGGGATGGCGCATACGGAAGGGCGCCTGAGTGAAGTTGATTTTTCCATCCCCCATGCGAAAGTGCACCAATCGATCTGGGTGCGCAACGACAACGCGACGATCTGGAAGGTTGAGGATCTGGTCAGTCGGGAAGTGATCGTTATGAAGGGGAGTGTGATGCACGATTTCATGCTCGAAAACGAGATCGCCGCTGATCTGTTCCTGGTGCAGACACTGGCCGATGCGCTGACCCTGCTGGCTTCCGGTCGCCATGATTGTGCCTTGGTTGCCAAGCTGCCCGGCGAGTATCTCATCAGTGGGCAGGAACTGGATAATATCCATCCGATTGCCCGGCCATTGGTCGCGCAGAATTACGGATTTGCCGTTAAAAAGGGCAATCGGGAACTGTTGGCTCGCTTCAACGAAGGGCTCTCGCTGCTGAAGAAGTCCGGTGAATATAGCCAGATTCATGATAAATGGCTCGGGGTTTTTCCGCAGGATGCGAAAGGTGTTCCCTGGATCCATATCATCCGTTATGGAGCCCTGGTTTTCGGGCCTCTGCTGCTGATATTGATCATATTTGTGCTGTGGTCGCGAACTTTGCGCAAGCAGGTTGCCTTGAGAACCGAAGAGCTGGAACGGGAAATTGTCGAACGGGAACGATCCGCAGAAGAATTACAGGTGCGCCAGAAGCAGCTGCTGCATGCCGACAAGATGACCTCCCTCGGTGTCCTGGTGTCCGGGGTGGCCCATGAAATCAACAACCCGAACGGGCTGATTCAGCTCAGCTTGCCGCAACTGAGTAAGGCCTATCAGAGCATCGAGCCGATCCTGGAAGCCCATTACCAAGAGCAGGGCGATTTTAACCTCGGCTGGTTCAGTTATTCGCGGATGCGTGAAGAGATCCCGAAAATGTTGCACGAGATGCTGGAAAGCTCTAATCGGATTAAGCGCATTGTTGAGGATTTAAAAGATTTTGCCCGACGCAACGATTCCGGCTTGAATGATCAGGTCGAACTGAATGAGGTTGCTCGATCTTCCTTGCGTCTGGTGGATAATGCCCTGCGCAAGGCGACTCGCCATTTCACCACAGATTACGTGCCGGGGTTGCCCTGCTTCCGCGGAAATGGTCATCGCATCGAACAGGTCGTGGTTAATCTGATTCTGAATGCTTGTCAAGCCTTGACCTCTTCAGAACAGGCGATCGCGCTACGTACTTACTCCTTGGAAGAAGAGGGGATGGTCGTTCTGGAAATCCGCGATGAGGGTTGCGGGATCGATGAAGAAACCCTGCAACGAATGACGGATCCTTTTTTTACCACCAAGCGGGAAACCGGTGGCACCGGTCTTGGACTTTCGGTCTCCGACGGGATTGTCAAAGACCACCGGGGGCGGTTGGAGTTTTCGTCGCAGCTCGGGGAAGGAATGTGCGTGAGGCTACTGTTGCCGGTTTACAAGGAGCAGGCGTAATGGCAAAGAATCTTTACCCCGCATTCGGGGTGTTGCTGGTTGATGACGAACTGCCCTGGTTGCGGAGTTTAAGTTTGACTTTGGAAGGACCCGGGGCAATTACCAATCTGCGACAGTGTCAGGACAGCCGGGACGTTATGGCGATCCTGGAGCAAAACAATATCGGTCTGGTGCTGCTTGATCTGACCATGCCGCACCTCTCCGGAGAAGAGTTGTTGGAACAGATCGTCGCAGCGTATCCACAGGTCAGGGTGATCATTCTGAGCGGGATGAATCAGCTGGAAACGGCGGTCAACTGCATGCGCTTGGGTGCCTTTGACTATTTTGTTAAAACCGTTGAAGAAGAGCGCCTGGTTGATGGGGTTCGGCGCGCCATCCGGATGGTTGAACTGGAGCATGAAAATCTGGCCATACGCAAGCGTTTCTTTCGCGATCAGCTTGATTCTCCCGAAGTGTTCGCCTCGATTATCACCAATAACCCGGCCATGCGAGCCAGATTTCAGTATCTGGAAGCCGTAGCTCCCAGCACTCAGCCGATTCTGATTACCGGTGAGAGTGGGGTGGGTAAAGAGCTGGTTGCTCAGGCGATACATACCCTCAGCCGCAGTCGCGGGCCGCTGGTTTCAGTGAATGTCGCCGGGCTGGATGATAATGTTTTTGCCGATACCCTGTTTGGACATGTGCGTGGGGCTTTTACCGGGGCGGACAGTCCGCGCAAAGGGATGATCGAAAAGGCCGCCGAAGGAACTCTGTTGCTGGATGAAATCGGGGATCTTAATCCGGCATCGCAGGTGAAGTTGTTGCGATTATTGCAAAACGGGGAATATTATCCGCTTGGCAGCGATCAACCGAAGCAGATGACGGCCCGGGTGGTGGTCGCGACCCATGCAGATCTGGAGGCAAAAATGGCGGTCGGGGAATTTCGCCGGGATCTCTATTACCGATTGATCTCACATCATGTTCATTTGCCTCCCCTGCGAGAACGAAAAGAGGACCTGCCGTTGTTGTTGGAGCACTTTCTGGGTGAGGCCGCTGCTAAACTTGGCAGAAAGAAGCCGACTCCGCCCAAGGAATTGTCGGTTCTATTGTCTACCTATAGCTTTCCGGGGAATGTTCGTGAACTGGAAGCGATGGTTTATGATGCGGTCAGTCTGCATAACTCCAAGGTTCTGTCGATGAAAAGCTTTCTGGAACGGATCGACATACAGAATGAGCACCCGGTGGTAGAACATTCCCCGACTCGGGAAGATCCTTTCAGCTCCCTTGAGAGTCTGCCGACGCTGCAGCAGGTGGGGCAGTTGCTGGTTGCAGAGGCAATGCAGCGTTCAGCCGGAAACCAGAGTATCGCCGCTCGTCTGTTGGGTATTTCCCAGCCTGCGTTGAGTAAGCGATTAAAGCAGGAGCGTAGCTGAACCGCTATAGCTTTGGTTATAAATATTCATCTGGTTATACTTTTGTAGCATGTTGAAATGTCTGGATTATTTTGCTTTTCCGGAAAATCTTGCCTGGTTTGATTATAGCGGTTCCGCTTTGAAAAGCCTCTCCTGGAATTATAAAACAGCTTTATAACTGCTGCGTTATGTCTTTGCTGATATGCCGGCATCTTCCTTGCTGTAGACAATATTTGCGCTAAGCTTAATGAACTGTCCACAGCGGGTGGACAGAACCCTGGTTCTTTTTTGAGGAGGAATACCAATGAAGAAATTTTTTATGTTGCTGTTGGCTTTTGCTGTTGCTGCCGGCGTTGTTCCGGCCGGTCCGGCGGAAGCCAAACAGCGCTTTGTCACCATCGGTACCGGTGGTGTCACCGGTGTTTACTATCCGACCGGTGGAGCGATCTGCCGTCTGGTGAACAAAACCAGAAAAGAGCATGGCATCCGTTGTTCGGTCGAAAGTACCGGCGGTTCCGTTTACAACCTGAATACCATCAGAGCCGGTGAACTCGACATGGGTGTTGCTCAGTCAGATTGGCAGTATCATGCCTATCACGGGTCCAGCAAATTCGAGAAACAAGGTGCCAACAAAGATCTGCGTGCTGTTTTTTCTATTCACCCCGAGCCCTTCACCGTTGTTGCCCGTGCCGATTCCGGTGTCAAGAACTTCCAGGATCTCAAAGGCAAGCGTGTTAATATCGGTAACCCGGGTTCCGGTCAGCGCGGTACCATGGAGGTTGCTATGGGCGCTCTGGGTTGGACCAAGGATGATTTCAAATTGGCTTCCGAGTTGAAATCTGCCGAGCAGTCCACCGCCCTGTGTGACAATAAGGTTGATGCAATCATTTTTACTGTTGGTCATCCAAACGGTTCCATCAAGGAAGCAACGACTTCCTGTGATTCCGTTATTGTTAACGTCACCGGTCCGGAAATCGACAAGCTGGTTGCGGACAACGATTACTATCGTATTGCAACTATCCCGGGCGGTATGTACCGCGGTACCCCTGAAGATGCCAAAACGTTCGGTGTCGGTGCAACTTTTGTTTCTTCAGCCAAGGTTCCTGAAGACGTTATCTACAATGTTGTCAAAGCCGTTTTTGAAAACTTTGATGATTTCAAAAAACTTCACCCGGCATTTGGAAACCTGAAGCCGGCAGAAATGATCAAAGACGGCCTTTCCGCTCCTCTGCACAAAGGTGCTGTCAAGTACTACAAAGAAGCAGGTTTGATGTAATCCTGTGTTGCAATGTTGAAAAAAATGCACCGTTGCAGCGGTGCATTTTTTTTCCCTAGCGAACTTTCGGGGAGTTAACGGCTCCCGGGAAACATTCATCGAATGATCTCGATCCCTGTTTGTTACACTGAAGGGCTTTTGCCATGACCGAATCAGGAAAGAATATCAAGACGGATGATGAGCTTCAGGAGATGATTGCTGAAACGGAGTCCGGTGCTCGAAATCCGACCGGTGCCTTCCCCAAAAAAATTCTGTTTTTTGTGCCGCTCATCTGGACATTGTTTCAGCTCTGGTATGCATCTCCACTGCCATTTATTTTCAATTTCTTTGTTATTAATGATACCGAGGCACGGGCGATTCACTTGGCTTTTGCGATTTTTCTGGCTTTTACCGTTTTTCCGACCTTTAAAAAATCACCGACAAAGTTTGTTCCGCTGCAGGATTGGGCGCTGGGTCTGATTGGTGCGTTCTGTGCGGCTTATCTCTATCTCTTTTATGAGGCCCTCGCAGATCGTCCCGGTCTGCCGACTCAGATGGATCTGATCGTTTCGGTCATCGGTCTGATTCTCTTGCTGGAAGCGACCCGTCGGGCTTTGGGCCCTCCACTTATGGTCGTGGCGATGGTTTTTATTACCTACACCTTTGGCGGTCAGTATATGCCGGATGTCATTGCTCACAAAGGCGCCAGTCTGGTCAAAGGGATGTCCCATTACTGGTTGGGAACGGAAGGAGTTTTCGGTGTGGCCCTGGGGGTTTCGACCGGAATGGTCTTTATGTTCGTGCTGTTCGGTGCCATGCTCGAAGCCGCCGGTGCCGGTAACTATTTTATCCGCACCGCTTTTGCCGCCCTCGGGCACCTGAAAGGTGGACCGGCAAAGGCGGCAGTTGTCTCTTCCGGTTTGACCGGTCTGGTTTCCGGATCTTCCATCGCCAACGTGGTCACCACCGGAACTTTCACCATTCCGTTGATGAAGAAAGTCGGCTTCTCACGGGAAAAAGCCGGTGCGATTGAAGTTGCCTGTTCAACCAATGGACAGTTGATGCCGCCGGTCATGGGAGCCGCAGCCTTTCTGATGGTGGAGTATGTCGGGATCAGCTACATCGAAGTTATCAAACATGCTTTCCTGCCCGCTATTATCTCCTATATTGCCCTGGTTTATATCGTTCATCTTGAAGCTTGTAAGATGGGTCTGGAGGGGATGAAAAAGACCATCACCAAGACTCTGGCACAACGGCTGCTCTCTTTTGTTTTTACCATCCTTTTTTTGATCATT
Organism: Desulfuromonadaceae bacterium; assembly: GCA_030595055.1. Lineage (GTDB taxonomy): Bacteria > Desulfobacterota > Desulfuromonadia > Desulfuromonadales > Geopsychrobacteraceae > Malonomonas. Next base: position 6,076 of record JAUVEB010000048.1, read on the forward strand.
CTTGCCGGAGCGACCTACTACGGATTAGGCTGGATTAAAGTGGTCGCCGGCGGGGCAACGATCTATATTGTTTCGGTGTTGTTGGCCGTTTCTTACCTGTTTCTTCTTTGGGTTGCCTGCAAGGTTCCCGAATTGGAGGTCACTCACGAAATCAGGGAGCTGCCCCATCTCGGACAGACCGCGCAAGCCGGTTATTACTTTCTTCTGCCGGTTGTCGTGCTGATGTGGTGCCTGGTGGTGGAAAGGCTATCCCCAGCCCTGTCCGCTTTCTGGGCAACAGTGCTGATGATCGCTATCTTGTTGACTCAGCGGCCCCTGAAAGGTCTCTTCCGCAAAGCGCAGGGAGAAGAGTTCGCCCTCAAAACAGGTTTTGCGGACCTGATTCACGGCAGTGTTGCCGGTGCCCGGAACATGATCGGTATCGGTGTCGCAACGGCCGCCGCAGGGATCATTGTCGGTACCGTAACTCTGACCGGTATCGGTCTGGTCATGACCGAATTCGTCGAGTTTATTTCCGGTGGCAACCTGATGCTGATCCTGCTTTTTACGGCAATTATCAGTTTGATCCTCGGCATGGGCTTGCCGACCACGGCCAACTACATTGTTGTGTCAACCCTGATGGCCCCGGTTATTGTCAATCTGGCCGCCCAGAACGGTCTGATCGTCCCGCTGATCGCCGCGCACCTGTTTGTCTTCTATTTCGGCATTCTTGCCGATGATACCCCGCCGGTCGGGCTGGCGGCGTTTGCAGCCGCCGGAATATCGGGCGGCGATCCGATCAAGACAGGTATTCAGGGTTTTGTCTACGATATCCGGACAGCGGTATTGCCGTTCATGTTTATCTTCAATACCAAGATACTGATGATCGGGATAGCTCATTGGTATGATATGATCATCGTGATTGTCGCAGCGATCTTTGCCATGCTTGCTTTTGCGGCAGGGACGCAGGGCTATTTCCTGGTCAAAAGCCGGATCTGGGAGACCGTGGTCTTACTGCTGGTTGCACTGCTTCTGTTCCGACCGGGCATTGTCTGGGACAAGATTTTCCCACCTCTTCACGAAGAGTCTCCAGCCCAACTTGAGACCTGGGTTGGTGATATGGAACCCGGTTCCTCGCTCAGGTTAATGCTCAAGGGCGAGAAAATGAGCGGGAAAGAATTCACCAAGACAATCATGTTGACGATCGGGGATGAACCGACCGGTGCCGAGAAGTTGGCCGGAGTTGGTTTTGAGACACGTCAAGAAAATGGCAAAATCTTCATCGATAATGTTCTTTTCTCCAGTGCTGCGGAGAAGGCCGGGATTGATTTCGATCAGGAAATCTTGAATATCCAGGTTCCCACCCACCGGTTGCCGAAAGAATTGATGTATTTCCCGGCAGCAGCCCTCTATGCCTTGGTATGGATGATTCAACTTCGCAGAAGAAAGAAACAACAACCGGTTGCTGTTGCCACGTGATCAATTCGATCTGTGGAGATCCACCTGCATAATTAAGTGATATGCTCAGAGCATGCAGGTGGTTACACAGTTGATAAAAATAGGAGGCCGCTATGAGTGTAAAAATTGAAAAGATTCTCGTTGCTAAAGATTTGAGCAAAGAGTCCTCTAACGTTATCCGCTATGCGCTTGAGCTGGCTTGTAAATTTCACGCGCAGGTTTATGTGCTGCATGTCATGCCGACGGTCGATTCTTCAGTGTTGAATATGGTGGCGTTGACCATGGGGGCGGACAAGTTGGCAAAACTTAATGCGCAAAACGAAGCAGAACTGGCTCAAAAAACGCGTGAGCAGTTGCATGAAATCATTGAAAAAGAGACTGAGTTGATGGAAGAGGAGATTGTTCATCCTCCAAAGGTTGAGGTTCATCATGGTGATGCGGCGCCGGTGACACTCAGTGTTGCCGATCGTTTAGATGTCGATATGATCGTTCTCGGTAGCCATTGCAAGGGGAAATTGCACTACGCATTCCTTGGCAGTGTCGCCGAAAAAATTCTACGTAAAACGCATCGGGCCGTTGTCATTGTTCCTCCCGCAATCGGCAGTTAGTTTCCGACTCGGAAACCTGCCAGTTCCCACCCAAAGTCTCCGGATGGGAACCAGTTGGTTTTCATCCGGAAACGGCCCTTTTCGGCGCTGCCCGCGTTGCGCCAACTTGACTTAACGCACGGGGTGCTAGTTGTTCGTTCCAGGCCCAGACATCGGACTTCCAGAGAAGGGGGACTCCAACACACCCTGGCGCCTGGGCGTCGAGCTTTTCGGCACGGATTTTTTCATCCCCTTGGGCGCAAAGATAAACTGCCATTCGCTGTAGTGGGTCTTGCCGGAAAAATTCTTGTTTTCCTCAGAAAAGTTATCCTTCTTAAACGGCTCCAGATCGCTGCTGCTTTTCACCCCCTGAATCCGTCCCACCGGATCCTTGATCAGCACCCAGTCTTGACCGGTCATCGGATCAGGATAAAGTTTGCGTAAGTGTCGAACTGTGGCAACCGAGCGTGGGTCTTTCGTCAGGTTTTTCAGGTCGGATGGAAACACCGCCCGGGTACCGGCTCGGGAGGTCAGATAATAGGACTCAATCGCCCGACGATACTGATCCCCACGCCAGAGCAGTTCCTGCTCCTTGGCACGCTGCATGATCGTTTTCCAGGTGGTTCCGGCAATCCCCGACAGCAAGCCGAGGATGGTTACCGCAATCAACACCGACATCAGAGCGGCACCATTTTTTGTTTGTAGATATTTCATCGCAAGTCGACTGAAAGCTGGGTAAAAATATGTAAAATTACACTCCCTGTAATGGTTCCCCATCTACAGATTTTCTTCAAGTTATTTACCAAGAATACGGATTCTTTTCCAGGGCAGCCTCCCGGATATCCCGGCAGAATCTTGTCTTTTTAACCGGATTCATTTACTAATGCCTGTTCACAACCGGGAGGAAGGATCCAGTGGCAGACCTTTTTCAACACATCAAAAGACTGACCGGCAAAGCGATCGGGGATTTCCAACTGATTGAAGATGGTGACCGGATCGCGGTCGGGGTCTCAGGGGGGAAGGATTCCTACACCCTGTTGCAGGTTCTGGAGGCTTTGCGCCGAAAAGCCCCGGTCAGGTTCGAACTGATTGCGGTCAACGTCGATTCGGGGTTTTCCGGCTATCGCAAGGAATTGATCGAACAGTATCTGCAGGAGCATCGGTTCTCTTACCGGATGGCCTCTGCGGATTGTGAGCGGATCATCAAAGAGAAACGCCGCCCCGGCTCATCCTATTGTGCTTTCTGTGCCCGCCTGCGTCGCGGTATTCTTTACACTCAGGCAACCGAGCTGGATTGTAACAAGATTGCCCTGGGACATCATCTGGATGACTTTATCGAAACCCTGCTGCTGAACCAATTTTATGCCGGCACTCTGGCGGCAATGAGTCCCAAGCTCCTTGCGAATAACGGCAAGCAGACGGTTATTCGGCCACTGGTCTATGTTGAAGAGTCTGACATTATTGCCTACAGTAACGTGGCAAACTACCCGATCGTCTGCTGCGCCTGCCCGATTGCCGGGGGTGAAGATCAGCAGCGGCAAAGAATGAAACAGCTGATCAAGCAACTTTCCGGGGAAATTCCACAGATCCGTAACAGTATGATCAGTGCCCTGGGGAATGTTCATCCCCGGCATCTGCTCGATCAACGGTTGCAGAAGCGGGGTAAAGGTCTTGATTTGAACCAGAGTTAATCTTCCTTGCGCATGAATTTTTTCAACAGTCCTTCCGATTGTGTGATTTGTTCACGACGCAGATTGATCAGCCGCAATTCACGTAAAGCCTCGGTACAATCCGGGTTTGCCTGGACGGCCATTTCGAATGATTTTTCCGACTGCCGCTCTTTCCCCTGCGCATGGTAAATATGCCCTAAGTAAAGATGGGTTAAATCGAGGCCGGGATTCAACTCACGGGAAGCCAGCAAGACTTCCAGCGCCCGGTTTTGTGCCGCAGTTTTTTCCACTGAAGCTTTAAACAGAGCCCAGGCAAAATGGGTCATATACTCAGGTTCTTCAGGGCTCAACTCGATCGCTCGCTGCAAGGGCTTAACCGCGGCCTTGAAACGCCGTAGATTCAGCAAAACCCGACCTTCCTGATAAGCCGTCTCGGCCTCAATCACCTGGTTGATATTGATCGATTTTTTCGGTCCACTGACCAGCTCATCCAGGTAACTCGAACAGGTTGTGGGGTCGCTGAGCACCGTGTAGGCCTGGGTCACATAGTGAAAAAGCTCGTTGATTTTTTCACTCATTTCCCGCGAAAGGCCACAACCGAGAAAACGGTCCGGATGATACTCTTTGGCCAGCTTATAATAGGCACGCCGCACCTCATTGTTGCCACATTGACGGCCGACCCCCAGGGCGTTGAAATAGTCAGAATCCATCACCCGTCGGTAATCATCCAGAATCTTGCGGCGCAACTGTTCGTCAATCGGCCGCACTGCTTGATCCGGCAGATCAGACATTGCAACATCCTGCTCGACGATTTCACTGCTTTCGAGCATTTCAGAAATCAATAAAGCAGACAGGATCCTTTGTACTTCACGACGCGCCAGCGGGTGTTGTTCAAGAATTTGTGCCAGAGTAAACGCTCCCAGGCAACTCCGGAAAATTTCCTCGCCCCGTCGGTTCAGTTCGATATCCTGAAAACGGTATTGGGGATCTGCGACCTGTTTCAGATAAAGGTTACGAAACGGCTGTAGATAAGAATCCAGCTGCGGTCCGGTCCAATAGTGGCTGATCCCCTGCAGTATCAGCGAAGCCGGAGAGAGTTTAATCGAGGTGACCGATTTCTTGAAATCTTTACCGGCAACAAACTGACTGGTTCCATCCTGCCACTTGAAGGTCGAGAGGAGTTTTTCCGTGACCTGCCGGGCCAGGGATTCGTGCAGGTCCTGTGGCGTCAAGAGGCCCATTTCAATCAATTCTGTCCCCTGTAATCGTCCGGACTTCTTGCTGCGCTCAACCGAGGTATCACAGTCACGCTGGGTAATCACCCCCTCACCGACCAACATCCGGCCGAGACATTCATGCAACACGTTGGAACGGGAAAAGATCGGATAGCCTTCCTTGAAATAGATAATTTTCTTTGCTTCGGCCCGCTGCAAATGCAGCAGACCGGTCGCTTTTTTACTATAAAGTTCATGCAGCAACAGCGGGATACTATGCTTGTCCAGTTGCTGGAGCTGGTTTTTTTCGGGTGTTCCCGCCGGTTTTTCAGCGGGAAAAAGCTTGGCGATCAGGTTATGAAGATCGGGGGCAGTAAAAGGTTTGAGCAGAAATTCATCCGGGCCGTAATCCAGCTTGGCCTGGGCCATTTGCTCCGGGCTATGGAACATGGAGGTAATCATAACCACCGGAAGTTCTTTGGTTTTTTCATGTTTTCGCAGAGCACTGCAGACGTTCTGGCCGGAAATTTCCGGCATATTGATATCGATCAGAGCAAGATCAAACTCCTCGGTCAACAGCATCTGCAACCCGGCCGCACCCCGATCAACGGTTTTCACCTGGTGACCGGCCGCGGACAAAACCTTTTTCAGGAGGGAACGTAACCCCTGGTCATCATCAATGACTATTATTCTTCGGCCCATTTCAGGCATCCTCTCTCGGCAAGAGATCTTGCTGCGGATTCAGGTAGCGTTCAAACAGCACCCGAATCCCCCCCGTGATTGTCCGATATTCTTCCAGAAATTCCTTTTCCGGCACAACCCCTTTTTTACCATAATCAAGACTACGGCTTATTTTTCTCAGACTTTTCGGTTCATTAGAGATTTCATTGATCGATTGATCGTGTAACAAGCGCAACTTGTTTTCCAGTCGACGCAAAAACTTGTAGCCCTGTATCAACTGCTCAGCATCAGCCTGTGACAGCAGCTGATGATCCGCCATCACCTGCAACAGTTGCAGAGTGTTCTGTCGGCGTAGTGCCGCAATCTCTTTTGCATGCAACAGCTGCAGGTACTGGGTGATAAATTCCACATCGACCATACCGCCGCGACCGGTTTTGATATTGAAATGGTCTTCTGTCTCCCGGGCAATTTCTTTTTCCATCCGGAAGCGTAAACGAAAGATCTCCGGCTGCAGGTCAGTCGGCAGCGGCCGGTCAAAAGCCAATTCCGCGATCAACCTTTGCAGTTGGTCAGCAAAGGCGGCAGGTCCGCAAACCACGCGAGCTTTGGTCATTGCCTGGCGCTCCCAGGACTGGGCGGATTCCTGATGATAGCGTTGGAAGGCGCTCAAGCTGGTGACCAGTGGCCCCTGGTTGCCGGAAGGGCGCAATCGGGTATCGATTTTATAAACAAAACCCTCGCGAGTCACCAGCGTCAAAACAGTAATAATCCGCTGCGCCAACTTGGCAAAATACTCATGATTACTGATCTGACGAAAACGCTGCGAATCGGTTCCGGAAACCGGGCGGGTCCGTCCTTCGCCGGCATAGATAAAAATGATATCCAGATCTGAATGGTAGTTCAGTTCAAGGCCGCCCAATTTGCCCATGCCGACAATCGCAAAGGCCGTTTCCTGTTCTGTTACCTCATCCGCAAAAGGAGCCCCGAAGCGGCCGAGCAATTCCCGGCGGGCCATGGCGACCGACTGTTCCAGGCAGACCTCTGCAAGCCAGGAGAGTTGTTTGGTCCCCTCGCCCTGTTTCATCTGGCCGTGCAGGTCATTAAGTGCTACCCGCAGAAACTCTTCATTGCGGAAACGACGTAAGGTATCCAGTTTCAGTTCATAATCATCGGCCAGAAAAACCTGTTCTTCCAGTTCATCCGCCAACTGTTGCCGATATTTGACAGTGACTGCACAGGATCGGGAAACCATGGTATCAAGCAACTCCGGGCGTTGGATAAAGATCCGTGACAGAAGTTGACTTGAGCTGAACAGAGCGATCAAAAGTTTAACAATTTCAGGGTTTTCTGCAAGTAGAGAAAAGAAGGAGGTGCGGGCCCGGATGCCGCGGAGAAATGTCTCCAGGTTGTTCAACGCCTGATCGGGATTCGGTGAATCGAGCAGTTCACCCATCAGCAGGGGGGTGATTTTTTCCAGACAGCGTCGCCCACGCCGGGTTAACCGCCAGTGCGGGTCTTCGCCCCGCAGCAGAGCCAAGCTTTCGTAGGCCGCAGCAGGGTTACTGAACCCATTCTCTTCCAGCAGGTCTTTGACCCGATCCGGGTCCGATTCAGCATCACAGATAAAACGGACCTCGGGGCGGATGGACTGCTCTTCTTCCTCTGCCGAGTGAAACAGATCTTTGAAGATGTGACTGACCCCCTGGCGCTGCCGCTCCAACTCTGCAGTAAAGCTTTCACTGTCAACAAAACCGCTGCGACGGGCCAACGCCAGGAATTCTTCGTCCCGGGTCGGCAGCGAGTGAGTCTGCTGTTCCTGCACGATCTGAATCCGGTGCTCCACGGTGCGCAGAAAACGATAGGCTTCGCTGAGCAGGCGTTGCTCTTCAGCGGTAATCAGAGCCTCCTGTTCCAACAGTTGTAACATCTGCAAAGAATTGCGGACCTGCAACATCGGCTTAGTCCCGGCATTCACCAGTTGCAGCGCCTGAATAAAAAACTCGATTTCGCGGATGCCACCCCGGCCAAGCTTGAGGTTGCGCTCCCGTTCCTGCTCCCGACCCAGACTGACATTGATCTTCTGCTTCATCAACTTGATATCCTCGATCATGCCGAAATCGAGGTAGCGCCGATAAATAAAAGGTTTCAGCCGTTGTAACAGTTCCATCCCCAAGGGGATTGATCCGGCCACCGGGCGGGCTTTGATTAATGCCGCACGTTCCCAGCTCTGCCCCCAGGATTCGTAATAGGTTTCCGCGGCATCCAGAGAAATTGCCAGATCGCCATTATTGCCGTCCGGGCGTAGTCGGGTATCAACGCGAAAGACAAAACCGTCCTCAGTGACCTGATTGAGGGCCCGGGAAACCATTTCGGCCAGTTTGACAAAATAGCGATGCAGGCTGATCTTTTCACCGCGGCTGCCACCATTGGTTTCACCATGATTGGAAGAATAGCAATAGATGAGATCGATATCGGAAGAGAAGTTGAGTTCATGTCCCCCGAGCTTGCCCATGCCGAGGATAGTCATTTCGGCAAGACATGAGTTACCATTTTCAACGGTTTCCAGCGGTTGTCCGTACTCTTCTTGCAATTGCCGACTGCAGATTTCATAAGCCCGTTGCAGACTAGCTGCGGCCAGTCCCGACAACTCGGCCGTCACCTCTTCGAGGTTTGCCATGCCGCACAGATCGCGGCTGCCGATGCGTAGAATCTGCTCGAATTTATCGTGCCGCAACCCGGCCTTAAGTGCAAAGAAATCGCTCTCATCGGGGATGGTGCGATGCAGGCCCGCCAGCATCTCTGCTTCGTCGCAGGTTTGATCAATCCGGCCTGTAACCAGTAACAGGGTAAAATATTCCGGCTTGCGACAGAGGATTGAAG
>JAUVEB010000071.1 GCA_030595055.1 Desulfuromonadaceae bacterium
CACCGCCATCTGCATACCGAGACAGATGCCGAAAAAGGGTAGTTTATTCTCTCGGGCATAACGGATAGCAGCAATTTTCCCTTCACTCCCCCGCTCACCAAAACCGCCCGGCACCAGAATACCGTCAACATCGTCGAAAGCTCCATTGACCCCGTGCCGTTCCAAAGCTTCGGAATCGACATATTTCAGATTGACACGACAGTTGTTGGCAATCCCACCATGGGTCAAAGCCTCGGAGAGTGACTTGTAACTCTCGATCAATCCGACATATTTCCCGACAATCGCGATCGTCGTCTCACCGGCCGGTTCCTTGACCCGTTCAACAATCCGGTCCCAGGGTTGCAAATCAGGAGTTTTGGTCCAAATATTCAGATAGTCAACAATCCGCTCATCCAGCCCCTGATCATGAAATGCCTTGGGAACTTCATAGATGGTGGCAACATCACGGGCGGTAATAACAGCCTCTTCCGGAACATTACAGAACAGAGAAATCTTCGCTTTCATGTCTCGGGGGATTTCACGATCGCAACGACAGAGCAGAAGGTCCGGCTGGATACCGATCGCACGCAGATCTTTGACGCTGTGTTGCGTCGGCTTGGTTTTCAGCTCACCTGCGGTGGGAATATAGGGAACCAGGGTCAGATGGATATAAAGGACATTCTCACGACCACGATCAGCGCGAAACTGGCGGATCGCCTCGAGGAACGGCAACGACTCGATATCACCGACAGTGCCACCCACTTCAACGATAGCAATATCGACCCCTTTAGCGTTTTCGAGAATCTTCTGTTTAATCTCGTTGGTGATATGCGGAATAACCTGCACGGTGCCGCCCAGATAGTCGCCCCGTCGCTCCTTACGGATGACCGAATCGTAAACCTGGCCGGTGGTAAAATTTGACTTGCGCGACAACTTGGCACAGGTATAACGCTCATAGTGCCCCAAATCCAAGTCAGTTTCGGCGCCGTCGTCGGTGACAAATACCTCGCCATGCTGAAAAGGGCTCATGGTGCCGGGATCAACATTGATGTAGGGATCCATCTTCTGCATCGATACTTTCAACCCGCGTGCCTCCATCAAGGCACCGATCGATGCCGCGGCCAATCCTTTACCGAGAGATGAAACCACACCACCGGTGACAAAGAGAAACTTCGTCTTCATTGTCAATCCCGCTCCTTCTGCAAATTTAAATATGTGATGACCTTCCACAACCTTTTGTACAAACCTTCATGGTCACGAGTGGTGGTCAAGTCAAAGGTTGATCTTACACAGAAACAGGACCGAAAGAAAGCTCGATCCTGCAAAAAACTGTCCACATTTAACAAGTCCAGTTAACAGCTTGTTTTAATTAACTGTTCAGCTCCGACATCAGTCGGGAAACGCGTTCCAGGTCCTCCGGGGTATCGACCCCGTGACAGATAAATTCGGTCTCGGCAACATGCAGCCGGATGCCGTTTTCAAGAGCCCGTAACTGTTCAAGGTTTTCCAGCGATTCGAGGGGCGTTTTCGGCAACTGTGGATATGCCAGCAACAGCTCCCGGCGATAAACATAGAGGCCGATATGACGATAAATCGCAACGCGGTCGAGCGCCTCGGCCAATTCTTCTCGTGAAAGGTCTCGTGGCCAGGGGATGGGCGCCCGGGAGAAATAGAGGGCCCGTCCGGCACAGTCTTTTACCACCTTGACAACATTCGGATTGTAAAAATCGTCAAGCTGATCGATACGGCCGGCCAACGTTCCCATCCTGATCTGCGGATCATCAAGTAACGGCTGCACAGCCTGATCAACCATGCGCGGATCAATCAGAGGCTCATCCCCCTGCACATTCACGATCAATTCCGCATTGATCCCTTCAGCGACCTCGGCAAGGCGATCGGTCCCGGTCGGGTGGTCAACCCGAGTCATCATCACCTCACCGCCAAAGACCTTAACGGCCGTGGCAATTCGCTCATCGTCGGTGGCAACAATCACCCGCTCAACCGTTTTTGCCTTGGAAACCTGGTGACAGACATGTTGAATCATCGGCAGCCCCTTGATCAATACCAGGGGTTTGCCGGGGAAGCGGGTTGATGCGTAACGGGCCGGAATAACTGCTGTTGCCTTGATCGATTTAATCATGAGCTGCCACCCTTTTTAAACCTTGGACTGAACCTGAAAAAAAAGAATATTGTCGTGAAATTCTGCTGCTGTCAATGACAATTCACCAACTCGAAATCTTCATATTTCCTGCGGTAAAATAATTCTCGCAATCCGCTTGGTCAGACGATAGATACATTTTAACTTGTCGTCATTGCAAATTCCATCTGTAGGGTTTCCAGCTGATGTCGTGCCGCACTTTCCGAGTGCTGATTGATTTCACTGCGCATGGCAAAAAAATACATTCGTAGACGGGTTGGGTTGGAGAAACTGCCGGCTCTCATTCAGGCTCCTGACCGGCAAATTCAACCCATCAATTTAGAACCGATCCTGAGAGCAACCTGAGTGAGAGTCAACAAAACATCAGGAACGCCGGCGAAAGGCACAAAAGAGAGCGATTGAGTAACCGCAAGAGAGTAACAAGCACGCTTGGGCCATCAGGTCACCGAAGCGAGTATAAAAGGTCGCTGCATGACCAAGCCCCACCCGACCGCTGAGTTGCTCCGTGGTAAATAAAGAGCTGGCCCGGGTCACCGTACCGGACGGGGAGATGAAGGCGGATATTCCGGTATTGGCCGAGCGGACCAGCCAGATCCGGTTTTCTATCGCCCGGAAGCGGGTCATTGCCAGGTGCTGGTAAGGGGCGGAAGAATAACCGAACCAGGCATCGTTGGTCAGGTTGACCAGCAGGTCAGCTCCCTGTCGAACGTAGGCGCGGGCCAGTTCGGGAAAGATTGCTTCGTAACAAATCAGCACCCCCAACTTGTGACCATTCAGCGACAGAGGATTGACTTCGCCCGGAACGAAATCACCAACACCGACGACCAGCTTATTGATAAACGTCAGCAGACGGCCGAAAGGGACATATTCACCGAAAGGGACCAGATGGATTTTATCAGAGTATCCCGACTCCTGCCCCTCCGGGGTCAGTAAATAAGCCCTGTTATAATAGTCGAAGCGCTGCTCATCAATCTGTTGGTAAGCCGGACTACCGACCAATAGATAGGTGTTCAACTGACCCGGCAAAGCACGCACCCGAGCCGCCAGGGGCATTTCTTCCTGCAGGAAAAAGGGCGTTGCGGCCTCAGGCCAAATCAACAGATCAGGATTATTCTCTGCCGCCAGCTCGGAAAGTCGCTGATATCGGTCAACTGTCGACTGCCGATATTCCGGGTTCCATTTGACGGCCTGATCAATATTCCCCTGCACCACAGCAACCTGGAGGTGCTGATCCCGCTGATCCAGCGGGTGACTTTCTCGCCAGACACCATAACCGAAATGACTGATCGACATCAGCAGCGTTCCTGCTATGCCCAACCAGGCCAAACGGCTTTTTGATTCACTCAGTATCCAGGCGAGGGCACAGTTCACTGCCACCAGCAACAAGCTGACCCCGTAAACACCGGTGACATCGGCACTTTGAATCGCCAGAGAAAAATTCTGCTGGGAATAACCGAACAACGCCCAGGGGAAACCGGTCAACAATAGGCCCCGCAGATATTCAAGAGCAACCCAAAGCGGCGGCAAAGTCAACAGGTACGGCAGCTTGAACTGTCCCTTCAGATGACAGGCCAACCAGGTTGCGGCGGCAAAATACAAGGAAAGGTAGAGGATCAGAAACAGGTATGCGAGCAGGGAAAAAAACGGGTTCAAACCACCATAGGTGGTCATCACAATGTTCAACCAGTAAAGAACCGGGGCAAAAAACGCACAACCACAGGTAAAACCTGAAGCAAAAGGACGCCGCCGCATCACCAGCAGCAGGGGAATCAGTGCAACCCAGGCCAACGGATATAGATCAGGGCGTGGAAAGGCCGACGCCATCAACAGGCCGGACGCCGCGGAGGCTATCAAACTGCGATCAAGACGAAACATCGGGATCAACTTGGCTCAATCTCCACTTCATTGACCGGAGGGAAGACCCGTAATTGCCGGATCGCCCGCTGATCACCGACAACCACCAGCATCTCGAGCGTGTCGATTTTCATCCGCTCCCCGACGGCCGGAACCCGACCGAGATGCTCCACCACATAACCGCCGACCGTGTCAAATTTTTCCCGCTCCACTTCGATCTCAAAGTATTCTTCAAACTCTTCAATATTCAAGCGACTGTCAATCAGCACAGAACCGTTCGGTTCCTCAGCCAGCCACTCATCTTCCAAGTCGTATTCGTCCTGAATATCACCGACAATTTCCTCAATGAGATCTTCCATGGTCACCAAACCGGAAGTGCCCCCGTACTCATCAATGACGATCGCAATATGCACCCGGTTCTCACGAAATTCCCGCAACAGGTCACTGACCGGTTTCGATTCGGGAACGAGGTAGGGAGGCCGCAGAATGTCATCAAGCGGAAGTTCATCAAGCGGCTGTCCCCAGAAGTGGAGCAGGTCTTTAGCGTAAACCAGGCCGATGATATGGTCGTTATTCTCCCGATAAATGGGAATGCGGGAATGGCCTGACTGGAGAATCACCTTGAGGATGGTACTGAGCGGTTTTTCCACATCGTGACAAACCATGTCCGTTCGCGGCACCATCACTTCACGGACAATGGTTTCATCCAATTCCAGGATCGACTGAAGCATGTCCCCCTCATCTTCGTCAATAATCCCTTTTTGCTCAGATACGTTAATCAGGTTTTGCAGTTCTTCTTCCGAGCCGGCCTCCGGTCGGCTGCGAAACAGGCCGAGCAAGCGCTTTGTCCAGCCGGAGGACTCCTGAGAACGATCTTTTTCCACCTGCAACACCCTCACTTCCCCGAGTTCAACCGATAACCTTCAGCAGACAAACATTCCTGCTGTAAAATAGTAAAGATTTCCCGTTCACGCGCTTCCATCTGCCGAGCTTCCGCTTCGGTCCCCCGCTCATGGTCATAACCAAGCAGGTGAAGAACACCATGCAACAGCAAGAACACCAGTTCATGTTCAAACGGGATATTTGCCTCAGCGGCATCAGTTGCCGCCCGCTCCGCAGAAATCACCACATCCCCCAGCAGTAACGGCTGCAGCCCCTTTCCTTCCCCTTCCTGCATGGCAAAGGAAATAACGTTGGTCGGCCGGTCACGTTGCAGGTAATCACGGTTGATCTTCTGAATCCCGATATTATCGAGAATCAGGATCGACAGTTCCGCCTCAGGATATCCCGAGACGCTTAAGATCTTCTGCGCTATCTTTCGCAGGGGACGTTTCCGAATCTTTAATGTCCCTTGCCGATTCTCTATCTGAATTCGCACTCTTAACTTTCACCTTTTCAGGTTCTGCCTCGTTTATATTTTTCTCATTCTTTTCCCGAACGATGTGTACCGGTTCCGGGTAATCAACCCGCTGATGGAAAGAACCCGCCAGCACCCGGTTAAAGCTCTTGGCAATTCTGTGCAGGTCCTTTAATGTTAAGTCACATTCATCAAGCTGCCCGTCAATAAAAATATTATTGATCAGCTTCTGCACCATCCCCTGCACTCTCGCCGGAGTCGGGTCAATCAGGGTTCGGCTGGCGGCTTCAATGGCATCGGCCAGCATGATCAATGCCGCCTCGCGGGTCTGTGGCTTGGGCCCGAGATAGCGGTAATCCCGCTCAGACGGCTGCAGCATCCCCGGTTCCACCTGGCTCTTGGCCCGATCATAAAAAAATTTGATCAGCGCGGTGCCGTGATGCTGCTGGATGATATCGATCAATTCCGGGCCCAACTTGTGCTCACGCGCCAGTTCGACCCCATCCTTTACATGCGAAGTCAGAATCAGGGCACTCATTGATGGGACAAGCTTGTCATGCTTGTTGCGCTGACCGCCGGCGTTCTCGATGAAGTAGAGCGGCTTCTTGATCTTGCCGATATCATGGTAATAGGCTGAAACCCGCGCCAACAACGGATTGGCATGAATGGCCTCAGCCGCCGACTCGACCAGATTGCCGACCAGGATCGAGTGATGATAGGTTCCCGGCGCTTCGACCATTAACTGACGCAGAATCGGCGAGTTCATATTCGCCAGTTCCAGTAGTTTAATATCGGTGGTGTATTTGAAAATCGCTTCGACCAGCGGAATGGTCCCGGTGACAAAAACCGTACTGAGCAGACCACCGAAAAGGCCAAAACAGATTTTCCAGAGCAACTGCAATTCGAACGAACGACCGGCCAGGAAATGGATACCGATCAGCAGGGCAGCATTGGCTAATCCCACCCACATTCCGGCACGGTAAATACTCGAGCGTTCTTGACAATGACGAACACCATGGGCGCCGACCAGACTGCTGATAAAGGCCAATAGCACCATGAACAAACTGTTCCCGAACAACACCCCGACCAGAATCGAGCTGCTGATCGCAAACATCAGGGCCGTTTCAGAATTGAGGACGATCCGCACCAGCATGGCCCCCAAAGCAAAGGGGATCGCGTAGAAATAAGCGGATGAATCGATATAAGAAAAGGTGTTTCCAAGCGCTGTGGCGATAAAAATTGAAACCTTGATCAGGACAAACAAGGCTAAAAACACCGCCGCTAAAAACAGTAGATCGCGCGAATCGGGACAAAATTTACGAATATTTCTACGAGCAAAATAAAAACCGACATAGATCAACAGCAGGATACAGACCAGCAGGCCCAAGGCGGTCGGTAAACTGCGGTTGTCCCGTCCAGACGCGCGAATAGCACGTAGCCTGAGAATCTGGTCGGAGGTCACCCGCTCCCCCTCGCGAACGATCATCTCCCCTTTTTTAACCTGAAAAAGAACCGGCTTAACCGCATCTCGCGCCTGCTGGCGACGCGCTTTCGTTTCCCCTTCGTTGTATGAAAGACTTGGCCGCAACTGCTGCTGAACCAGCTTTAAAAGTGTTAGTTGTTGAACTGAGGTCAGCCCGGAAATTTCACTCAGCAGCCTTTTCGCCTGTTCCATGGCTTCATTCAAACCGATCGTTCGTGCCAGAAGTTTCTTCGGCAGATCTTCACCGTCGGCTTGGTCTCGCAGCAGAATCGGCTGGTCGCGGTCAACATTAAAAACCTGCAAGCTGGCGACGATCGGCCGGTCAAAAACCGGCAACAATAAATCGGCGACCGAGTCCGGGATGTGCTGATCAACCGGCAGTTCGAGCAAAGCCTGAAATTCAACCAGCGTCAGCGGCACACCGAAATCAGACTCTAACTGGGGCAGCAGGCCTTCATGCTTGGGCATTTCGGGGGTCTTTTGCTGTTCCAGCAAAAGACTCAACCCGCGGCGTATCCGTTCCACGGCCCGGGGACCGGCAGCGGATTGATAATCATAAACAGGAGGAACCGAACCCCATGCCTCTTCCTGTTTGGCATGGGTTAGCGGAATGTCTTCAACGAGCAAATCGCGCGGTGATTTGATGTCGCGGGAGGCGATATCCCCAGGAGTATGATAGTCGGGGATAAAACCACCCTTGGGGATAATAATTAATGTCAACAGCAGGGCAACAGCAAGCAACAGCCAACCCCTCAAATGGGGGTTACTGAGGTTCCGCAAACCCTGAACACCATTGCCGAATATCGCGGCACGGCCTTGGCGCGCTTTTTCCTGTTCTTCCTTGGTCATAAAACCTCACTGCCGCCCGGCGACAGAACTCATCCGTTGTGTCGATGATTCGCTTTCGGCACCCGACGATCGGCCACCTGATAAGCCTGGACAATCGCCCGAACAATCGGGTGACGAACGACATCAACATCGGTGAAATAATTAAACGAGATCCCCGCAACCCCTTCGAGAATCTCAATGGCATGCAACAACCCGGACTGGGCGTCTCGCGGCAAATCGATCTGGGTAATATCGCCGGTAATCACTGCCCGGCTGCCGAAGCCGAGGCGCGTCAGAAACATTTTCATTTGCTCAGCGGTGGTATTCTGTGCTTCGTCAAGAATCACAAAGGCATCGTTCAGTGTCCGGCCGCGCATAAATGCCAACGGCGCGACCTCCACAACCCCGCTATCGACCATTTCGCGGGCCTTCTCCAAATCGACCATATCGTAGAGAGCATCGTAAAGCGGCCGCAGATAAGGATTAACTTTCTCCGCCAGATCCCCCGGCAAAAAACCCAGCTTTTCTCCCGCCTCAACCGCCGGGCGCACCAACATGATCCGGCTGACCTCTTTGCGCATCAGTGCCGCCACCCCCATCGCCATTGCCAGATAGGTTTTTCCGGTACCTGCCGGGCCGATCCCGAACACTACATGATTCTGCCGGATATTATCGATATAGGTTTTCTGTGCCAAACTTTTCGGCGCGATGATTTTTTTGCGGGCCGAAACAAAAACCGTATCAAAAAAGATATCTTTCAGGTGGGTTGAAGAATCCGCAGAGAGAATCCGGATGGCATAATCGATATCGGTCGGATAGAGCGGCATTCCGTCGTGCAGTAAGGCACAGAGTTCTTCCAGCAGGCGATAGCCGACTTGAACCTGTGCCTGTTCCCCAGCCAAGGTCAGGACAGTCCCCTTGCTGCCGAGGCGGATACCAAGTGATTTTTCGATCTGTTTGAGATGCTTATTCTGTTGGCCGAACAGTTGCGCGGCCAAAGCCGCATCGCCAACATCAAACTGTTCGCGAGGACTCATACGCAGTTCGCACCTGAAATTGAGAGTTGTTCACGCCGAAAATCCTAGCACCAAAACCATGCAAATGCAAGAGAGGACTCTCGCTCCCCAAATCTGTCAGCCGCCCTTTATCCAAACAGGTGCGGGGGGCAGATTGGAGTGAAGCCTAACTCTTGCGGCCCACCCCGGCAAAATGCTATACAGTCGCAGTTCGTCTGCGTAGCAAGATTATCTTTATGACATAAAAAGGACCGTGGCCATGAGCGAAGACACAAAGAAAATCATCTACTCGATGATGCGGGTCAGCAAGCATTACAACAAACAACCGATCATCAAGGATATATCTCTCTCCTATTATTACGGCGCTAAAATCGGCGTGCTCGGCCTCAACGGCTCGGGGAAATCGACCCTGCTGCGGATCATGGCCGGAGTCGACAAAGAGTTCAACGGCGAAGCGGTCCTTTCAGCAGGTTACAGTGTCGGCTTCCTGGAGCAGGAACCGCAGCTCGATGACAGCAAAACTGTCCGCGAAGTGGTCAAAGAAGGGGTGCAGGAAGTCGTCGACCTGCTCGCCGAATTCGAAGAGATCAACAACGCCTTCGCAGACCCCGATTGTAACATGGATAAGCTGCTGGAACGCCAAGCTGAGGTGCAGGATGCCCTCGACGCCGCCGATGCCTGGGATCTCGATTCGCGTCTGGAGCTGGCCGAAGAGGCGTTGCGCTGTCCGCCACCGGAGACGTCGATCAAGGTGCTTTCCGGTGGGGAAAAACGGCGTGTCGCTCTCTGTCGTCTGCTGCTGCAGAAACCGGACATCCTGCTGCTGGATGAGCCGACCAACCACCTCGATGCCGAAACCGTCGCCTGGCTGGAGCAGCACCTGCAGCGCTACCCCGGCACCGTCATCGCGGTCACCCACGACCGCTACTTTCTCGATAACGTTGCCGGCTGGATTCTCGAACTGGATCGCGGCCACGGCATCCCCTGGAAAGGGAACTACTCAAGTTGGCTGGAACAGAAACAGGAGCGGCTGCGCAAAGAAGAAAAATCCGAAAGCAAACGCCAACAGACCTTGCAGCGCGAACTGGAGTGGATTCGCATGTCACCCAAAGGGCGTCACGCCAAGGCACAGGCGCGGATCAATTCCTATGAAAAACTGCTCGGCAACGAGGGTCTGGAAAAAGAGCAAACCCTCGAACTTTATATCCCGCCAGGCCCACGTCTGGGTGGGATCGTTGTCGAGACAAAGGAGGTCAGCAAGGCCTTCGGCGAGCGACTGCTGATTGATAATTTGAGTTTCAACCTGCCTGCCGGTGGGATCGTCGGCGTGATCGGCCCCAACGGTGCCGGAAAATCGACCCTGTTCAAGATGATTACCGGCCAGGAGCAGGCGGACAACGGCAGCTTTAAAGTCGGCGAAACAGTCAAGCTCGGCTACGTCGACCAGAGCCGCGAACTGGACGGCAGCAAGACGATTTTCGAAGAGGTGACGGGCGGTCAGGACTTCATCCAGATTGGCAGCCAATCAGTCAACGCCCGCGCCTACGTGGCTCGTTTCAACTTCTCCGGCAGCGATCAGCAGAAAAAGGTCGGCGTGCTCTCCGGCGGTGAGCGCAACCGGGTTCATTTAGCGAAGATGCTGCGCGAAGAGGCCAACGTGCTGTTGCTCGATGAGCCGACCAACGATCTGGACGTTAATACCCTGCGGGCGCTGGAAGAAGGTCTGGAAAACTTCGGCGGCTGCGCGGTGATCATCAGTCACGACCGCTGGTTCCTCGACCGGATCGCCACCCACATTCTCGCCTTTGAAGGGGATTCACAGGTGGCCTGGTACGAAGGAAACTATTCCGAATACGAAGCAGATCGCAAGAAACGGCTCGGTAAAGACGCCGACCAGCCGCACCGGATCAAATATCGGAATCTGACCCGGCAGTAGCGGCAACAACATCACCAACTAAAAAAGCCCCGGCTCGAAAGAACCGGGGCTTTAAATCGTATCTGTGTCACGAATGGCGTTAGCTTTAAGGGTTCGTAGCACGCTCCCCAGCAAAACCGGGACTGTCCCCACCGGCTCCTGAGCGAAGGCGAAGGGTGGGGGCTGTCCCAGGCTTTTGCGATGCGAACCACCACAGTTTCATAACCGTAA
>JAUVEB010000023.1 GCA_030595055.1 Desulfuromonadaceae bacterium
TAGGCGTACGCCCGGCAAAATATTCATCACAGAAGCGATTGATCACTTCCCGTTTAAAATCTTCTTCAAAATTGACAACATAAAATGGAATATTGAGCTGTTCAGCGACCCGGCGTGCATCGTAAACGTCATCCAGCGAACAACAGGGCCCGAAACTGTCGTCGTTTTCTGCCGTAAAGGTGGAATAATCCCGGATCTGCATGGTCATCCCGATGACCTCATGGCCCTGTTCTTTAAGCAGGGCCGCAGTCACCGAAGAATCGACTCCGCCGCTCATAGCGACGACTATTCGTTGTTTTTTCACATCAGTTCCTGAACAGAAAAAGGAGGGCAACCACTCACCGTGGCGCCCTCCTGCACTTGATGGCTTACATTAACTATCAATATTAAGCGTTATGTTCTTTATAGTTTTTAATCGCTTCATGCAGGGCATCCGCTGCCAGATTGGAGCAGTGCATTTTCGCCGGCGGCAAACCGTCAAGGGCCTCGGCAACAGTTTGATTGGTCAATACCAGAGCTTCGTCAATGGTTTTACCGATGGCCATCTCTGTCACCATCGAGGAAGTGGCAATCGCCGCGCCACACCCAAACGTCTTGAACTTGACATCCTGAATAACGTTATCTTCCACCCTGAGGTAGATTTTCATAATGTCGCCGCAGGACGCATTGCCGACTTCGCCAACCCCGTCGGCATTCTCTATTTCACCCACGTTACGCGGATTGGAAAAGTGGTCCATAACTTTATCTGTGTACATAAGATATCTCCTCGTATTCTTCTCGACGATTTGCTGATCGACCCGAAATTCAGATCCGACGAATGATGCGACACTCGTCACAGCTCAACGGCGTGAGCTCATCTCTATTATACAACGGACTCATCTCCCGCAACCGCTGTACAATCGGCGGCAGTTCCTGCAGGACAAAATCGATATCTTCTGCCGTGTTGTCAGTCCCCAAACTGAACCGGGTACTGGAATGTGCCAGAATCACCTCAACACACATGGCGCCCATAACGTGTGACGGCTCAAGTGAACCGGAAGTACATGCCGAACCCGAGGAAGCAGCGATGCCTTTCAGGTCGAAATGGAGCAACAATGCCTCACCTTCAATATAGGCGAAGCTGATGTTCAGGGTATTCGGCAAACGCAGGTCAGGGTTCGGGTGCCCATTCAACTTGATTTCCGGCACCAGCTCCTTGATCCCGGATTCAAGCTTGTCACGTAACTTTCTTACGTAAGTATAATTCTCTTCCAGATTCTGCAGGGCCAGTTCACAGGCAACCCCCATCCCGACGATACCGGCCACGTTATGGGTCCCCGCACGCCGGTTGCGCTCCTGGTGCCCCCCGTGCATGAGACGGGTCAAACGGGTACCCCGCCGGATGTAAATCGCCCCGACGCCCTTCGGGGCGCCGAGTTTATGGCCGGAAATAACCGCCAGATCAACATTGGCTTTCTGCACGTCAACGGGAATTTTACCAGCCGCCTGCACGGCATCAGTATGAAAACGTACCTGGTGTTTTTTTGCAATTTTCCCGATCTCTTCGATCGGATAGATATTACCGGTTTCGTTATTCGCCCACATCACGGAGATCAGGATGGTTTTATCGGTAATGGCGGCTTCCAGGTCAGCCAGGTTGAGCATACCGTCTTCATCGACTTTCAGATAAGTGACATCGTAGCCGTTCCTTTCCAGGAACTCACAGGTTTCCATAACGGCCGGATGCTCGACCGATGTCGTAATGATGTGATTCCCCTTGTCTTTAAGGGCGTCTGCTGTTCCCTTAATGGCAAAGTTATCGCCTTCGCTACCACAGGAGAGAAAGACGATCTCTGCCGGCGAGCAATTGATGAGAGCCGCCACCTGCTCACGAGCTTTTTCCACCGCACCACTGACCATCCGGCCCGCCCAGTGAAGACTTGAAGGGTTGCCGAACTGTTCGCGGTAAAACGGCAACAGCGCTTCAAGAACTTCCGGCTTGACCGGCATTGTTGCATTATTGTCCAGGTAAATCTTTTTCACTTAAATCCTCCAAATGACGATCGATTGATACGGTCTGTTATAAATACCGAAACACAGCTCAGCCGCCGCATTTTCGGCGCCCTTCAACGGTTAAATCTTCCAATGTTTTGGATGCGAGGAAATTACGAATCTGTTCACCCAAACCCTGCCAGACCGACTGCGTTGCACATTCCGTTGTGCAGCGACAGCTGCCGTCGGAATTCATACAGGAAACCGGCACCAGGGTTTCTTCAACCGTATCGATAATTTGATCGACACGAATATCAGCAGCAGGCCGAGCCAGAACATAACCACCCCCCGGTCCGCGGACGCTTTTTACAATATCTCCGCGACGCAATTTGACGAACAACTGCTCAAGGTAGGTCGAGGAGATATTCTCACGGCGGGAAATTTCCTTGATCGAGACCGGTTCGCCATGACTGGAGAGATTGAGTCTGACCAGCGCGCAAACTGCATATTGGGCCTTGGTCGACATTCTCATCAGCGGCTCTCCGTCCCCCTGGTTCGTTCCACCTCAGCCTTCAGCGCCTGTTGTTCTTGTTTCAGACCCTGAACCTGATCCTCCAGGCGACCGATCTGCTCCATCATACAACTCACAGCCTTGGCCACCGGGTCGGGCAGGTTGCCATGCTCCAGATCAACACCCGATTGCTGTTCGCCGGAAAGAACCACCCGCCCGGGGATGCCGACGACTGTCGCACTTTGGGGAACCTCTTTGACGACAACCGAATTCGACCCGATCTTGCTATCACGACCGACGGTAAAAGGTCCGAGAATTTTCGCCCCGGAACCGACAATAACGTTGTCTTCCAGCGTCGGATGTCGCTTCTCTTTAGCCCAGGAAGTTCCTCCCAGAGTCACCCCATGATAAAGGGTACAGTTCTCACCGATCTCAGCAGTCTCGCCGATCACAACCCCCATACCGTGATCGATAAAAAAACTGGGGCCGATGACTGCTCCGGGATGTATTTCAATCCCGGTCATGAAACGACCGACATGCGAAACAAACCGCCCGAGGAAATAGCAGCGGTGCGTCCACAACCAATGAGAAGGTCGGTAAAACAGCATGGCGTGAAAACCGGGGTAACAGAAAATAACTTCGAAGACACTTCTCACCGCCGGATCGCGGTCGAAAACCGCCCTTAGATCTTGTTTAAGCTGCGAAAACATTCTAGTTACCTCCAAACCTGGAATTACGGACAAAAAAATGAGTCACTCACTCGTTTCCCGGATAAAAACTTCAGCATGAGCTATCATACCTGAGCATTTCTGTCAATTATTTAAAGTGTTTTGCTCGGGTATTTTCGACACAGCAAAAAAGCTGAATAGAAGTCGACAACGCACAACAATTCACCTATAATGTATGCGCTTATTTGCCACGTGTTTATTTGCGGGCGATCTGGCCCGTATGCCCTTCCCTATGCCCAAGGAGTGAGAAGATGCCCGATTTCAAGTATCAGGATCCCATGCCGCTGAGCGCGGACACTACCAAGTACTACAAAATCGAAGGCTCTGAAAAGTACGTCAGTGTTGCCAATTTCGACGGCAAAGAGGTACTCAAGGTTGAGCCGGAGGCGCTGACGGTTTTAGCCAACACAGCCATGCGTGATGTTTCATTCTTGTTGCGTCCCGAGCACAACGAGCAGGTCGCCAAGATTCTCAGCGACCCGGAATCTTCGCCAAATGACCGGGGTGTGGCCATGGCATTTCTGCGCAATGCAGAAATTTCCGCCGAATTTGAACTGCCGCTCTGCCAGGACACCGGAACAGCAACCATTGTTGCCAAAAAAGGTCAGCAAGTCTGGACCGGTTGCAACGATGCTGAGCGGATTTCTGAGGGTGTTTACAAAACCTACACCGAAGAAAACCTGCGTTACAGCCAGACCGTTGCCCTGGATATGTATAATGAAAAGAACACCGGCACCAACCTGCCGGCGCAGATTGACATTTACTCCACGAACGATGATGCCTACAAGTTCCTCTTTATCGCCAAGGGTGGCGGTTCTGCCAACAAAACCATGCTTTATCAGGAAACCAAGGCCTTGCTCACCCCTGATGCACTTTTTAACTTCCTCGTCGCCAAAATGAAAACTATTGGGACAGCCGCCTGTCCTCCGTACCACGTGGCCTTTGTCGTCGGTGGCACCTCTGCTGATGCCGTAATGAAAACGGTCAAGCTCGGCACGGCCAAGTACCTCGACAATCTGCCGACCGAAGGAAATGAGCACGGCCAAGCGTTCCGGGATATCGAGCTTGAAGATAAATTGCTCAAAGCGGCTCAGGATCTCGGCATCGGCGCCCAGTTCGGCGGCAAACACTTTGCTCACGATGTTCGCGTCATCCGCCTGCCTCGCCATGGTGCTTCTTGCCCCGTCGGCATGGCCGTCTCCTGCTCAGCCGACCGCAACATCAAGGCCAAGATTACCAAAGACGGCCTGTTCGTCGAGGAAATGGACCGTACCCCGGGCCGTTTAATTCCGGAAAAATACCGCACCGGTAGGCAGAGTCGCGGCACCAGTATTGATCTCGATCGCCCGATGACTGAAGTCCTCGCCGACCTGAGTAAGCTCGAAGTCGGTGCATCGCTGCTGCTCAAGGGAACAATTGTTGTCGGACGCGACATCGCTCACGCCAAGTTCAAGGAAATCCTCGACAGCGGCAAACCGCTGCCGGACTATCTCAAGAACCACCCGATCTACTATGCCGGCCCGGCCAAGACTCCGCCCGGCAAGGCATCCGGATCCTTCGGCCCGACCACGGCCGGCCGTATGGACTCCTACGTCGGACTGCTACAGGAAAACGGTGGTTCGATGATCATGATCGCCAAGGGGAACCGTTCGCAGCAGGTCACCGATGCCTGTAAGAAAAACGGCGGCTTCTACCTCGGCTCAATCGGCGGCCCGGCTGCCGTACTGGCTGAAGAGAATATCAAAAAGGTCGAATGTATCGACTTCCCGGAACTGGGAATGGAAGCTGTCTGGAAGATTGAGGTTGAGAATTTCCCGGCATTTATCTTGGTTGATGATAAAGGAAACGACTTCTTCAAACAGTTTGGTCTCTAAGTCTTTTTTTGCAAGCGATCAAAAAAGCCCCATCCATTCGGATGGGGCTTTTTTATTCAGAGTATCCAAAGAACCAAAGAATCCAACAGTGATTTTTATAGCGGCTCAGCGGGAACTGTCTGACATAACATGACGAAAACTACCATTTTCATCTGGAGTACAGCTATACTCAACCTGTTCACCATTGAAATTCCAGACAAGCAAGGATCCAGATGTCCGCCACACTCTTGAAACTCTATGAACGTAGCGTCTTAAGACAGCCGATTTTCACCCTGCTCGCAGTGTTTTTGATTGTTGCTGCGGTTGGATTTTATGCCAAGGATTTCCGCCTCGATGCTTCCGCCGATTCTCTGCTGCTGGAGAACGACCAGAACCTGAAATACCATCGCTCAATCAGCGCCAAATACGGCTCAGAAGATTTCCTGGTGGTCAGCTACTCCCCGAAACAGGATCTGTACGCACCTGCAACCCTGAACGACCTGCGTAAATTACGCGACAGTCTGCTGACAATAGAGCGCGTTGGAAGTGTTCTCAGTATTCTCGATGTTCCCCTGATCGATAGCCCACGCTTGACGCTCGGCGATCTGAAAAACGCTGTCCGCACCCTGGAAACGCCGGATATCGACACAGAACTGGTTCGGCGTGAATTCAAAACCAGCCCACTCTACAGCAACTTGCTGGTCAGCCCTGACGGCAAGACAACCGCGCTTCAGGTGTTTTTTAAACGGGATGCAACCTATCATGCCTTGCTGGAAAAACGTAACGCCCTGCGTGAAAAGAGGCTGGAGCAACCACTGACAGCGGTAGAGAATAAACAGCTGGAACAAGCGGTTACGGCATTCAACGAATACAGTGCCCGACTTTCCGAACAAGAAGCCATCGATATTGCCCGGGTGCGGACCATCATGGACAACCACCGGACAAATTCCGAGCTCTTTCTCGGCGGCCTGCCGATGATCGTCGCAGACATGATCGATTTCATCCGCCACGATCTGGCCGCTTTCGGTCTCGGCGTATTGGTTTTCCTGGTCGGCATGCTGGCACTGATCTTTCGTAAGCTGCGCTGGGTGATCTTACCCATGCTCTGCTGTTTTTCCTCGGTCTTTTTTATGTTCGGATTTCTCGGTCTGGTGGGGTGGAAGGTTACCGTTGTTTCTTCCAACTTTACCTCGTTACTCCTGATCATCACCCTCTCCCTCTGTGTTCACCTGATCGTCCAGTACAACGAGCTTTACACCAAGATGCCGGATGCAGATCAGCTGACTTTGGTGCGGGAAATGATTCGCAGCAAGGCAATCCCCAGTATTTACACCGCCCTGACCACCATTGTCGCTTTCGCCTCGCTGCTGATCAGCGACATTCGACCGGTGATCGATTTCGGCTGGATGATGGCGATCGGCATCTGTTTTGCCCTGTTGATTTCCTTCGCCCTCTTCCCGGCCGGACTGATGTTGTTCAAACCGGTCCACTTCACTCCGCGCTACGATATCACCGGAGCCATGACCCGGACCTGTGCCCGCTGGGTTGAACACCGCGGCAACCTGACCCTGGGGATTTTTGTGCTCATGGCCATTCTCAGTGCCGTCGGCATTTCCAGGCTCACCGTGGAAAATCGCTTTATCGATAATTTCAAGTCATCGACCGAAATTTACCAGGGAATGGAACTGATCGATCGACAGCTCGGCGGGACAACCCCGTTGGATGTTGTCATCGATGCCGACCCGGACTTTTTTGCCGCCCGGGCAGAGGAAAACGACTTTCTCGAAGACGACCCTTTTGCCGATGATTTCTTCGCTGAAGAGGAAGCCGATGTCGGCCTTTCCGGAAGTAGCTATTGGTTTAACAGTTACCAGATTCCAACACTGCACAATATTCATAACTATCTCGACAGCCTGCCGGAAACCGGGAAGGTACTGTCAATGGCGACCACCATGAGCATGATGCAACAGCTCAATAATGACCTGCCTCTCGACAATATCTCTCTGGCCGTCATCCACAAAAAACTGCCGGAGCAGATTGAGGACTCGCTGATAAAACCCTACATGTCGGCGGACGGTAATCAGGTGCGCTTTACCATGCGGATTTTTGAATCCGATCCGTCACTACGACGCAATGCGCTCCTGGAAAAAATCCAACATGACCTGACGAACAAGCTGGAACTCAAGCCGGAACAAGTTCATCTCACCGGCATGCTGGTGCTTTACAACAATGTCCTGCAGAGCCTTTTCAGTTCCCAGATCATGACCATCGGTATGGTCTTCCTGGTGATTATGGGCATGTTCATAGTACAGTTTCGCTCCTTGAGACTGGCAACCATCGCCCTGATTCCCAACCTGATTTCTGCTGGAGCAGTTCTGGGCCTGATGGGCTGGCTGAACATCCCTCTCGACATTATGACCATCACCATTGCCGCCATTTCCATCGGTATCGCGGTCGATGACACCATCCATTACGTACATCGCTTTACTCATGAGATTCTCGTCGATGGCGATTATCTTGCTGCCATGAAACGAACCCACGATAGTGTCGGACGGGCGATGTACTACACCTCGATCACCATCATTATCGGCTTCTCGATTCTCACGCTATCAAACTTTATCCCGACGATCTACTTTGGTTTGTTTACCGGGCTGGCAATGCTGGTGGCGATGATCGCCAACCTGACGCTGCTGGCGTTGCTACTCCTGAAATTTCGGCCTGCAGCAGACAAATAAGCTGCCACCCACATCCTGAAGGAAAGATATGTCCGGAACAGACAAAAAAAGCCATGAATATCGCGATCGTCGCGTTGCCGAGATGCGCAAGGAAGAGCAGCAACGCCAGTCCGGCTACCGAGAGCAGGCATTAAAACTGTTCCCACATGTCTGCGGGCGCTGTAGCCGTGAATTTGAGGGTCAGAAGATCCGTGAACTGACGGTGCACCACGTTGACCATAATCATGATAACAACCCGCCTGACGGCAGCAACTGGCAATTGCTCTGTCTCTACTGCCACGACCACGAACATTCCCGCGGTATACAGGAGCAACGCGACGAAGAGAGCCCCACCCGTCAGAAGGGTCCGACCTTGGCCCACTCCCCTTTCGCCGATCTCAGTAAACGACTCAAACACCCGTAAAGACCCGCTTCACTGGCGGAACTTGAATTCGGCACTTTTTATTCAGGAGGATTTATTGCCGAACTGAAGACAGAACTCCTCTTCCTGGTGGGTGCTGCCGATGAGAACCAATTTCATCCCGATCTCCAGCCTTATATCCGGGGATGGTGAAGGGAGCGGGGCGGCCCCTTCCACTTCAAGGGCAACAACCGAACAACCGGTCAGTGGCCGAATCCGTGATTCCTCAATCGTTTTACCGACCAATGTTTCAGGCAGTGGGAGACGGAAGATCGTCAACCCTTCGGTAAGAAAAATCGACTCTTTCGCTTCCAGAATATTGGTCAGAATGTTCGCCCCGACCGAGGCATTGGAAACGACAAAATCAGCCCCGGCCGCATAAAGCTGCTCGACATTCTCTTCCGTGTTCGCCCGAGCGACAATCCGCATATGCGGATTGGTATGACGACTGCTCAAAGTGAGAAAGACGTTGGTACTGTCATCATTGGTCGTCACGATCAAGCCCTTGGCCCGCTCAATTCCCGAATTGCGTAGTAATTGACAATTGGTGGCATCACCTATCACCGAAATATGTTTGTCGCAGTTCGGGTTCTCGACCTGATCGATCAACAGATAAGGAACTGGCTTATGATCGAGAAAGTTGGCTGCTGCACAGCCAATTTTACCGTGCCCGAGGATAAAGACCAGATCGTCTCCGGCCTGCTCCCCGGTCAACTGCTCCATCCGCGTCAACTGCTCACGGGTTCCCGCCAGAACCACCAGAGATGTCGGCGAAAGAACCGTATCTTTTGACGGCACGGTAAACACTCCACGTTCCCAGACACCGATCACCGCCAGCCCGGTCTGTTGACGGATTTGCGCACGTTCCAGGGTCAGCCCCGAAAAAGGGGTGCCGTAAACCGGGATCTCGGCAATTTTCAACAGACCGAAGGAATCGAGGATATGAGCCAGAGCCCCCTGTGTGGTGGAACGAATCCCCAAATAACGCCCGATGATCCGCTTCAACGGCACCACCTTGTCAGCCCCGGCCAACCGGATAAGTTCGATATGCTCGGCATCATCAACAATTGCCGCAATCGGGGTTTTACAAATGGCCCGTATCGTCAGACAAAGATTGACATTCTGGGTATCGTTGAGATTGGCAAAGATATAGCGCGCCGAATCGACCCGGACTTTGCAAAGGAGCTTTTTATCGGTCAGCGAACCCCAAACCACGCGGATATCCTCTTTCTCCTCCAGACGCAACGATTCCTGATAGTCTCCGGTCACGACAAGAAAAGGGATCGCGAGGCTTTTAAGATTATGAATCAGTGCCCGCGCGGTAGGATTAACGCCGAAAATCAACACATGACCGGAAGTATCAGACGGTAAAGAAAAATCGGGCCGATAACGTAACCGCTGTTCGATCCAGGGGGCCAGGAACAGACTGACCAGACCGAACGGCAGAATGATGAGCAGAAACACCACCCCGGAAATCGTCACCAGGGCAGCAAATGCGTAACCGAGATCGGTATGGAAAGTGATGTCACCGAAGCCGAGCGTGGTCATAACGGTAATCGTCCAGTACAGCCCGGCAATAAAGGAAAATTCGCGCCCCTCAAGATGGAGCATCAGATAGCGAAACAGGATCGCATAGACCAGAATCAGCAACAGCAGAAAAAGAGTGTAAAGCATCAGTAACTTGAGATTCTGCCTGGCCCTGCCCCGCAAAAAATAGGCGAGTTCCGCGGAAATCGTTTTCATAGGTTCCTGCGTGTATAAAATATAAAGGAAGAAAAGCGGTTAATAACGGCACAGGTTAACGTCAATACAGATCACTTGCCAGTCAAAACGAAAAACGCCAGACAAGTACATACCGCTGTCTGGCGTTTAGCGATCCTTCTCGAAAGGGCCGACTATTTCTCAATCCCCAAAAAATGATCCATCATGTTGATCAATTTAGCAACTTCCGGTTTTGATGCATAGCCATCAGCACCGACCGAATCACACTTGACTTCCATCGGCGGGTTGATCAAAGAGGAAAAGAGCAGCACCGGTATATCCTTGTAACCCAAAGTCTCTTTAACCCTGCGACAAAGCGTCAGACCGTCCATTTTCGGCATCTCAATATCACTGATCAACAGGTTGAAAGGTTGCTGAAGATTTTCACCCGCTTCATCGGCCAGCTTTTTCAATTCCAGGATACGCTCATAGCAACTTTCCCCATCGGCAAAAACCTCCAGCCCCTCGAACCCTGCGTCATTAAAAACTTTTTCCAGATTACTGCGAATAATTGACGAATCCTCAGCCATGAGAATGCGCTTATCCCTCCGCAGTGTCGCAACATCCGAATCATGTTCATCGACTTCCGATGGGTCTCCCAAAACCGAATCGGGATCAAATTCACTAACGACATACTCCAGATCCAGAATCAGGATTTCCCGCCCCTCGATATTGACACTCCCGGTGAATCTCGGTCGGTACTGGCCGATAAAATCGGCCAGAGGCTGGACATCGCCCCAGGATATGCGATGAATCTGATTAACACCATCAATCTTAAAACCATTGATCCGGTGATTAAACTCACAGACCAAAACAACTGGACGCTGATCCTGCTCCTCATGCCCCTGGTCACGTTGATTCAGATGAGCCCTAAGATCGATCAACGGAATTGTGCTGCCGCGCATCATCAACACACCAAGCATCGCCGGAGGACTGTCGGGTATCACCGTCAGTGCAGATGCATCGTAGGTAATAATTTCCTTTAATTTCTGCACGTTGATACCCAGTGGCTGCGAACCGACATAAAACTCGATGATCTCCATCTCGTTGGTGCCGCTTTCCAGTAATATTTCCTGCTTTTCCGGTTTGGTCATGACAAAGCCCCTTGCATCTGATAGATTTATTAATGATTATACATCTTATACATCCTTAGAAAATAAGCAAATCTTCTCTCGTATAATCATGAAAAAAAGTGCATAACTCAACTCAAACAGTTTTTTTCAGCGAAAAATCTGGCTCAGCATTTAAAGATGCGTTATGGTGCGCATCTTTTGCTAACGAGTTCCCATCCGGAAACTCCGGATGAGTGCGCTGCAAGTTTTCATATGGGAAACGAGCAATTCTTCTCAAGGTCAAAGAAATCAAGCGGTTGCGCGGAGGCGTAGCTGTCTACGTCGCACAAGCAAACGTGCAGATTGACGCAGAGATTGTGAAAAAAGGCCGTTTCCGGATGAAAACTAACGAATAAAAAATGATGGCTAACCATCCTATTCTCTTTTGCGAAACCATAAAAAACGACCCCATGTCGACAGGTTAACTATGACTGAAGAATCCGTTCCAGCATTTTCCGATCTTTCCTTGCATCCAGCCGTACTCAAAGTTATTCAAGAGGTCGGTTACGAAACACCCACCCCCATTCAGGCTCAAAGCATTCCGCCGTTACTGGCAGGAACCGATCTGCTTGGCCAGGCACAAACAGGGACCGGGAAAACTGCAGCTTTCTCCTTACCGTTACTCAGTCGCCTGAACCCGAAGCTGAAGGCGCCGCAGATCCTGGTGCTGACCCCGACGCGGGAGTTGGCCCTGCAGGTTGCCGAAGCCATGCAGACTTATGCCCGGCATCTCAAAGGCTTCCAGGTCTTACCGGTGTACGGCGGCCAGAATATGAGCCAACAGTTACGCCAGTTAAGGCGCGGCGTTCAAGCAGTTGTCGGAACTCCCGGCCGAATTCAGGATCACTTGAATCGCGGCACTCTCAAGCTCGACAAATTGAGTTGCGTCATCATTGATGAAGCCGATGAAATGCTGAAGATGGGCTTTATTGATGATGTTGAAAAGATTCTTGGATTTGCCCCGCAAGAACGACAGACCGCCCTCTTCTCAGCAACCATGCCGAAAGAAGTCCTTCAGGTCGCCCGCAAACACCTGCGCGACCCGGTCGAAATTCGCATCAAGAGCAAAACCTCGACTGTTGAAAAAATTTCCCAATTTTTTTGGCAGGTCAAAGGATTGCATAAACTGGACGCCCTGACCCGGATTCTCGAAGCAGAAGAGATCGACGGCATGCTCATCTTCGTCCGCACCAAAGTGGCGACCGTCGATCTGGCGGAAAAACTGGGAGCACGGGGCTTTTCCAGCGCAGCATTAAACGGCGACATGGCCCAGATGCTGCGCGAAAAAACCATTGAGCGTCTTAAAGACGGTTCCCTCGACATCGTCGTTGCCACAGATGTCGCTGCTCGCGGGCTTGATGTTAAACGGATCAGTCACGTGATCAATTATGATATTCCGTACGACACCGAAGCTTATATCCATCGTATCGGTCGCACCGGCCGCGCCGGTCGGGAAGGGAAAGCGATTCTGTTTGTCGCTCCACGCGAGAAGCGTATGCTCGCAGCCATTGAAAGAACCACCCGTCAACCCATTAAAGCGATGGCCTTACCAAGCCGCAAGGATATTACCAATCGGCGCATCGGACTTTTTAAAGAACAAATTGCTCAGGCGATGGAATCCCAGGATCTGGAATTTTTCGAAGAACTGATTGACGAGTATCAGAGTGAATATGATGTCGGTCATCGTAAAATCGCTGCAAGTCTTGCTTACTTGCTGCAAAAAGAACGTCCACTGCAACCGGATGAGCGTTTTGCCGAGGAAATTCGCGAAGAACGACCGGAGCGGGAAACAGGTCCGGGACGAGGTAGAAAAACCAGCGACGAACAGATGCAAACTTATCGCATCGAAGTCGGTCGGGTGCATGGCGTAGAACCGGGGAATATCGTCGGCGCCATCAGTAATGAGGGAAATCTCAACAGTCGCGACATCGGCAGAATCCGCCTTTTCGACCAATTCAGCCTGGTCGATCTGCCGAAAAATCTGTCCCAAGAGAAACTGCACAAGCTGAAAACAGTCTGGGTCTGTGATGAGCAACTGCAGATCAGTCCCGACAGCGGCAGCCGCAGTGGATCGCTGGAACGCCCGATCAAGCGCCGCACTTTCGGTCGAGGGAAAGCTGCTGATAATCGTGGCTACAAACCCGGAGTGAAAAAAGCCCCCTTTGGCAAGAGAGTGGCAAAAAAAAGGGAAAAAACAACGTAACTTCTGAGTAACTTCAATGTAAGTACCTGAAATCACGTACTGTGGAAATCAAAAGTTACTCTATGAAAATTCGCCCAATGGACGTGAGTCGCTATTCAGCAAGAGGTGCTGGTGATGCCCATGGAAAGGGTGTCTGTCGCCCGGATGGCGACAGACAAGCTCCGGGGATGGCCATTATTCATTCAATCGGCGGCCTTGGAATGAGCGGCACCGGCACATCAGTACCCGTTCAGAATAGTTACCCGGAAACCAGTTATCAGCGCGGGAATTGCCGCCCTCCCGGAATCCCCTGCTTCGTCAATACCAGTTGCCAGAGCTGATTATCACGTGCGCGAAAGGAAGCGGCACAACAATTCAGGTAATAGCTCCATATGCGGCGGAAACGATCATCATAAGCGTCCTGCAGCTCAGGCCAGGCCGCTTTAAAATTATCGTACCAGACCATCAAGGTCCGGTCATAATCGGGGCCGAAATTGTGCCAATCTTCCAACACAAAAAAACCTTCAAAAGCATTGCTGATCTGCTGTGCCGAAGGGATCACGCCGTTGGGGAAGATGTAACGTTCAATCCATGGATCGGTTTTTACGGCCGGGGTATTCCCGCCGATGGTGTGTAATAAAAACAGGCCATCGTCTTTGAGCAGTTCAGCAGCCTTGCGAAAATAGGTGCGATAATTTTTGTACCCGACATGCTCAAACATCCCGATTGAGACAATTCGGTCAAACTGACCTTCCAGATCACGATAATCCTGCAAGCGGATGTCCACCGGCAATCCGGAGCAATGTTTTCGGGCCAATTCTGCCTGAGCACTGGAAATCGTCACACCGACAACTTCCACTCCGTAGCGTTCCGCCATAAAACGGGCCGTCCCCCCCCAACCACATCCGACATCAAGAACCTGCTGGCCTTTTTCCAAGTGCAGCTTTCGACAAGTCAACTCAAGCTTGTGTTCCTGTGCCTGATCAAGCGTTTCTGCATCCTTCCAGTAACCACAACTATAGATCATCCGCGAATCAAGCATCCGCCGATACAGGTCATTGCCGATATTGTAATGCTTTTCGCCGACCTCAAAAGAACGGCTGCGACCCTGTCGATTGAAAATTTTCGCTTTGAGGGCATCGTAACCGACGACCAGAGATTTTACTTTTTGATTAAGGTTGGCCTTTATCAGGTGGGTCAGCAGCTGATCAAGCGACTCGGAATTCCACCAACCATCCACGTAAGCTTCGCCAAAACCGAGTGAGCCCTGAGCCAGGACACGTTGAAAAAAGCGTGGATGATTGACCTGCAGGTCCCAGGGACGGTCGCCGTTGATGGCCACATCAGCATGGGCCAGCAGGTTTTCAATTCGGTAACGAAAACATGAAGCAGACATAATAAACCTCCCTATGATGAACAAAACTCCAGTTCTCTTCAGGACAGGGAGGCAGAGAAGGCGGAAGGGATCAATCCCTGTCGCAGCAGAAAATTCAATCCGACGAAAGCTGCCATGCTGACAGCATCGAAAACACTAACTTATAAAGGTTTACGGTAGAGCTAATGAGTTGTCAAGCAGCATGACGAATTTAATAACCGATTTAGTAATTGAAGCGGTCCGGACTTACGGGGCCATTTTGATCGCAAGAGCGGGGCTTATTAATGGTAAACTTATCCCAAACAGAAGAATATTATGAAATCAGGAGCAACGGACTAAAAAAATGAGCACAGAAAGCCAATCATACACCTTGCCGATATTGCCTTTGGAAAACACCGTAGTCTTTCCGACGGTTGCCATGCCGATCTCGGTCCAGAGACCGGCATCGGTCAAGGCTGTTGAGGTCGCCTTGGCAAGTGAGAACAGGATGATTGCGATCTTTGCCAAGAAGAATACGGCGACAGATAATCCCCAACCGACTGATCTCTATGAACTGGGAACCGTAGCAACCATCCAACTCATAGTCAGGTTCGGCACAACGGTACAGATCGTCGTTCATGGGGTGGAGCGCATAACAATTATTGATTTTATCCAGACAGACCCCTATCTCAAGGCGCAGGTGCGGCCCTGTCCATTGTCAAAAATTCACAATATCGAAACGGAGGCGTTACAACGCGAAGTGCTGGAACTTACCGGCCAATATTTTTCCCTGGCTCACCCTGAAAAACAGCTCCACTTCCCCCCCTTTGTTACCCTCGGCGAAGACATCATGCAACTTGTCTATCCGGTGACTAAGCTGTTGCAGCTTGACCTGGCGAAGGAGCAAGAGCTGCTGACGGCTCCCAGTGACAGGGATGCGATGAAGCTGTACAACGGCCATCTCAACCATGAAATCCAGATTCTGGAAATCCGCAAGAAGATTGCCGAACAGGCCCAGGACAAGCTGAGTAAAGAACAGAAGAAATACCTTCTCCGCGAACAGATCAAAGCGATGCAGCAGGAGCTGGGTGAAGGTTCGCCAGAAACGGAAGCCAAAGAGTTGCGTAAGAAGTTCGAGGAGTGCGTGCTGCCGGAAAAGGTCAAAGCTGAGGTAGAAAAAGAATTGGCCCGCCTCGAACAGATTCCCCCGTCCTCGCCTGAATATCAGGTCACCTCGGCCCATTTGGAACTGATTTTTGAACTTCCCTGGCAGGCGCTCACCACGGACAACCTCGATTTAACCAATGCACGCCAGGTACTTGACCAGGATCACTATGGGCTGAAAGAGGTCAAGGAGCGGATCATCGAACAGCTTGCAGTCATGAAGCTCAATCCCCGGGCCAAAGCACCGATCCTCTGTTTGATCGGGCCACCGGGCGTCGGCAAAACCTCGCTGGGACAGTCGATCGCCAGGGCACTCGGGCGTAAATTCGACCGTTTCAGCCTTGGCGGCATGCATGATGAAGCCGAGCTGCGTGGACACAGACGCACCTATATCGGAGCCATGCCCGGCAGGATCCTGCAGTCGATTCGTCGCGCCGGGGTTAAAAACCCGCTGTTCATGCTGGATGAAATCGACAAGCTGGGGCACGATTTTCGCGGAGATCCGGCCGCTGCCCTGATGGAAATTCTTGACCCGGCACAAAATGACTCTTTCCACGACAATTATCTGGATCTGCCCTTTGACCTTTCACAGGTCTTTTTCATCACCACGGCCAACACCATCGACAATATCCCCAAGCCCTTGCTGGACCGCATGGAAACCCTCCATTTAAGCGGATACAGCGATGAAGAGAAGATGGAGATCGCCCGGCGGTACCTTTTCCCGCGGCAGAGGACTGAAGCAGGACTGCCGGCAGAGCAGTTTGCCGTGGCGGATGAGACCATTGTCGCTATCATCCGTCGCTACACCCGCGAGGCCGGGGTCCGGGAACTGGAACGTATGCTGGGGCGCCTGGCCCGCAAGGTGGCGGTGCGGTTTGCCGAGGGCGAGACCGCTCCAGTCAGTATTGCTGTTGCCGACCTGGGCGAACGGCTTGGCCCGGAACGGTTTTTTGTTGAGCAACTGCGCAAGGAACTTTCCCCCGGTGTGGCCACCGGCCTGGCCTGGACAGAATCCGGCGGGGATATTCTTTATGTTGAAGCCATCGAACTTCCCGAGGGGGAAAAGTTTACCCTGACCGGCCACCTTGGCGAGGTAATGAAAGAATCGGCCATGGCTGCCAACAGCTATGTCACATCTCATTTTCAGGATCTCGGCATGTCAAAGAGCTTTGAAGCTGTGCACCTGCATGTGCCCTCCGGCGCCATCCCTAAAGACGGGCCCTCGGCCGGAGTCACCATGGCGACGGCTTTGGCCTCACTCTATCTTGGCCAGCCGGTCAGAGGCGATACGGCGATGACCGGAGAGATTACCCTGAGTGGTTTAGTGCTGCCGGTCGGCGGGATCAAGGAAAAGATTCTCGCCGCCCGGCGGGCAGGCATCAACCGCGTAATCCTACCGCGTGAGAATGAAAAAGACCTGCCGTCACTGCCGGACCATGTGAAGGCCGAAATGGAATTGATTTTTGCCGACCGGATCGAAGATTTTTTAACCGCAGCCATTCCGGCAATGATCGCAAGAAAACCCATCCCGCAGTGAACAGCGAGCTCTATCCGCCCGGCTGAGTGAAGCGAAGCGGTTGCCTGTTCCTTCCAGATAGACTTTGTGTCAATGTTTATACCCGTCTGTATTAATGTCTTCGTCGGCAGTTTTTCCACCTACGACCCATTGAAAAATCTCTCTATTTTGCTAGAATTTTACTTTGCCCTTATAGGAATTTGTCTTAGGGTTTATTTGTCTGGAGGGAGGACCGTAATGGACCAGGAGAGGCACAAAGATCATCCCAGAAAAGATTTCTTCAAGGATTTCAGGATGTTGCGGAATAGTGATTATTGGCCGTGTCTTCCACCAAAAACCCAGGAAGACATTTTGATCCTGCTTGGCGAACATCGGGGCGAGTATGTTGAAGACAAATAACGATATAGGTTCTCCTTGCCCTGGTGATTTTGCTTAAGACCGGGGACACCTCTCTATAAGACGCAAAACGCCCTCAATCCACGGATCGGGGGCTTTTCCTATTGAGTGCTATATTTTGGACAGTTCCAGGGGCGGCAGTTCTCTGTATCCCGGTTCAACCCCCATTTTTCCTTTTGGCGGCAAACCGGTCGGAAAGAGTACCGACCGCAACAGCAAAGGCGTTGGATTTGTTCCAGGCCAGAAGCACCCGGAAGTTGTCATAAACCAGGTAGGCCGATCCGCCGGGACCATCAGGCATGATCAGCGAGGCATTGAAATCGCGGCAGGGCAAGGCGCTACCGTCGCTGCTCCTCACCCCAAGGGACTGCCAGCGCGAAAACGGCAGGCGAGTTTCCAGGCCGAGCAAGGAAAAATCGAATTTTCCAGGTAACGTTACCGGGCGCCCCCAGGCCTGGTCATCCTGCCAGCCGGCCTGTTTAAGGTAATTGGCCGCCGAAGCCAGCACATCGGGAACCGAGTTCCAGATGTCGATGCGACCGTCACCGTCGGCATCGGCGGCATAACGGCGGAATGAGGAGGGCATAAACTGGCACTGTCCCATGGCGCCGGCCCAGGAACCTTTCATCCGCTTCAAGCGGATGTGGCCGGCATCGAGGACATGCAGTGCATCAAGCAGTTCTTTACGGAAATAAGAACTGCGCCGCCCGTCATGGGCCAGGGTGACCAGCGAATGAATGACCGGAAAACTTCCGGTGTGCTC
This sequence comes from Desulfuromonadaceae bacterium, assembly GCA_030595055.1. GTDB lineage: Bacteria > Desulfobacterota > Desulfuromonadia > Desulfuromonadales > Geopsychrobacteraceae > Malonomonas. Next base: position 18,447 of record JAUVEB010000023.1, read on the forward strand.
ACCATAGTTCGTCTCAATTCCCCATAGGGCCACGATAAAGCGTCTCTGTACTCCGTACTTCCGTTCGACCCGGCCCAGCCAGGTCGGATAGCGGCTCATCATCCTGCGTCCGTTGTCGATACGTTTCTCGCTGACCCGGGCCGCGACATAATCCTCCAAAGACTGGGTAAACTCCGGCTGGTTTCGATCGAGGTCGATCACACGCGGCAGCGGCCCTTTGACATCAGTCAGGGCCGCCTCCAGGGTCTCTTGCGAAACTCCGGCGGAGCGGGCCTCCACGCGGAGGTTTTCCAGCCAGACCGCGAAATCTTTTTCCATGTCCTTTGCCGGGGCGCTTGTCGCGAACAACCAGCAAACACTTGTTATCACCAGAATCAGACTGCTGAAAAACTTCATCCTCCGACTCCTGCACCGGGGTGTTGGCACAACGAAAAACAGCAGGGTTCGATTGCAGACCCTGCCGTTTATTTTACCAGATTTCAATCAAACTGGACTTGAGAGTTACAGTTCAAATAGGACCGGCTCTCTTTTTGCTGACAACATCCATCAATTTTTAGTGCGGAATGAAGGAATGTTCCTTGTCAATCCGCTTAACCGCGGCGGTCAACAGCAAGATGGCATTGTCGAGGTCAGCCAGCGACAGGACCTCGACCGGGGTGTGCATGTAGCGCAACGGAATTCCCAGCAACGCCGTCGCCACACCGCCGCGCGACAGCTGCATCACATTGGCATCGGTGCCGGTTGCACGCGGCACACCGATGATCTGGATCGGAATTTTCTCCTCTGCGGCCGTTTTGACCAGCAGCTCGAAGAGCACCGGATTGATATTGGCGCCACGGGCGATCACCGGCCCCTTGCCGACCTCAACGCGACCGATCCCCTGCAGTTCGGCATCGGGGTAATCGGTGGCGTGAGTGACCTCGACAACAATCCCGACATGAGGATTCACTCCGTAACTACTGGTTGATCCACCACGCAGACCGACCTCCTCCTGGACCGTCGACACCGCATACAGTTCTGCGTCGGCGCCCCCCTGCTGCTTCACTTTTTTCAGCACTTCGGTGACAATAAAAGCTCCCATCTTGTCATCAAAAGCCCGCGAGGTAACACGATCCCCCTGCAACCGTTCCACCCCGACGGCAAAGGTCACCGGATCGCCGATCTGCACCAGTTTCTCCACCTCTTCGCGGCTGCTGCAACCGATATCGATAAACTGCTTCTTCAGCTTGATCACCGTGTCGCGATCCTTCGGTTCGATCAGGTGGATCGCCTTTTTGCCGATGACACCGTTAATCTCTTCCCCCGCTGAATGGATGCGCACCCGCTGCCCCGGCGACAAGTGCGGGTCAACCCCGCCGATGGCCCCGAAAAAGATAAATCCATTATCATCGACAAACTGCACCATGAAGCCGATTTCATCACAGTGACCGGCCAGCATCAGTTTCGGTCCGCCCTGCCCCTCAAGCCGGGCAATCAGGTTGCCCATGACATCGGTACTCAGTTCGTCCGCATGCGCTGTGAGCTGGGCACGGATGACCCGCTGGGCCGGTTGTTCATAACCTGAAGGGCTGGGAGTTTCGACCAACTCCTTAAGAAATGCAAAATCTTTTTTATTCATTGAGTCATCGACCTATGTTTGAGGCACTGGCAAAAAGTCATTGTTTTGCCTTGGCAACCAATTCTTCCGAGTTTTTGCGCGTCTGTTGAAACTGCTCTTCCGTTAATCCGGCCCCCAGCGCAATTTTCCGCGCCATCTCCAACGAAACCAGATCCCCAGGCGCGTGCGCATCATTGTCGATCACCAACTTGGCCCCGTACTGCAGTGCCAGTTTAGCAACATGACCATTGGTCAGAGAATGCCCTTTGCGGGTAGTGATTTCCAGACAGACCCCTTTTTCTGCAGCCAACCGGACATCTTCAGCAGTAATCAGTCCGGGATGGGCCAAGATATCAACTCCGGCTTCAATGGCCGCCCGATTCGTCCCCGCCATAACCGGCTCGACAATCGTTTCGCCGTGAACGACAATCAGCTCTGCGCCCTTTTCACGTGCCAGCTTTACTGCCGCAGCAATTTGCGGTGGCGCAACATGGGTCAGTTCGACGCCGGCCAATACCTGCATATTGTTCGCTGCGCCGATCTCATCGACAACCCCGACAAGTTTGGAAAGCAA
>JAUVEB010000065.1 GCA_030595055.1 Desulfuromonadaceae bacterium
TCAGCCGCTGCAATTGCACAGCGGGATCGATTTTCACCACCAGAACCTGGTCGACCCGACCCTCGGCCCCCGCTTCAAACAGTAGCGGCGCCTCGTAGACCACCAGCGGAATACCCGGGGTGGTTTTAAGTTGCTGTAACTTCTCGATCGCCAACTTGGCAATGGCCGGGTGGGTGATGCGGTTTAGATCCTCCCGCGCCAGCTTGTCGGCAAAAATGATCTGCCCCAGGCGTTCGCGATCAAGCTCACCATTTTTCCATAACACCTCAGAACCGAACCGCTTCACCAACTGCTGTAATACCGGGTGTCCCGGCGCAACAATCTCGCGAGCCAGGTGATCAGCATCGACCAGTGCCGCCCCGTGCGCCGCAAATATGCGGGCAACCGCACTCTTCCCTGAAGCAATATTGCCGGTAATACCCAGAATCAGATTGTTGGCACTCATAAACGACCGATCTGCGTAGCGAAAAGACCTGTTGCTGTTCTCATGATGAACATTCCTGTCCATTTATCACAGCACGGAGCGGAAAACAATGGCCCAATGCGGCGGATAATCCTGCATAGCCGCATTGTTTCACGCAGGAGAGACTGCTGCATACAAAACTGCGAGGAAACACCCTTATCCCCGCGCTGCAATGAATTGTTGTGAAATCGTCCAAACCACCCTAAGATAGTGAATGTTCTAGGACAACCTCCTAGTGAATCAGTACTGACATCACAGATTGAGACGGGATATGGATCTTTCCGCTAAAGGACATACGTTGACGATCGACTTGGAAACTGCACTCACCGGGCTGATTAAGCTGATCAGGGCACTCTCCTTCTACCCGCCGGGACACCCGTCCCTGGAAAAAGTGACCGAAGATGCGTCAACGGCCTTTCAACCACTGCTGGAACGCCATGATCCCCACCCATACCATGTGACGCAAAAAGGCTTCAGCCTTGATAGCGTCCCCTTGGCACCGAGCAATAAAAATCTGGCCTCTTTGGCGGTCAAGCTGGTGGAACGGCGTGTTCGGCACCTGCTTTTCCTCCCGGAATTGACGGATAACGAATTGCTCGTTTTTGCCGAGGAACTGACGAAATCTGCCGCACAACTCCTTGCAGAAGGAGGATTACCGAAAAGACTCGCAGACCGGCAGATCAGATCGATCTGGATCAACGAAACAGACCTGCAAGTCATACAAAACAACCTGCGTGAATTTGAAAATGTCCGGTCGGAAAACTTTGCCGGAGAAACAGAGCAGAAGCCACGCCGGGAAACCGCAGAAACAAGCGCGGTCGTTACCCGGATGCAGGATTTTCTCGAAGAGCTGAAAGAGCCCTTGAACGACCATGAATATGCCCAGATCTTGCAAAAGATCCGGCACATAGCTCGAGATTTCCTGCGCCGGACGGGGCTTAACGGCTGTCTGGCACTCCTCGGCTTACTGGAAACTCATCGTCAGGAGAGTCAACGCAGTTCAACTCAAAGAGACGCCGCAACGGCGGCCGTTAACTCTTTGCTCACGGTTGAAATTCAGGATCTGCTGATTGACAGCGTGGCGGAGCAAACCTTGAAAGCTTCGCAACGGCGGGCACTCAGCAGATTACTGGTCGGCCTGGAGCTAAAAATCGCCACGCCTCTTTTGAAACGTATGAATGCTGAACGAAACACCATCATCCGCCGTCATTACACAGCAATCCTGGCCGCCATGGGAGAAAGTATTTTTGCGCTGCTGCAGACCGAGATAACAAATAAAACCTGGTACGTGGTGCGTAATGCCGTCACGGTTCTGGGTGAAAGCCAGCAGGAAAGTGCCCTGCCATTACTGAACAAGACCATAACACACCCGGAAGTCCGGGTGCGCAGAGTCCTGATCCGAGCTTTGAGCGCAATTGGCAGCAGCCCTGTCATTCCGTTACTGTTACGCTTGAGTCAGGACAAAAATACCGAACTGCATCAGCCGGCGATTATGGCACTGGGCACGCTAAAAAACCAAAGAGCGCTGCCACCACTGGTTAACATATTGAAATCATTTGATTTTTTTAGCAAAAAAACCGACCTAAAAACAGCGGCTATCCAGGCTTTAGCGGCGACCAAATCCCCCCAGGCAATTATCCCCCTGCTGAAGTTTGCCCGCCGCAGAAATGTCTTTAAACGTAAACATGTCGAAGGCTTGCGCGCAGAGGCCATCATCGCCCTCGGGCAACTGGGCAATGATCAGCTGCTCCCGCTGCTGGCGCAAATACCCAATACACACAAAGGGCCGGTCAGCAAGGCACTGAAACAGGTGACGACACAACTGCAAAAACATTATCATGTCTCTTGATCAACTCAAACAGGGCCCTTTGTGCCTCACTGCCATTCTGCAGGGACTTAGACTCTACCCCCCGGAACACCCACAAATCCGTAAACAACTGGAGAGCTCTGTCTCAACACTCGGCAAATTAATCAATGAGTATGGGAAGCTGACGATCGGTTTGCTTGATGGAACCTTATTACTCAACAACATCCCCTGCCTTGATCAGTCATCGGCTCTACAGGAACTCACCAGACTCCTCAACCGCCAACGCTTGCAAGCCATCGAAATCTCCACGGGCGTAGACAACCGACAGCTGCTGTTCTTCTGCCGACAACTGTCCCAGCTCCAGGGTGGCGATTTTGCTGATCGCCTGGAGGATGCCGGAGTGACAGCGATTCAGGTCTCCCGGCAGGAGGAAGAAGTCGAAGGTGCAGAGGCTGTCTACAAAAGGGCCCTGGCAGCAGTCGAAGATGTCTGCAACGATGTCCGTTTGGGGCAAATCCCCTCTTCCCGGCGGGTGATCAAAACCATCAAGGGGATGGTCCGCACCATCATTGAAGAACCTTTTGCCCTGCTGGCCATGTCTATGTTGAAAGATTATGACAACTATACCTTCAGCCATTCGGTCAACGTATCGGTCATCGCCATGTCGGTCGGCAAGGCCTGCGGTCTTTCCAATCAGGAACTGTACGAACTTGGACTGGGGGGATTACTGCATGACCTGGGCAAGATGACCATTGATCATGACATTGTTGTCAAGCCGGGAAAGCTGAACACCCGGGAATACGAGCTGATGAAACACCATCCGGTCAACGGTGCTAAAATTGTTGCCGACATGGAGCAGATTCCGACCGATGTCATCGATATTGTGAACAACCATCATCTGGGTTACGATCGCAGCGGCTACCCGGCAGGCAATCGCGGACAATCCGTTTCGCCCCTCGCCGACATGACCTGCATTGCCGACACCTACGATGCCATAACGACCATGCGTTGCTACCAGCGGCCCCGCTCTCCCAAGCAGGCCATCGCCAAGATGGCGGAACTGAGCGGCAGTCGCCTCCACCCGGAATATCTGGCCAGGTTCCTGGAATACCTCGGGCCCTACCCGGTTGGCACCATGGTCCGCCTGCAGGACGGTCGAGTCGGGCTGATCAGTGATCAGAACCGGCAGGGGCCCGGCTCCCTGACCCTGAAAATCCTCTTCGATGCAACCGGCGCAAAGATGGCCGAACCACCCCTGCAACAGCTTTCCGACGACCATGCTATCGTCGCCGAAGTCGATCCAACCCTCAAAGGCGTCCGACTGGAAGATTACCTGCCTTAAGCAGAAAACCAGATAACACAGATTCGTACTTGAAAAGGCCTCCGAATTTCCCTGGAGGCCTTTTTCTTATTTTTCACATCAACATCGATCTGCCCAAACATCATTAGAATTCTGCTGATATTATTGATGCACTCGCAAAAAGTCATGAGATGGCTAAGCAAAAATTTCGACCTACAAGGCGTAGTGGTTTTTCAGGGGTGAAGGCATACATATGGTATGTCGAGGTTCTGAAAAAACGCTGCAACGCAGCAGGGCGGACTTTTTGCGACGCCATCATTATTGCCTTATTCAGCACCTGTTCTTGCTTGAAAATCGCCCTGGATTCTTGTTACAACCCCTTTTTAATTAGGGCAACTATCATTTTCACTAAGAATGGTAAAATAACCGGTAAAACTGGAATGATTACAGTCCCCAAAAATGATTCCAATGATTTAAAATTAAATGGCCATACGGGTATTTGTTTATTCATTTTTCGGATTAAGGAATCTAGCTTTTCTAGCTCTTCATATTCATTTGCTGGATTATTCCGTACTTTATTTATTTTTTCAGAGTAATGCACAATAAGAGGGCAAATAAATTCCTTCTTCATGCTTTTCATGGTTTTATGGGGCGCCGAAAGCGGCAAGAAGAACAAAAGTGGGGCGAGCAGTGCATAACATCCAAGAAGTATGGGGTTTCCTATGTCATTTGCAAGAGGGAGGTCTTGTATTACGATTTTATCCATTACTTTTAAGGATATATAAATCCCAATAAGGAACAGAATAGAATTAAAAATCATTCCAACCTCACCGATTCTCCTTAGACCACAACACCTATCCTGATGTAGTGGTTTGACATCGACATTAAATTCATATTTGTTAAAAAACAAGAGAAGTCCCCAGGAAAAAACAAAACTCTTCCATACAATATTGACAATCCAATAGATTAAAGTCATTTGTATTATAGCTGAATAAAGCCCTGCATACGTAAAGCCAGATCTTGTATTCAGGACTTCTTTTAGCAGATCTCCATTTGTAATCCAGCTTTGGTAAGGCTCTTTGTCAAGAATTTGAATATAATATATATAATTTATGGCTATTGTTATTAGCAGGAAAATAACTTGTAATAATGCATAATTGAATTTTTTATCTATTGATCTGATAAATTCATGGTATTTGCTAGCTTGATCAGGCTCAATATTTTTTGATAGTTCTTCAAATAGCTTTGGAATCTCATTGTAATATTTTGCTGTCAGCCCAACAATCAACGGGAATATACACAAGATTGATATTGACCAGCTAATATTTTCCCAATAATCAACATAATTGGGAACCAGTGCGTTCTGGGCAGTAAACGCACCTGCAAATGTTAATGTAAGAGAGATGAAAAAAAAGAAAAGAATGCTTATAGATATAGGCGTAACTTTCATAGAAAACAAAAATCTCATTATCGGTTCATTTTTGTAAATGATGAGACTGCCAATATTATTATTGCTGTTTAGCGTGCCTTTTTCTGGTGTCATCATCATTGCCTATACATAACGCATCTCATCAACCGTGCCGTTTTGGGGCGTCACCTGGATGGGTTTGGTTGAACTATATCCTACGGCAGCTCGACCATCTTTGCCTTAAAGACCCGTCGTTTTCCGTCCCCCCCTTCACGGAAGGGTTGGCCTTGTCGTGATTACAAATATTGTTGCAATGTATATTTAACTTCTATCAGAACTTAATGAGAGTTCAAGCTTCTTGCTAAGGGAATAATAAATCGTCACCAGAAGCCCAGACACTCCTGACTTTTGATAACTCGTTTCCCATATAAAAACTTCATCGTGTGCATCCGAAGTTTCCGGATGCACACTAACTAACGGAGCAAACAATTTGTCCAACGAAGTTGTTTCAAGCCATTTGGGGCTATCGATTAAGGGGGAGGGAAAGGCATCGGTTTCAGAACCCCCGCAAGGAAAGAAAGGGCCACTTGATCCTGCGATCAAATGGCCCTTAAATTCTCTTCAAAATGTCGCAACCGCCGAAGTGGTTCCCGGGATTTAGAAAAATTCCCGCAGGCTTTCGTCTATGCCCATCAGGGTTTCGTACCAGAATTCCTTGGCAGCCTCGACCTTATTGCGAGCAAATTTTTCGAGCCATTCTCCAAGGCGAGGGTCCTGATCTTTTTCCACTTCTTTTTTACGCTTCAGAAAGGTCTGTAAATAGTCAATATTGCGCTCAGACTCCCAGAAAATAGGGCTGTTGCGGCTGTTGATGCGGCTGGCAAGAACGGCAACGGAACGGAGAAACTGTTCTTTGCAGTCGTACAGCGAGCCCATGACTTCGGGAAGCATTTCCTCCGCCCAGCCGCGGTGAAAGCGGCAGGTCCCGAGATTGTCAAGGATGAGCTCTTTCTTCATGCGCTCTGCGCACATTCTTCCCAAAGTCCGCGGTGGGATAAAATCGTAGCTGTAGATCATGTAATACTTACCCATGATGGCCATCGGCGACAGTACGCCGGAAACCCAGTACTGATTGGGCACCATCCACCCTCGCCGGTTGAAGGCCACGTACACCAGGCGGTCATGCAGCGCTATACCCTTCGCCCGTGAATGGATCCGGCTCCACTTTCGCACCCCTTCCCTGAAATCGAGGATACCGCGGCGTTCCAGGATGGCATCGATCAGTTCGCAGCCGAGTTCGGCATTGTGCATCGAGTCGTTGATGACATCGAAACCCGTCATCTCCCAGCGCGGCAAGCGGGTGACACCGAGCTCCTCGGGAGTCAACAGCTTCCCGTCGAGCAGATCCATCAGCCAGGCCAACACGCCGCCGCCGGAGATGGCGTCAAGTCCCATGGCATCGCCGTGGTGGTTGAGCTTTTCCGCTGCACGCTGGTCAAAAATGCCACACTGAGGGCCCATGGCCTGGTAAGGCTCGTAGTCCTTTTTGTACTTGCCGTTCATCTTTTTGCAAACGGCGACGCAGGGCTCGCCGCAGGTGGCCTGCTGCTTGGTCTGAATGGTCTCCTGGTTGAACTGCTTGAGGTAGTGATCGACAATAAAGTTCTGATGCAGGGACTGGCGCTCTTCCTCACTCCAGAAGATGGTGCGGTAGTTGAAGGCCAGGATTCTGCCCCCCATGTTGGCGTAGTTGACGCCGAATGTCCCGCCGGTATTGAACTTTTCGTCGTAGCGGTACTTGGTGGTCACCTCCAGATCCTTCTGCATCAGGCGCAGGCTGTACTTGTTATGGAACCACTCATCAGCCACCTTTTTGTCGCGAAAGTCCTCGTCCACCAGCGTTCCGCCGTAGATAATCGCCACGATGCCATGGTTCTGAACCATCGCGCTGCCGAAACCGCCGCGGCCCGCCCAGGTGTCGACGTAGCTGATCGTCCCCTTGGTGATGGGAACAGACATGATCCCCCCCATATCGGTCCGCAGCGCCGCCGGACCGGCAGCCAAAATGCGCGGATCGTTCTCGTAGCGCTCGCCGAACATCTCATAGACCCGGTCGGTGAGGGAGTAAACGCCGGTTCGACCAGATTTCCAGATGCCCTGCACATCGACGGGAACCACCTCTACTTCAATCTCTTCACCGTGTTTACGGTTCAGGCAGAGGACCGATGGAACGGGAGCCTTGCCGACAAGACTGAGCATATTGATTCCGAGATTGTCGAACACCAGACCCGCCCCGCCCATGGAACTGATGAAATTGCCTTGCCAGCAGGGAGAAGAACCGGTCACTACCAGTCGGTTGGATCCCGGCAAGATGGAGCCGGCAAATATGCCGACACCGAAATTGAGGCTGTGATACTCCTCGGTCAGATGAATGCCGAGGTCCACCGGACCGAAATAGCGGTCGAAACCATATTTTTTGATCTTGTAGAAACCGCTCGCCGGATCGACCAGGAGTACTCGTTGGAACATATTCATAGATTCCCTCAATCCTTTTGTCGTCCCTGTCCTGCCGTGTGAGACATCCATGGTATGTCGAGATCCTGAAAAAACGCTGCAACGCCGGCGGGCGAAATTTTTGCGACGCCGACAAAAAGGGTCTGAAATGTCGCGGACTGAAAGACCTGCCCGGCAAACATCCCTCTCCTTTTTGAGGGATCCAAAAACAGCATTTCCGCCGTTATGACTTGTTCCGATAATTGGCGACTTCGACTAGTTTCAGCCGATAAAGAAGACAACTGTGGCTTTTGAGCGGCTTGAGGAAACTGGCCTTAAGATGTTCCCAGAACCACTGCACTCGGTCCAAAGCCGGTGGGTTGCAGACCAACCGAACTTTTTCAAATCGTCCGCCTTGAACATCAGTCAGGTAGCGCAAATCGCCATGGTGGCGATACCCGTTGAGCTTGTCGAGTTGACGTTCAGCCCAATCGAAGAGAGATTTGATTTGAGGTGAGAAACCCAACAACCAGCCGAGTCCCTTTACCAATCCGATAAGCAATTGATTCGCCGCGCCAAGTGGGACACGCGGCACAATATCACTTGAATTCACCACCCGGTAGACGGGTGCCTTGATGTCAAAAAAGAATTCGTAGTCCCCGACCCTTGGAGCTCCAAACGTATAACAGGACCCCCCTTCGTCATGGCTGATATACTTGGTCGCCAGAAGCGCCAACGCTCCGCCGAGGGAATGACCGGTGATATAAAGAGGCAGTTTTTTGCCACGCTCATCAAAACATGCCTTATCGTTCAGTGCGAGTTTGATGTCGTCCGCCACCAGGTTGAACGCCTTATAAAATCCAGAGTGAACCCGGTAGCCGTCTTTTTGCGTGGGGATAGCCTGAGCATCAGTCAACCAGTCGTCGATCTTCTGCTCTGTTCCCCGAAAGGCAAGAACCAGATAGGCAGGCTCGTCGGGGACGTTTCTTCGACATAAGAACCCTTGCGTCGTTGATTTGTCAAAGACTTGGATGTGCGAAAAACCGGCTTCATCAAGAATGGCTTTAAAGGCTTGGAGATTAGAGTCTTTATTGCTGTATAGCTTATCAGCAAAACTGGACAAGAACTCTTCGAGACCTTTCCCCTTCTCCTTTAATATGATCTCAGTCGCAAGTTTAGCAGCATCACTTAAAATCCCATCAACCCCCTCATAGGGAAAATAGGCCAAACCGGACATCTCACCCAAAACATAGGCCATGCGGTCACTGTAAGCAGCACGCCTGATGGGTGGGGCTAATAATCCCTCAACTTGGAAAAAATTGTTTTTGGCCGTCATGTGCGTTCCCTCCATCGTATTCATTTTTTACGAGATCATCTTATTTAAAAATAGCCATCATTTCGTTTACCAACTGTTGCTGCCACCGCATACAGCATCAACCAATTCCGCATCGATCTTCACCTCCCGTGGCTTCCATTCCCGGTCAAGATTCTGCATTCCCTCTTCGAAGGACTCAGAAGTCATGAGGAGATGCGCTGCGGCAACCCGAAGCAGATCAACGGTTTTCCGGGAGAGTGCAAGGGAGGTCGGAAGGGCCTGCAGGCAACGCATAAGGCGCGGGTCTTCAATCCGGTCAAAGGAAAGTTCCGAAAAAGTGAAGGAAGTGACGATCGACTTCGGGATCTGATCGACACCGGGGCACCCCGTGAGTTTACTGTTGCAGGCATCGACAGTATCCGCCAGTTGCTTCATGTACCTGAAATGATTATCAACGTTCTCTAGACTGTCAAAAGAGACATCGTCCATGGGGCCGTTCATCACCACATCCAGAACAGCACCTATTCCAGGAGGCTTGCTTTTCTTGTTCCAATTCCGTTTTTTCGATGTTTTTGCATTCACGGCAATCACCATCAACCGGTTAAGCCTCTGAAAATTGGCTTGTTGAAGGATACTCCATGATGAGTCCGTGGTTGTTATTGCCTGAAACGGCCCCCGCAGCCCGAGGTTGTCCGAAAGTCCTCCGTCCAAAAGGTGGACAAATCTGGTGTCCGGATCTCGGTAGGATGCGCCGGCAACAGCATCGGCATAGCGACGATCATGCGTTTTACTGCGAAGCGCCAGGTCGATCCATTTCGGCAATGGGCCGCATGTGTGTTTATAGGCATTGATTGTTAAAGGCGCAAAAGCCACCGGGAAATTTGAGGAAGCAGCAACCGCACGCGCCACTGAGACATCGGCAAGGTCGGAGCAAACAAGATCGAACTGGTTCTGGGTGAACTCAAATCGGTGGGTAATGCCGATGTCCGTGGCATTCAGCACCAGAAACGGGATCTTGCCCTGACCCTTTTTCAGCAGATCGGCAAAGGTCTTGTCGCCGAACAGCATATCTTGATACAGCTCTTCAGCCATATCTATCCGGCTGAAATCAGGGGATGCGAGTCGAATCAGGTTGTATGGATTAAGGAGCCTGCCGAGCAGTGCCCTTTCGATATTTCGGTAAAGAAACTTCTCTGGAAATTCGTGGTAAAATTCATCTGGATTGAGGGCATAATAGGCTGAAGTAAAGCTCCCCCCGGAAACCGAGGAGATTATTTCTACATCATCCAGAAGTTTCCGCTTACTACCGTCCTCGGTCCGATATTCAACGTGCCTGAGTTCTTCCATCAACCCGAATGAGAAAGCCGCAGCCCTGGTGCCCCCACCGGAAAAAGAGAGCAGGACAAAGGGCCTGTCGGGATCAGGAATATCTCGAACAACGTTGTAGCGGTATCCGACTTCCGGATCTTGAGAAGTCAACGGTGGGTTGACGGGATAATGGGCACAGCCGGTCAACAGAAGGATCAGAAACAGAGAAAAAACGGATAACATTTTCAAGATCCGCATTGAAAGGGCACCTCCTGGGGAGTAATTGGATTGGTATCCGAAATCATCACTTCCTGCGGAGAGTTCGTGCACAGCTTTCCCTCCCGACATTCCAAGGCAACCTCGTGCAGCCCCCGTCCGCATTGAAATACGCGGATCTTGCCATTTTCATCCTTGTTATAACCTTGCTCATTTCCGTTCAGGACAACCATCCCCTTTTCGGGACACGGACAGGTAAAAAATTCCATGGTCTCTCCTCCGTTTTTTGTGACCTATGAATTTCTCAAATCGTTCAACTTGGCACTTAATGTGTTCAAAATGGTCAAGTCTGTCGTGGGCTTTTAAAGCAGGGCAGTCATAATCAAACTTTAAAGAGTTTTTATGACTCCTTTGAGAAAAACATCGGCAACTCTGTAGTTGCCGATGGGTGCTTAATGAGATTCTAAGGCAATGCACTCTAAAGTCAAATGTCTATCGCCATGAGCTTGTCATGATTAATGAGTGTTGGACAACAATAGGCGAATAGTCTGACAGGCTCCGAGTGCCCCGTGCGGTTAGTCGTATCAATGAATTCAAAGGTATTGGGGTACTGTCAAGGCGGCGCAAACGCAGGCCTAGGCGTGCGTTAAGCCAAGTTGGCGCAACGCGGGCAGCGCCGAAAAGGGCCAGAATTAGAAGACAGGATTAGGCGCACGGGGCACGAACCAATCAATAAGAACGCCTCGGTAACTTCCAGACAGCTTCTCGGGATCCTGCCTCATCGACAAATCCACCTTCATAGCCGAAACTGACGGCCACAACATCGGGTGAAATTTCCAGAGTTTTTTTGAACGGCATCTTCTCATCAAGAGCATTGCCGAGTGTCCGGTAGAGATCGAGATAATCGAGAACAATATTCTCTTGATTCAGCAAAAAAAGTTTCAGTTTAAAATCATCAACCATCGCCAGATTCATCTGCGGATAATCTGAAAAAGTGAAAACACCCTCCGCGACCAATTGGTTCCCCTGCTGCCGCAAAGTGTAATCGACACTTACATAGAGGTCCTGCCAATGTTGTTGACCTTTGACTGCATCCTGAAGAACCGCAACGGTTTCCTGCCCAGCCTTTGCTCCTTGGTAAATGGCTGTTGTTGTCTGGCAACCGACAATAATGGCAACGCAGAACAGCATCAAAAACAAATATCTTCTTTGATTTTTAATCATGGCCGACTCCTTAACTTGGGTTTCGGTATATATTAAATTCTGCATTCAGCTGAAACAATACCCTGATAAGGGGTTCGTAGCACGATACCCCGGCAAAACCGGGACTGTCCCCACCGGCTCCTGAGCGAAGGCGAAGGGTGGGGGCTGTCCCAGGCTTTTGCGATGCGAACCACCACAGTTTCATAACCGTAAAGCCGGGACAGCCCCC
>JAUVEB010000036.1 GCA_030595055.1 Desulfuromonadaceae bacterium
CATGCGCGCATGATGACTTCACTGATCATTGGATTGGCCCGGTTTCGTGTCGGCAATAATGCCTGGCGGTATCTGGCCCTGCCGGGGGCGGTGCTGTATTTCCATGACAACGTGCTGACACTGACCACGCGCCGCTATCTGCTGGACGATAACTATATGCGCATCAGCCATGCCCTGCAGCAACAATTGCTCGCGGAGGAGGAACAACTACACAGCATGAAAAAAAGCCTACACCGCATGGAAGAAGAGGTCCTCAAGCGCCTGTGGGAAATAGGCCGCAAGGGCGCAGGTTGATAGCCATGCCGCAGCTGAATGACCTGAAAAAGCAGGTAGAGAGACAGGCGCGACGTATGGAGAAAGCCGAGCGCGAGCGACCCACCCTGCTCGGCCAGACGGTCTACATCGGCACCCTGGGCCTGTTGTTCGTGTTGCCGATGGTGGGCGGAGCCTATCTCGGACTCTGGCTGGACAGCCTGGCAGCGGGTTACTCCATCCGCTGGACGATGAGCCTGATCTTTGTGGGCGTGATGGTCGGGGCGCTAAACGTCTACCTTTTCATAAAAGAATAACGCCATGAATGAAGAGAGCATACTGATCAAACCGGTTTTTGAACTGGGCCCCCTCATAATCACCAACACCGTGCTGACCACTTGGGCAATCATGGGTGCCATCTGGATACTTGCCTGGCTGATATCACGCCGGTTGCGCATCGAGCCCGGGCCGCTGCAAACAGCGGCTGAAGGCATTGTCTCCAGCATTGAGGACGCCGTCGCTGCGGTGACTCCCCAACATGCACGACGAATCATGCCGTTCATCGGCAGCCTTTGGATATTTCTGGTCATTGCGAATCTCAGCGGCCTGATCCCAAGCGTGCACGCCCCCACGCGGGATCTGTCCGCGACCGCTGCGCTGGCTATAGTCGTGTTTCTTTCAACCCACTGGTTCGGCATCCGCATCCAGGGCTTGAAGAATTACCTGCGTCATTACCTGGCACCGAGCCCGATCCTGTTGCCGTTTAATCTCATCAGTGAGATCACGCGCACCGTTGCGCTGGCGGTGCGGTTGTTCGGCAACATGATGAGCCTGGAGATGGCGGCCCTGTTGATCCTGCTGGTGGCCGGTTTTCTGGCCCCCGTGCCGATCCTCATGCTCCATATCGTCGAGGCCCTGGTGCAAGCCTATATCTTCGGCATGTTGGCACTCATTTATGTCGCCGGCGGAATACAATCTCAACAACTTCGCGAAAACAAACAAGGAGATTCCCATGCCTGACTTATCCACTTTCATTCTGGCCTCCACGGTGGCCGCAATACTCGGTATCGCACTTGGCGCCATGGCGCCCGCCATCGCCATGGGCTGGTCCATCAGCCGCGCCATGGATGCCCTTGCCCGTCAACCCGATGCGGAGCATTCCATCATGCGCACGTTGTTCATCGGCTTGGCAATGATCGAATCCCTGGCCATCTATGTTCTGGTTATCGTGCTCATCGTGCTGTTCCGCAATCCACTGCTGGAATATCTCATCAAGTAGGATCGAACAACACACCGAATGATAACGAATAACCATAAAGGAGCAATATTTTGGAATTGAGCTGGTCCACTTTCCTGCTTGAGATTATCAACTTTCTGGTCCTGGTCTGGATCCTGAAGCGTTTCCTCTACAAGCCGGTACTGGACGTAATTGCTCGGCGGCGCACCGGTATTGAAGATCAGCTTGCCGAGGCCCAGCGCCATCACGATGAAGCCGACACCTTGAAAGCAGAGTACGAAAACCGCCTGGCCGATTGGGACCAGGAACGTCAGCAGGCAAGAGATGCCCTGGCGCAGGAACTCAATGAGGAGCGGGCACGGCAGATGGAGGTACTGCAAACGACACTGGCACAGGAACGGGAAAAAGCGCAGGTTGCAGAGTCGCGCCGGCGCGCCGAGGCCGCACGAGGGATCGAACATCACGCGCTGCAACAGAGTGCACAATTCGCCGCCCGTTTGTTTACCCATGCGGCCGGGCCGGAGCTGGAAACACGCCTTTTTGACCTCCTGGTGGATAACCTGTCCAGCCTCTCCAGCGAGCAAATTGCTGCGCTCAGCACGCAATGGGGCGAACCACCCGAGGTTATCATGGTCGCCAGCGCCTACCCGTTCGCAGAAGATCGACGGCAACGCCTGGAGGAAACACTGACCGAGGTCACCGGACTTTCCGTCCCCGTAGACTATCAACAGACTCCCGACCTGTTGGCGGGTCTGCATATCACTATCGGTGCCTGGGTACTGCATGCTAACGTGCGGGATGAATTGAAAGCCTTCGCAGAGTTTGCCTATGCCGCAGGATAATGTCGAATTCACCGGGCCGCTGGCACGGCAGGCCGCGTGGCTTGAGAACTACCGGCCGGAACTGCGCATCGCCGAACGGGGCAACGTCCTCTCCGTGGGTGATGGCATCGCCTGGATTTCAGGGCTGCCTTCCGCCGCCATGGATGACATCCTGGATTTGGAGGACGGCAGCCGCGCCATGGTCTTCGACCTGACCGAGGATCGCATCGGCGCCGTATTATTACATGAAACCGGTGCGCTGACCGCCGGCACCCCGGCCCACCTCAGCGATCACCTGCTGAGTATTCCCGTGGGCGATGCCCTGCTCGGGCGGGTCATCGATCCATTGGGAACACCGCTTGACGGTGAAGCGACACCACCCCCCACGACCTGGCAACGTCTTGAGGCCCTTTCGCCACCCATCACCATGCGCGACTTCGTACAGACCCCGCTGTACACGGGCATCAAGATCATCGACACCCTGATTCCCATCGGCAAGGGACAGCGACAACTCCTCATCGGCGATGATGGCCTCGGCCGTAGTGCTCTCGCACTCGACACGGTGATTAACCAACGAGGCAAGGATGTCCTCTGCGTCTATGTGCTGATCGGTCAGAAACGCTCCACCGTTGTTAACACCATTGATACTCTTCGTGAATACGGTGCACTGGAATACACCACCGTAGTCGTAGCGGAGGCAAGCAGCCTGCCCGGTCTACAGCACCTGGCCCCCTTCGCCGGTTGCGCCGTTGCCGAGTTCTGGATGCAGCAGGGACATGATACCTTAGTGGTGTATGACGATCTGTCGACCCATGCCGGAAGCTACCGCGAGTTATCCCTGCTGCTGCGCCGTCCACCGGGACGAGAGGCCTATCCCGGCGACATTTTCTCCGTGCATGCTCGCCTGCTGGAACGCGCCACATGTCTGAACGTGGCTCATGGTGGCGGCAGTATGACTGCATTGCCGATTGTAGAAACCAAGCAGGGCGAGATCGCCGCCTACATTCCGACCAACCTGATTTCCATTACCGACGGGCAGATCTACCTGGATCGAGGTCTGTTCGCCGGGGGCTTCCGCCCCGCCATCGATATCGCCCGTTCGGTCTCCCGCATTGGCGGTCAGGCCCAGCATCCCCGCATCAAGGAGGAAGCCGGGCGCATGAAACTCGACTACCTTCAGTTTCTGGAGTTGGAGATCTTCACCCGCTTCGGCGCCCGGCTTGAAGCCTCCATGGAGGCCGCCATTGCGCAAGGCCGCACATTACGGGAGATCCTGAAACAGGATCGATTGGCGCCCCTCTCCATAACTTTCCAGATGGCCTGGTTGGTAGCCTTCAACAAAGGTTGTTTTAAAAACGTACCGACTGAATCAATTCAGGCACTGCTCGATACTCTGCAACACCAGGCACACCACACTACACTGACCCTCGATAGCCCTCGCGAGAACTGGAGCAACGCAGTGGCTGCCTGGCTCTCCAGTTTCGACCGGGAAGCGCCCCCATGACCCGTCGCCAGGATCTGGAACACCACCGCCATAGTCTGGGTGAGATTCGGGAGATCATGAATTCCATGAAAACCCTGGCCTACATGGAGACCCGTAAGCTTTCACGTTTCCTCAACGCTCAGCATGCCGCAGTCAGAAGCATTGAGGAAACGGCGGCGGATTTCCTGAGTTTCCATCCCGAAACCCTGCCCGAAGTTGACGAAACAACCCGGGTCTACCTCTTGATCGGCACCGAGCGCGGCTTCTGCGGCGACTTCAACCAGACCTTGGTGCGTAATCTTGAAGCGACACTGAAAACACATCCGGACGGCAATCCGCTGCTGATTGCTGTCGGTCACAAGCTACACAGCCTGATTGAAAACAATGCGCGCGTAACGACCCGGATTGATGGCGCCGGTGTCGTGGAAGAGATAGCAGGCGTACTCAATCAAATGGTGCGCGCCTTGTCTTCTCTGCAGGAACAGCACGGCATGCTGACGGTGTATGGACTCTACCACGGCGGTCATGATGGTATCGTCATGCAAAAACTGTTGCCATCCTTTCAGCATTACCTGCATCAACCGCCGCGCTTTCCACATCCACCGGTATTGAACCTGTCGCCCACGGAGTTTCTGCGCGAGCTGACGGAACAATATCTTTTTGCAGCCCTGCACGAGATGCTGTATACCTCGCTCATGGCCGAAAACCATAACCGCGTGGCGCACCTGGAAGGGGCGGTTAAACACTTGGATGATAAGTCGGACGAACTGGCCCGGCAATGCAATGCGCTACGCCAGGAGGAGATCATCGAAGAGATCGAGGTTATTCTGCTCAGTGCCGGCAACATCGACGAGGACTGGCGTCAACATAAGTCATTGAGGACCAAGAATTCAGTAAAGGCAAAAACCAGCGGATGAATGCGTATTTTTCTCCATGATATTCCCTCCCCTAAGGAATCTGTCGGACTCCTAAGACGGTTCCTTTTCCAATCCCGGCAAGGCCTTCGCATAAAATTTTTCGGTGTATTCCTTGACCATCCGCCGCGCAGAAAATCTTGATGCACTGCTCTTGATGGTTTCCTTCATCGTCCTGACCCAACCGTGCGGCACACCGTCCCCTGACACATCGTAATAGAGAGGGATAATTTCTTTCTCCAACAGTTCGTAAATAGCCGCGGCATCGGCTTGATCGGGATTTTCAGCTTCGTTATCCCCGCCGAAAGACCAACCGTTTTTACCGTTATAACCCTCTACCCACCAACCATCGCTGATACTCAAGTGGGGAACGCCGTTCAGGGCTGCCTTCATGCCGCTGGTGCCGCTGGCTTCCATGTGTGGAATGGGGTTGTTGAGCCAGACATCCACCCCGTGTACCAGATACTGAGCCAACTGTTCTCCATAGTCTTCAACAAAGGCGATCCGCCCGCCGAACTCGGGATCCCGAGCAGCGTTAAATACCTCTTGCAGGATACCTTTTCCGGGCATGTCCGCGGGATGGGCCTTACCGGCGAAGATGATCTGGACCGGGTGCCAGGGATCGTTCAGGATCTTTTTAAGCCGCTGCCGGTCATGAAAGATCAGGTTGGCCCGTTTGTAAGTGGCAAAGCGGCGGGCAAAACCGATGGTCAGCACCGTCGGGTCGAGCATGGCGCCCTCGGCTATGGAGATGGAAGGGCTGATGCGATCTTCGATCCACCGTTTCCGCATCCGTTCGCGGATTACGTTGACCAGCTTGTTTTTCAGCCAGAAATGGGTTCGCCAGAGCTCTTCATCCGGGATATCGTCAATCAACTCCCAGATTGACGGATCATCGTGGTTCGCCAGCCAGTCGGGTCCGAGATATTTATGGAACAGGAGCATCATCTTGGGTTCCAGCCATTTGGGCACATGGATACCATTGGTGATGTGATCGATCGGGATCTCGTCCTGCGCAAGCTCCGGCCAGAATCCTCGCCACATGGCCCGGCTCACCTCCCCGTGCCTTTTGCTCACAGCATTTCGAAAGGCCGACATCTTCAAGGCCAAAGCGGTCATATTAAAACCCGCATCCGGTGCCTGCGGGTTGGTCCCCAGCTGAAAAAATGTCTCCCGGCCAAGCCCCAGAGACTTCCAGTAAGAACCGAAATATTTTTCCATGAGCGGGAAGGGAAAGACCTCATGCCCCGCCGGGACGGGAGTGTGGGTGGTGAAGACCGAGGTATTCTTGACCTCTTGGGCAGCATCCTCGTAGCTCATGCCCTTCGCCACTCGTTCCCGGATCCGCTCCAGCAGGACAAAGGCGGGATGCCCCTCGTTGAGGTGCAGGATCGCATGCTCGACTCCCAACTGATCCAGCACGTGGTAGCCGCCGATGCCGAGCACGATCTCCTGGCGTAGCCGCTGTTCGACGTCTCCCTGATACAGATGGGCGGGAAGATTCCGGTTCCAGGGGTCGTTCAGCTCGATGTCCGTGTCCATCAGATAGAGGGTGACCCGGCCCACGAGCACCTTCCATACTGCCACATGGATGGAAGGCTCAATGAGCGGAACCCGGACAACCAACTGCTCCCCGGATTCGTTCAGGACCCTGGTGATGGCCGCCGCATCACGATCCAGAATTTCATCGGTACCTTCCTGCCAGCCGTCCTCCCGGATCTTCTGCCGCACGTACCCTTCGGGGTACATGAAACCGACCGCCACCACCGGGACGCCGAGATCGCTACATTCCTTCAGGTGGTCGCCGGCTAAAAAGCCGAGGCCACCGGCATAAAACGGCAGAGAATGCTGCAGTCCATATTCCGCTGAAAAGTAGGCGATGGGCTGCGAACCAGGGTCGGGAATGGTCTCCCGGAACCATTCTCCCCGCGTGTTGACATAATGCCGAAAACGGGCAAGAACGGCACCATAATGGCGGAGGTATTCGGGATCGGATGCTGCTGCTTCAAGTATCTCCTTCGGCAGATTTTTGAGCATCTTGACCGGATTGTGAACGCTCTCCTTCCACAGCTGGCGGTCGAGGGTCTTGAAGAGCATCCGCGCTTCCGGATGCCAACTCCACCAGAGGTTGAAGGCCAGTTCGCCCAGACCGGCAAGGCGTTCAGGTAAATCAAAAAATGTTTTTGGGGTGGCATCTTTCATACGGCTTGCTCCATATCTGTCGCCCGGCTTACCGGCAAAATTTGAAGTCTTTCGAAATGCTCAGGATGGATTCTCTCCGTAATCGGCTCCTTTGTCTTGACTCATCCCGGTACAGGACAATCATGTCCGGTCGCGTTGAAGAGAAACCAAGTGGCATTAGTGCTTTCTAAATGTTATGGCGCACAACATCTAAATAGTTTCCATCCGGAAACTTCGGATGGGTACAGGGTAAGTTTTTATATGGAAAACGAGCAATTCTTCTCAAGGTCAAGGAAATCAAGTGGTTGCGCGGAGGCGTGGTTGTCTATGCCGCACCGGCAAACGTGCAGATTGACGCAGAGATTGTGAAAAATGGCCGTTTCCGGATGAAAACTAAATAATAGCCGAGAGAAAGGCAAACACAAGAGATGTAGATGTGGTTTTAAATCAACGAAAAGGTTAGCAGCGGATTGGAGATGAAAAGCCCCTGTATCGAAATGTCGATACAGGGGTAAAGGTAACAATCAGAACGGGTTTTATACATTGAAGCGGAAATGCATAACGTCACCGTCAATCACCCGGTAGTCTTTTCCCTCAAGGCGTAACAGACCCTTCCCTTTGGCTCCGGCTTCGCCGCCGGAATTGACATAATCATCGTAAGCGGTCACTTCGGCACGGATGAAACCCTTTTCGAAATCGGTGTGAATCACTCCGGCGGCCTGCGGAGCCAGCGCCCCGTCGAAAACCGTCCAGGCACGTACTTCCTTCGGCCCGGCAGTAAAGTAGGTGATCAGCCCGAGCAGTTTATAGCCGGCGTGAATCATTCGACCGAGACCCGACTCCTCCAGTCCCAGCTCCTGCAGAAACTCCTGTTTCTCATCCGCATCCAGCTCAGCGATCTCTGCTTCGATTTTTCCGCAAATGGTCACCACCTCGGCACCTTCAGATGCGGCATGCTCACAGACTTTCTGCACAGAGGGATGTGTCCCGTCCAGATCATCCTCGCTGACATTCGCAACATAGAGAACCGGCTTCATGGTAATCAGGTGCAGTTCCCGAATAGCGGCAACCTCTTCCCGGTCCAGCCCGGCAACACATGCCGGTTTCCCCTCGTTAAGGGTCGACTGGATTTTTTCCAGAACGGCAACCTCGGCCTGCAGTTGTTTATCACCACTTTTCGCCTGCTTCTGACTGCGCTGAAACCGCGTTTCGACCGTATCCAGATCAGCCAGATTCAGTTCCGTCTGGATCACCTCGATATCTCGCAGCGGATCGACACTGCCATCAACATGCACGACATTTTCATCTTCAAAACAGCGGACGATATGAGCAATGGCATCAACTTGGCGAATGTGGCCGAGAAACTGATTCCCCAGCCCTTCTCCCTTGCTGGCGCCGCGTACCAGACCGGCAATATCGACAAATTCCATACTGGTCGACAGAATCGCCTGTGGCTTGACGATTTCCGCCAGCTTATCAAGTCGCTCATCCGGCACCGCGACCACGCCGACATTCGGCTCGATGGTACAGAAAGGATAGTTAGCCGACTCCGCCCCAGCCGAAGTGATGGCGTTGAAGATGGTCGACTTGCCGACATTCGGCAAGCCGACGATTCCGCATTTGAAACCCATATATTTTATCCTGTACAAAAGTAACTGTTCAGCAAGATGTGCTGATGATGCTCATGGAAAGGGTGTGACTGTCGCCCGGATGGCGATAGTCAAGCCCCGGGGATGGCCATTAATTATTCAATCGGCGGCCATTGGAATGGGCGGCAGCAGCACATCAGCACCCGTTTGAATAGTTACCTACAAAGAACGATAGCCGGAGCAGCTGCTCCGGCTATCGAATTAATCAGATATTCCCGCTAACCCTTAAACGAGCAGCGGTGCAATAACCAGGGAAACAACACTCATCAGTTTGATGAGGATGTTCATAGACGGACCGGAGGTATCCTTGAAGGGGTCACCGACGGTATCGCCGATAACCGCAGCGGCATGAGCATCGCTACCCTTGCCTTCACCTTCCAGTTGACCGCTCTCAATGTATTTTTTTGCATTATCCCAAGCACCGCCACCGTTCGACATCATCAGCGCCAGCAGAACCCCGGCCAGGGTGGCACCGGCGAGCATGCCGCCGAGGGCTTCCTTACCAAGCACAAAACCGATCAGAACCGGAGCGGAAACGGCGACCACGCCCGGCAAAACCATCTCTTTCAAAGCAGCGCGAGCAGAGATATCGATGCATCTCTGAGAGTCCGGCCTAACACCTTCTTTACCTTCCAGCAGGCCGGGGATTTCCCGGAACTGGCGACGGATCTCGTCAACCATCTGTCCGGCGGCACGACCGACCGAAGTCATGGTCAGGGCACCGATAAAGAACGGCAACGCACCACCGATCAGCATGCCGATAATCACCATCGGGTTGATCAGGTTGATCGTTTCAAGCCCTACGGTAGTCGCGTAAGCGGAGAACAGGGCCAGGGCCGTCAAAGCTGCGGAACCGATGGCGAAACCCTTACCGATCGCCGCGGTCGTATTACCGATGGCGTCGAGGCCGTCGGTAATTTTCCGCACATCCGGACCCAAACCAGCCATTTCCGAGATGCCGCCGGCGTTGTCAGCGATCGGACCGTAAGCATCGACCGTCATGGTAACACCGACAGTCGCCAGCATGCCGACCGCAGCAATACCGATGCCGTAAAGCCCGGCAAAATAGTTGGCGACAAAAATACAGGCACAAATGATCAGAATCGGCAGAGCAGTCGATTCAAGACCGACCGCCAAGCCATGGATGATGTTGGTTGCCGGACCGGTTTTGGAGGCATTGGCAATCCGCGTAACCGGGGCACGAGCAGTATAGTACTCGGTGATCTGGCCGATAGCGATCCCGGCCAGAGTCCCGGCCAGAACAGCCCAGAAGACGCCGGTGGCAATCCCCAGAGCCTTGATGACAAAGAAAGCGATAACCAGGAAGCCGCCGGCGGCAACAAAGGTGGTGTAGTGCAGCGCCTTGGCCGGGTCAATCCCCTTGAGGAAGCGCATGGAGAAAATACCGATGAGGGAAAAGATCAGACCGACCATGGCCATCACCAACGGCAGGATCATGGCGTTGGCCTGGATCGTAGCACCGCCACCCAACTTGAGCAGCAGATCCGGACCGGCGGCCGCGGCAATCGCCATGGTGGCAATGATCGAACCGACATAGGACTCGAAGATATCAGCTCCCATACCGGCGGTGTCACCGACACAATCGCCGACGTTGTCCGCGATAACCCCCGGGTTGCGCGGGTCATCTTCAGGAATACCGGCTTCGACCTTACCGACCAGGTCGGCACCGACGTCCGCAGCCTTGGTGTAGATACCGCCGCCGACACGGGCAAACAGTGCAATGGAGGAAGCACCCATGGCAAAACCGTTGATGTATTTCGCTGTTTCCGGACTACCGCCAAAATAGATATAAGCAACACCGACGCCGACCAGACCGAGAGAAGCAACCGCCAGGCCCATGACGGCACCGCCGTTGTAGGAAATCTCCAGAGCCTTGGCCTGCCCGTGAGCACGGGCAGCTTCACAGGTCCGCACATTGGCACGGGTCGCCGCCTTCATGCCGATATAACCGCAAAGCATGGAACAAACAGCGCCGCCGACGAAAGCCAATGCGGTCTGATAGTTCATACCGACCAGAATCAGGACGAAAACCACCGCAATAAAAATGGCCAACACCCGGTACTCACGACCGAGGAAAGCCATGGCGCCACTATAAATATCGTCGGAAATCTCACGCATTTTCTCGTTTCCGACCGGTTGTGCCTTAACAATCTGATAGATCACAATCGCGATTGCGAAACCGATTACTCCCAGAATAGGAGCCCACATTTGCAGTTCCATCTGTTCCTTGCCTCTCTTCTTAGTGTTTAAAGTGATTCCAGCAGGTTACAATTATTAAACTTATTCATTGCCGCGCTGACCCCGTCAGTAAGAATCATTTCGACAGCATCGGCTGCCAGATCCAGAAGCTGCGGCAACAATTTCTGTTCGCCGGCATGAAACCGTCCCAGCACGTAGTTGGTCACATCACCCCGCTCCGGCCGGCCGATCCCCACCTTGAGACGGACAAAATCCTTCCGGCCGAAAACTGCAATAATATCGCGCAGCCCGTTGTGACCACCATGGCCACCTTCCGGCCTGACCCTGATCCGTCCCATCGGCAGATCCAGATCATCATGGATGACAATCAAATCCCCCGGAGCTACTCCGAGGGATCGGCCGGCGGCGTTGACACTGCCACCGCTACGGTTCATGAAGGTTTGCGGCAACAGGATGGTCGTCTCTTCGCCGGCAACGCGGCCGACTCCGTAGATCCCCTGGTAGCCCTTCTTTTTCAAACTTATCCGGTGCCGTTCGGCAACCCTGGATGCGACCAGAAATCCGGCATTGTGGCGGGTTCCGGCATACCTATCGCCAGGATTCCCCAGCCCGACCAGTAACTTCACAGCAGTTCCATTTCAAGTCGGAGATCATTCCTCCTCAGCCGCGGGCTCGCCCTCAGCGGCCTCAACGGCCTCAACGCCTTCTTCACCTTCAACCGCTTCCTCCTCTTCAACCTCATGGCCTTTAACGGTAATCACGGTAAAGTTGACATCAAAAGGAATCTCGGCATGTTCCGGGGCGACAACTTCTTCGATATGTACGGTGTCCCCGATCTCCAAATTTGTCACATCGATATCGATCGACTGAGGAACCATTGTCGGCAGACAGATAACTTCCAGCTCTTTACGAATCAGCTGCAGAGAGCCGCCGGTCTTTTCACCTTCTGACGTACCGACCACATTAACCGGAACCAGGAAGGATCTTTTTTTCTGCAGATCTATCGCGTGGAAATCAGCGCAGACCATGGTGCGTCGCAACGGGTGTATGTCGAGCCCTTTCAGCACGACAACCTTACCTTCGAGTTCAGCAGCACCTTTCAGGGTCAGCAAAGTGTTCCAGCCGGCATCAGTCGCAATAGCCTGCTCCAGAGCTTTCGGCTCAACGATGATCGAGGTCGACTCCATCCCTTTGCCGTAAACAACAGCGGGAACCTTGCCGGCAGCACGCAATTTGCGAGCTACACCCTTACCGGAATTTCCACGAATCTCAATATTCAGTTCTGCTTGGGCCATCTATCTATCCTCCATCGAATTGGGAAACTGGCTCTCTTTTTTTGCGAGACCTTCTTATTTAATTAATTCAGACCACTCTGCTTTAAACAAACAGCGAGCTGACCGATTCGTCATTATGAATTCTGCGGATCGCCTCAGACAGCAGGCCACTGACCGACAGGCTGGTCAGTTTGTTGTCCCGGGTGATTTTCTCCTGTGCCGGGATGGTGTTGGTGACCACCACCTGGGTCAGTGGACTCTGTTCGATCCGCTCCAAGGCCGGCCCGGAAAGCACCCCGTGAGTCGCACAGGCAAAAATATCCTTTGCCCCCTTTTCCTGCAAAGCCTTGGCAGCAGTGCAAAGCGTTCCGGCAGTATCGATCATATCATCGACAATCAGGCAGGACTTGCCCGAGATTTCACCGATAATATGCATCACCTCGGAAACGTTCGGTCCGCTGCGGCGCTTGTCGATGATGGCCAAACCGGCATTGAGGCGCTTGGCAAATGCCCGGGCTCGTTCGGTACCGCCGGCGTCAGGAGAGACCACCACCAGGTTCGAGGTATCAGGGAAAATCTTGCGGATCTCGTCCAGCATCACCGGCGCCGCATAAAGGTGATCAACGGGAATATCAAAAAAGCCCTGAATCTGACCGGCGTGCAGATCCATGGTCAATAAACGGTCGATTCCCGCGACCGACATCAAGTCTGCCACCAGCTTGGCAGTGATCGGAGCACGCGGGGTGACCTTGCGATCCTGGCGAGCATAGCCGAAATAGGGAACCACGGCGTTAATTCTTGCTGCTGAAGCCCGTTTGAGAGCATCAACCATCACCAGCAACTCCATCAGGTTATTGTTGGTCGGAGCACAGGTCGATTGGATGACATAGACATCGCGGCCACGCACATTTTCACTGATTTCTACCATGATCTCGCCGTCGGAGAAGGTCCGCACTTTCGCATCACCCAGTTCAACCGATAGATGCTTGCAGATTTCCCGCGCCAGAGGCTCATTGGAAGTGCCGGCAAAAAGTTTGATCATACTCACAGACAATCCACCTTTTTCGCTGAAGGAGAAAAACGGATAGGCCATGGTTGATACCATGACCTAACCGGAACCCGTTCTATTTTAGAGCACCTTGCAGTGCTGATAACTGATGGTTGGGGCGCCAGGGATCGAACCTGGGAATGCCGGAATCAAAATCCGGTGCCTTACCGCTTGGCCACGCCCCAATAATTCTAAGTACACTTTCTGCAGCCTCCGAACCGGGCGTTTTTACCGGAACCGGCGGCAGGAGTCAACCCTTAATCAGATTGGCTGAACCGGATAAACCAGCAAGTCAGTCATCTTCTTAAGTTTATCCGCCGCACGTTCGGCAGCAGCCATGTCCGAATAAACACCGAACAGGGTTGCACCACTCCCGGACATCAGAGCCCCGGAAGCCCCTTGTGCAAGTAACATCTGCTTGATCTCGGCAAGTAACGGATAGCGCCTGAAGACAACCCGCTCCAGATCGTTATGTAATGCGGTACAGAGATCATCCTGAGTCACTACAGAAAACCTTGGAAGATTAGCCAGTTCCCCACCTCTTGTCAACTGTAAACTTTGATAAGCCCAAGCCGTCGATACAGCAATTTTCGGGTTGAGCAGCAGGTAAGCAACCTCCGGCAATGGTGGCAAGGGTTCCAGCTGAGTTCCCGTGCCGGTGGCCCAGGCCGGATCGGAAAAAATAAAAAAAGGCACATCCGCTCCCAGCTGCGCCCCCAACTCCATCAAACGACTTTTCCCCAGGTTCAACTCAAGCAGTTGGTCCAGACCCAGCAAAACGGTCGCCGCATTGGAAGAACCGCCCCCAAGCCCTGCCGCCACCGGAATCTGCTTTTCAATCTCTATTTCAATCGCAATATCGAGTTGCGCTTCCACAAGTATCAATCGAGCTGCCCGGGCGGCGATATTTTCCTCACCGGCAGACAATTCCACACCGGCACATTGCACCCGAATACCCGGCATACCGCCCAGGCGAATCCAAATCCGGTCACATAAATTAACCCGCTGCATCGCCATGGCCAGCTCATGATAACCATCGTCGCGTCGACCAAGGATGTACAGACACAGATTGATTTTTGCCGGAGAAGAAAATATCTGCTCTCTCATCCACTATACTCCCTCTATTTTTACTCAAAGGCTGGTATTTTTTCGCAGCACACAGTCGCATGTCAAGACGTTTGACAAAGGGCAGGCTTCATTGAGCCATCCCAAATTGTCGTCAGACGGGAATTATAGTTGTCTCTGGTCAAACGAAGAACAATTCAGGTGTGGTGAAACCGTCAAAAAAATACCCCGTTCCAATGGAGGTTGAAACGGGGTAAATAGTCCACTGACGAACCACAGAGAGAGAAATTTAACGGTTTATTGGGTGGCTGCCTGCGCCCAAACCGGAATATCACCGATAACGACATCAAACACCGGGAAAACCAGCACGTAGGTGAGGAGCACAACCAGGGCGATCCCGATCAGGTTGAGGCCGAAACCGCTTCTTGCCATCTGCGGGATGGTGACGTAACCGGAACCGAAGACAATCGCGTTCGGCGGGGTTGCGACCGGCAGCATGAAGGCACAGGAGGCGGCCACAGCCGCCGGGATGATCAGCAGCAGCGGGCTCTGACCGAGCCCGATGGCGACCGCCGAGAGGATCGGCATAACCATCGCCGAAGTTGCGGTGTTCGAAGTCAGTTCGGTCAGGAAGATAATCAGGGTGGTCACGGCAAAGATCAAAATTAAGATCGGGGCGTTTTCCAGCAGACCGACCTGCGAACCGATCCACTCGGCCAACTTGGTGGTTTTGAAACCGGCCGCCATCGACAGACCGCCACCGAACAGAATCAGGACCCCCCAGGGCATCTTGGTTGCCCAGTGCCAGTCCATGACAAACTCGTTCTTCTTCATGTTGATCGGAATCAGAAACAGGGCAATGGCGCCGGTCATGGCGATAGCGGCATCGGTAATCAGGTTCGGATAAGGGAAGATAAAACCGAGATTCGGGCGGAAAATCCAGCCGAGTGCAGTCAGACAGAAAACCAGTGCAGTCCAGCGCTCACCGGTACTCATCGCTCCCATCTCCTTGAGTTCCCGGGTGATCATGTCACGGCCGCCGGGGACCCTTTTCAACTTCATCGGGTTGGCAATCTTGGTCAACCACAACCAGCAAAGCGGCAGGAAGATGACAACCAAAGGGACACCGACCTTCATCCAATCGACGAAGGTGATTTCATAACCGTAGGTCTTTTGCAAATAACCGGCGAGAATAGTATTCGGCGGGGTACCGATCAAGGTAGCGACACCACCGATGGAGGCGGCATAGGCAATGCCGAGCATCAGATTGAGGCCGAAGTTGAAGTTGCCCTGGGAGAAATCGATGGTCTTATCGAGATCTTCCTTCTCCCCTTCTTCAATCACATGGGCAATAATCGCCAGACCGATCGGCATCATCATCACGGTAGTTGCGGTGTTCGAAACGAAAGCAGAAAGAGCCGCAGTCGCGACCATAAAACCGAAAATCAATCGCCCCGGTGAAAAACCGACCGCCTTGACGATATTCATGGCGATGCGGCGATGCAGGTTCCAGCGCTGCATGGACAAGGCAATGATGAAACCGCCCATGAAGAGGAAAATCAGGTGGCTGGCATAGGGTGCAGTCGCCTGCTTGGTGTGCATAATCCCCAACAGAGGGAACAGGGCAATCGGCAGCAGACTGGTGGCCGGAATCGGAATCGATTCGCACATCCACCAAGTGGCCATCAGCAGGGCCATGGCAGCCATCTTCTGCGCCGCAGGCTCCATGCCGGCGGGAGTCGGAATCAGCAACATCAAGATAAAGAGCGCCGGACCGAGCAGCAGGCCGACTTTCTGCCGGGTGGTGTATTCGCGCGGTTCACCTTCATCGACACCACCGGGGCCGGTTATCACCCGCCTGGTGTGCTCTGCAGGCGCTTCTGACATTTCCTCCGCCAGATCAACATCGTGCTCGGTATCGCGAACCGAAAACATGCCGCGGTCGCGGGTCAGCAGTCGTTTCATCGCTTTCGGGGTAAAAGCGAACATCGCCTTGGTGTCATCATGCATCGTCCAGAGACGATCCCACATAGATGTTATCATTTTTCTCTCCTGTTGCCTGACTCAGTTATAATGTCAAAAGCTCCAGTTTCGTCCAGAGACGATCCTACATAGATGTTATCATTTTTCTCTCCTGTTGCTTGATTCAGTTATAATGTCAAAAGCTCCAGTAGTTAATAGAGCAACGCTGATGCCAAGGAGAGAAAATCTGTCTACAAAATCTTGATTCCTCAGTTGATAACGGCCGATAGCCGTCGTCAGCAAGAATCCGTTCAAGATTCTCGCGAATAAATGCTTCGTCGTCAACGATCAGTATCTTTTCCTTATTCTGGGGAATGGGAAATTGGGGGATTTTTGCGTCTTAATGACCCCCTACCTTTTGATGGAGGGGAGGGCCGTACGGATTACGCTTGGAGGTGAAGCGTAGTGGCTATACTCCATGGCGAATCAAGGCCTCACCGGGGGGGGAACAACATGGTAATAAACCGCAAAATAGTGGCATGTGCTTCCCGCCAGAACGAAAAGATGCCAGATAGCGTGATGAAAAAGGAGCCGTTTCCAAGCGTAAAAAATCAGGCCGAAAGTGTAAAAGAGGCCGCCCGCCAGCAGAAGATAAAATCCTGCCCGGGGAATCAATTCAACCGCGGGCTTGATGGCAAAAACAATCAGCCAGCCCATAAACAGGTAGGTCAGTGGCGCCAGAACCTTGAATCGGTGGACGAAAAAAATCTTTAAAAAGACGCCCAGGACAGTCACCACCCACACGGTGGCAAACAATGTCCAACCCCAGTTGCCGCGCAGGGAAATCAGAGCAAATGGGGTGTAAGTTCCGGCGATGAGAAGATAGATTGTCGAGTGGTCGAGGATCTTGAAAAACTTTCCCCAGCGCTCATGAAATTTGAAAATATGATAAAGAGTAAACGCCGCGTAGGAGATGACGAGACTCAATCCATAGATGGTGAAGGTCACGATATACAAACCATTTCCGCTACTGAGTGCATGAGTGATTAACGCAACCAGTCCGGGGATGCTGAGAAGGAATCCAACCGCCGGGGTAAGTGTGTTGGCGATTTGGGTAGGTTTGTAATAACGCTGATCCATGATTCATGGCCTTTTTGGTGATAAATCATGGCCCCTTGAATTCTACGATCTTTATGACCTTGATTTTAGCAAAAGACAAAACGATGTCTAAAAATAGTAGGACCGTTTCACTTGTTGTTTCCGGAGAAGACCTGAACCCCGCGCCAGAGGTAATGAAAAAAGGCAATGGCCGTCACCAGGCCGGTGATGGCGAAGAGCCAATCGAGCAGAACGGCACCGATGGTACAGAAGGCCGAGAGCAGGGCGAAACCAACGGCGACGATCTGCAACAGCGTCGACAACTTGCCCCAGAAACTCGGTACGGCAACGGAAAGGTTGCCGGAGAAATGGAGGATCCCTGCGCCGAGGACGGTATAGAGGTCTTTGGCAACAACCGTAACCGCCAGCCATGGAGGCAGAAGCCCCTGAAGGCAGAGCGAGATGAAGGCCACCGTACAGAGAAGTTTATCCCCCAGCGGGTCGAGAAAGGCGCCGAGTATTGACTCCTGCCCCAAGCGACGGGCCAGGTATCCATCGAGAAAATCGGAGATCCCGGCAGCGGCAAAGATGACCAGGGCCAGGGGAAACTGACGATAAATAACGGCGACGAGAAACGGCGTCACCATAAAGACCCGCAACAGGCTCAGTGCGTTAGGGAGATTCACCCGGTTCCTCCGTCAATCGGTTATAGTGACCTTTCTGTCCGATGATACAATCCAAGTATGCCTCATTTTCTCCGCAAAACAAGAATGGCCCACCCGGCGTTTGAGGCCGGCGCTTCCCACAACCCCCGTATGGCAAAAAAGGCCACTTGATTCTGTGATCAAATGGCCCCGGAATTCTCCTCTTTAAATGCTGAAACCGGCGAAAAGGTCGACTTGACGTCTGATAACCGGTGAATTGTCGGGCTCCATCCCCAGTTAGATATCCAAGCAGTTCCGGTTATCATCCCAATATGGTGAAAGTTTTCTCAGGTTGGCAACAATCCCCGGTAGAGTCGCAATGATCCGCTCAATATCTTCCTCGTCATTGTAGCGGCTCAGGCTGATCCGGAGCGAACCATGAATCGCGGTAAAGGGGACCGCCATCGCCTTGAGGACATGGGATGGCTCAAGGGAGCCAGAGGTGCAGGCAGAACCGCTGGAGGCACAGATCCCGTAGCGACTCAGCTCGTACAAAATCGCTTCCCCCTCAATGCCATGTATGGCCAGATTCAAGGTGTTGGGCAGCCGCACCGCTTCCCTGCCGTTGACCTCAAGGGCGGGAATTCGCTCCTCCAAGACCTTTTGCAGGCGATCCCGCAGGCTGCGCACCCGCGTCTGCTCGTCGGCCACACTGGCAACCGCCAGCTCACA
>JAUVEB010000008.1 GCA_030595055.1 Desulfuromonadaceae bacterium
GCTTTCGACGATGTTGACGGTATTCTGGTGCCGGGCGGTTTTGGTGAGCGGGGGAGTGAAGGGAAAATTGCTGCTATCCGTTATGCCCGAGAGAATAAACTACCCTTTTTCGGCATCTGTCTCGGTATGCAGATGGCGGTGGTTGAGTTCGCCCGTCATGTCTGCAGTATTGAGGATGCCCATTCCTCGGAGTTCCATGCAGACGCGAAAAATCCGCTGATCCATATTATGGAGGAACAGAAAAAGGTCAAAGGGAAGGGTGGAACCATGCGTCTCGGGGCTTATCCCTGTGCCTTGGTCGAAGGAACTCTGGTGAGGAGAATTTACGGGTCGGAGCTTCTCAGTGAGCGTCATCGGCACCGTTTCGAATTCAATAATGCTTACCGTGAAAAGTTGCAGGAATGCGGCCTGGTTCTCTCCGGGATAAACCCTGAGTCGAACCTGGTTGAAATCGTTGAGTTGGCGGACCACCCCTGGTTCCTCGGTTGCCAGTTTCACCCTGAATTCAAATCCCGGCCGATGGAGCCACACCCGCTCTTCGAGTCTTTTGTCGGGTCTTGCTTGAAACATCGTCAGGAGTAGCCTCATGAAACAAGTGACTGTCGGATCGGTTGTTTTCGGTGGAGACAAACCTCTGGTTTTGATCGCCGGACCTTGCGCGATCGAGGATGAATTGCTGACCCTGCGTATCGCTGAGCGACTTAAAGAAATCACCGAAGAACTCGGTTGCCAGCTGGTATTTAAAGCTTCATACGATAAGGCGAACCGGACTTCGGTGACCTCCTTCCGGGGGCTCGGTGTCGACAAGGGATTGCAGATTTTAGGGCGGGTCAAAAACGAATTCAACCTGCCGGTGATTTCTGATGTCCATGATGTCAGTCAGGTTGTCGCTGCTGCCGAGGTGCTCGATATCTTGCAGATTCCGGCCTTTCTCAGCCGGCAGACCGATCTGCTGGTGGCGGTTGGCGAAACCGGCAAGCCGGTCAATTTGAAAAAGGGGCAGTTTCTTGCTCCCTGGGATGTCGAGCATGGCATCAAGAAGATTGAATCGACCGGCAATCAGCAGATTCTGCTGACGGAACGGGGCGCGTCCTTCGGCTATAACAACCTGGTGACCGATATGCGTTCGCTGGTGATCATGCGCGAGATGGGCTACCCGGTGATCTTCGATGCAACACACTCGGTGCAGTTGCCGGGCGGTGCCGGCGGGACATCTTCCGGACAGCGACAGTATGTCGGTGCCCTTTCCCGTGCGGCTGCCGCAACCGGGATTGATGGTCTGTTCTGGGAGGTTCATGAAAATCCCGATCAGGCTCTTTGTGACGGCCCCAATTCCTTGCATCTCGATCAGGTCAAGTCGATGCTGCAGCAGATTTTAGCAATCGATGCGATTTTCAAGAAAATTTGATGGTCTCGCAAAAAAAATAATATTCGGCAAGATGTGCCGGTGATGCCCATGGAAGGGTGACTGTCGCTCGGATGGCGACAGTCAAGCTCCGGGGATGGCCATGTTTCATTCAATCGGCGGCCCTTGGAATGGGCGGCACCGGCACATCAGCACCCGTTCTGAATAGTTAATAAAAGAATGTGCCGGCTAAGCAAAAAATGTACAGGGAGTGGAACGTTGCTGATTGAAACCGCAAAACGAGTTTTACAAATTGAAGCAGATGCTGTTTTGGCATTGCAATCACGGCTTGACGGGGGGTTTACCAAAGCGGTTGAGATGGTTTTGGCCTGTGAGGGGAAAGTGGTTGTTACCGGGATGGGCAAATCGGGTTTGATCTGTCAGAAGATCGCGGCAACCATGGCTTCGACCGGCACCCCGACTTTTTTCCTTCATCCCGCGGAAGGGATTCATGGCGACCTCGGCATGCTGGCCAAAAGTGATGTGGTCATCGCTGTTTCCAATTCCGGCGAAACCGAAGAGGTCTGCTGTCTTCTGCCGGTTATCAAACGGATGGGGCTACCACTGATCGCCATGTCGGGCAACCCGAAAAGCACCCTGGCGATTGCCGGAGATGTCCATCTGGATATCAGTGTTGCTGAGGAGGCTTGTCCTCTTGGCCTGGCACCGACGGCCAGTACCACGGCAACTCTGGCGATGGGGGATGCCTTGGCCGTTGTGCTGCTTGAGAAGCGCGGTTTCAAGGCGGAAGATTTTGCCCTTTTTCATCCCGGGGGAGCGCTTGGTAAACGTTTGCTGCTGCGGGTTGAAGATTTGATGCACCTGGGGGCGGATATTCCTCTTGTGGGCCCGGAAACCCTGCTACGCGATGCTTTGTTTGAAATTACCAGCAAAAAACTTGGTATTACCGGAATTGTAGATTCGCAACAGCAGTTGCTCGGGGTGTTTACTGACGGTGATCTGCGGCGCATCATGGAACATGGCTTGGACAGTTTGCAGCAACCGATTTCAGAGGTTATGACGACCTCACCAAAGCGTATCCTGCGCCGCAATCTGGCAGCTAAAGCCCTGCAGATTATGGAGAGTCACTCGATTACCTCGCTATTTGTCTTTGCTGAAGAGCAAGGGACCGTGCCGGTAGGGATTGTCCATCTGCACGACTTGCTGAAGGCGGGGGTGGTTTGATGAACGAAAAACTGGCTAAAATCAAGCTGCTGCTTTTGGATGTTGACGGCGTCCTGACGGACGGACGAATCATTTACGACAATCAGGGGAATGAACTCAAGGCGTTTGATGTCAAAGACGGTCATGGTTTGAAGTTACTGCAGCGGGCCGGCATCAAGGTCGGCATCATTACCGGCCGCAAATCGGATGTCGTGGCCCGGCGGGCTGCCGAGCTGGGGATCGAAATCCTCTATCAGCAGGCTTTGTCAAAGCTGGACCCTTATCGGGAAATCCTTGCAGACCAGGGATTGAGCGACGAGCAGGTGGCTTACGTCGGTGATGATATCGTTGATTTGCCGATTTTGCGCCGGGTTGGTTTTAGCGTCACCGTTGCCGATGCGGTTCCTGATCTGTTGCCGCTGGTTGATTATGTGACGGTTCGTTCCGGTGGCCGTGGTGCTGTTCGAGAAGTTTGTGATCTGCTGTTGCAGGCCGGCGGCCAATGGTCGAAATTGACCGATCGTTATTTTAAAGACTGACGACAGTCGTTGGGAATTTTTTAATTTGTCCAGCCAGGGGTCTACAACTGCAAGAATGGAGAGGCGTTGATGCTGATTTTGCGGCGCCTGTTGGCAATCCTGATTCTCATTGCCGTGCTGTTCTTGGGAACTGTGATCTGGCGTCACTTGCAACAGCTGGGACCGAAAGACCTTCTGGAGGCGTTGCCTCAGCAGGTTGATTTGGCTTTGGAGCAACTGCACTATACGCAGACCGAAGAGGGGCGTCGTCGCTGGACTCTGGATGCTGACAAGGCTGAATACCGGCGGCAACAGGGTCAAGCGGCTCTTGAGACGGTGCAATTGACCCTCTATGAAGCCGGCCGACTTGGTCCGGTGAGGCTGCAAGCTGATCAAGGTTTATTGGATCAGGAAGAACGGCAGGTTGAGGTCTGGGGAAACGTGGTTATCAAGACCGAGCGGGGAGAACAACTCTACACGGAACGGCTCCACTACGACGATCAACAGCGGCGATTGTCTACTGACGGGCCGGTACGCTTGCTGTCCGACCGAATGGAGCTGACCGGTATCGGTATGCAGATTGATCTGGAGCGAGAACAGTTGCTGATCAAAAAAGATGTCTGGATGTTGTTACTGCCGGCTGAAAGGGAAAGGAAACGTGATGAGTAGAACTGTGCAGTTTTTTTTACTCTTTCTGTTGCTTGTTGCCGTCCCGGTTATCGCCGAAAATAAGCCGTTACTCCAACCCTCCGAGCTGCCGATTGAAGTGACTGCCCGGCAATTGGAGGCAAGCCAACCGCAGCGGCAGGCAATTTTCACTGGAGAAGTTGTCGCCAAGCAGGGAGATATCACCCTGTATTGTGACAAACTGGTGGTTTTTTCGCTGCCGGATAAAGAGCAGGTCGATCGTCTGGAAGCCGTCGGCAACGTTCGCGTTGTCCAACTTGATCGCACTGCTACGGCTGATCGGGCGGTTTATCGACAAGCGGAAGAAATCCTGGTTTTGTACGGGAATGCGGTGGTGCATCAGGGGCAAAGCAAGGTGACCGGTGACGAGATAACGGTTTATCTGCGGGAGCAGCGCAGTATTGTTAAAAGCGGTCACAGCGGCCGTGTGAAGGCGGTGCTTTTTCCGCAGCAGAAACAGGGTCAACCGTGAGTCGTACACTGCAAGCCCGGGGACTGTGTAAGTCCTACAATGGCCGCAAAGTTGTTTGCGGCGTTGATTTGCAAGTCCGCTCCGGGCAGGTGATCGGTCTGCTCGGGCCGAATGGTGCGGGAAAGACCTCCTGCTTTTACATGATGGTCGGTTTGACGAATCCGGATGAAGGGGCGGTGTTTCTCGACGACCGGAACATTACTGATTTGCCGATGTACCGACGGGCTCGTTCGGGTATCTCTTATTTACCGCAAGAGGCTTCAGTTTTTCGTAAACTGACGGTGGCGGAAAACCTGCTGGCAATCCTCGAGACACTCACATTATCGGCGACTCAACGGGAAGAGCGGCTGGAAGAACTGCTGGAAGAATTGCATATCGGGCATATCCGTGATTCGAAAGGATACGCCCTGTCGGGAGGGGAACGGCGGCGGGTGGAGATTGCCCGGTCTCTGGTTCTTGCGCCGGCGTTTTTGTTGTTGGATGAACCCTTTGCCGGGATCGATCCGATTGCGGTTATCGATATCCAGAATATTGTTTCCCAGCTCAAAGAGCGTAATATCGGTGTTCTGATTTCTGATCATAATGTTCGAGAAACCCTTGGGGTCTGTGATCAGGCTTATATCCTTAATCAGGGCGCGGTGCTTGAATTCGGAACTCCGGGACAGATTGCCGACAGCAGTAAAGCTCGTGAGATCTATTTGGGAGATAAATTCAGACTTTGATGGCATCGCTATCCCATGTTTTTTTTGCGAGTGCATCAAACTTTAATGCCCGTTGATACGGAAGACTTTTGCCACCGGCAGTGTTAGAGTAGTGTCAATCGCCGGCGGAATTTTAGATAGAAGGAACTATGGCTCTCGAACTTCGCTTACAGGTCAAGCTCAGTCAACAACTGGTCATGACGCCCCAGTTGCAGCAAGCCATCAAGCTGCTGCAGCTGTCGCGGATGGAATTGGTCGATGTTGTGACTGAAGAACTGGCGGAAAATCCTCTACTTGAAGAAGGGGTTGATCCGAAAGAAGAGCGCGAAGACCTGGCCGCCACGGCAGAGGACGAACCGGCTGTTGTTGCAGACGTTCAGCCTGAACAGGAAGTTAAAGCCGATGCGGAAGGGATGGGTGATATCGACTGGCAGACCTATCTGGAAGGTTACAGTCTGAATAGTAGCGATACCCGCGACAGTTATGAAAGTCGCGAAGAGCGTCCTTCTTATGAAAGTTTGCTGACGAAAAAAAACAGTCTTGCCGATCATTTGATGTGGCAGTTGGGGGTGTCTGCCATTAGTGGAAATGAGCGACTGGCAGTCGCTGAAATTATCGGGAACCTGGATGATGTAGGTTATTTGCACGCCAGCATTGAAGAGATGGCTGAGGTTTCCGGGCAATTACCTGAAGTGCTTGAACAGGCTCTTGAGCGCGTTCGTCAGTTCGACCCGGCCGGGGTGGCGAGTCGTAATCTTCAGGAATGCCTGCTCCTGCAGTTGGAACGCCTGGAATTGTCCGGCTCGCTTGCCGCGACCATTTTGCGTGATTTCATCAGTGAACTGGAAGGACGAAAATATCCGGTAATTGCTAAAGCTTTGAAGGTCTCGCAGGACGAGGTGTTGGCGGCGGCTAAACTGATTTCCGAACTTGATCCCCGCCCGGGGCGTGCTTATAGCGAAGAGGATGTGCATTATATCGTCCCTGATATCTATGTTAACAAGGTTGGTGACGAATATGTCGTGACCCAGAACGATGATGGCTTGCCTCACCTGCGGATCAATTCTTTTTACCGTAATGCGTTGACCAATTCAGCAAAGGTTGACAAAAAAGCCAATGAATATATTCAGGATAAGATGCGTAGTGCGATCTGGTTGATCAAAAGTATTCACCAGCGGCAACGGACCATCTATAAGGTCACCAAGAGTATCGTTAAGTTCCAGCGGGCTTTTTTTGATCACGGGATCGAACATCTTAAACCGCTGGTTTTGCGGGATGTCGCCGACGATATTGAAATGCATGAGTCGACGGTTAGTCGGGTGACGACGAACAAATATGTTCAGACCCCGCAGGGTTTGTTTGAACTGAAATATTTTTTTAATAGTGGCATCAATACCACCGATGGAGATGCTGTTGCCTCGGCGAGTGTCAAGAGTCG
Source organism: Desulfuromonadaceae bacterium (assembly GCA_030595055.1). GTDB lineage: Bacteria > Desulfobacterota > Desulfuromonadia > Desulfuromonadales > Geopsychrobacteraceae > Malonomonas. The sequence continues at coordinate 6,386 of JAUVEB010000008.1, forward strand.
AATCAAAGAAATTATCTCCGGAGAAAATCCGAAAAAGCCCTATTCCGACCAGAAAATGGTGGTGTTGTTAAAGGAACAGGAGATTAACATCGCCCGGCGTACGGTGACCAAATATCGTGAAATGCTTGGTCTGGGCTCATCGACTGAGCGGAAAAGATTATTTTAACCGGCGGAGACGTGTCCGCTCATCCGGCTGGAAGGATGTGTCCCGGCCGATTCTGCGTTATACTTAAAGGCCAATAGAGGAAGTCATCCGAAGGTCTTTTTATCGAAGGAGGATTATTTATGCAAATTGCCGTTACCTTCCGTCACATGGAAAGCAGTGATGCCGTTCGCAGCTATGTGGAAGAGAAACTGGCCAAGGTTAAGAAGTACATTGATGAGCCGATCGATGCCCAGGTTGTGTTGTCAATCCAGAAGAAAATCAATCATCGGGCAGAGGTTACCATGGTCGCTAAAGGCCTGACCATGAAGAGTACTGAAGAAACAGATAATATGTATGCCGCTATCGACCTGATGGTTGATAAAATTGAGCGGCAGTTGAAACGTTACAAGGAAAAACTGAAGCGTCATAAGGGCAGCGAGGGTGTTCAGCAGCAGTTTGAAAAGGCGGTAATTTCTGCGGCCAGCGTTGACGAGGGGTATGAGAGCCCGGAAATTATCCGCAGCCGTTCTTTCTTTGTCAAACCGATGTCTGTTGAGGAAGCGGTCATGCAGATGGATCTGTTGCAAAAGGATTTTCTGGTTTTTACCGATGATCGTTCTGAAGAAATGAATGTCGTATATCGTCGTAAAGATGGTAATTACGGATTGATTGTTCCGCAAGGACAAGGACGTTAACTTAAGCTGGCGGGCACTCCAGTTGTTTTCAGGAGGGCCCGCCGTTTTTATTTGCTGGTTTGAAGATTATGGGAATTAAAATTTCTGAATTGCTCAATCCCCAGGCGATTGTCGCCGACATGCAGTCCCGGGATAAAAATCGCGCTTTGACGGAACTGACCGATGCGCTGGTCGCTTGTGAACCTTCACTCAATCGAACCGATGTCATTGAAGTTTTACAGGAACGGGAAAAACTCGGGAGTACCGGCATCGGCGACGGCGTGGCGATCCCCCATGGCAAGCTTGGAGGTATTCCTGAACTCATGCTGGCTTTCGGGCGTAGTCGTCCGGGAGTTGATTTTGAGTCGATGGACGGGCAGTCAGCCCACCTGTTCTTTTTGCTGATTGCGCCGGAAGAGTCGGTCGGTGTCCATTTGAAAACGCTGGCCCGAATTTCCAAGTTGCTGAAAGATTCTGCGGTTCGCCGAAAATTGCTTGAGGCAACAGATCAGAGTGCTATTTACCAAGTGATACTTGCTGCCGAGGAGCAAGCCTGATGGGGCGAACGCACAGATTTTTTGCTGATGCCGGGTTGCGGATTTTTGTTCTGCAGGGTGTAATTCCGCACCAACTTGACCTGGTCTGAACTAGTGGCTGAATTATCTATTCAGGAAATCCTCGATGAAGAAGAGGCCGGGCTGGATCTTGAACTTCTGGCGGGTGGCGAAGGACTTTCCAAGATTATCAGTGTTCCGCGTATCCAGAAACCGGGTTTGGCTCTGGCTGGATATATTAGCAGTCTTCATCCGGATCGGATCCAGGTTCTCGGGTCGACCGAACTGAGTTTTCTCGAAACCATGTCGCGAGAAAAAGCGGTTCGACAGTTAAGGGAGCTGTTTTCCCTGAACCTTGCCTGCCTGATTATCACCAAAAATCAGCAAGCTCCCGATTACCTGATCGAAGAGGCGCGATCCTCACATACCCCTCTGCTGAGGACTCGGCTTATCAGTTCCACCTTTATCTCCCTGATTACCAAATTTCTTGAAGAGCGGTTATTGCCGACTTCGACACTGCACGGTGTTCTGGTTGATATTCTGGGGGTTGGTGTTCTGCTGCAGGGGGAAAGTGGAGTTGGTAAGAGCGAGTGCGCCCTTGAGCTGATTTTACGTGGTTACCGTCTGGTGGCTGATGATGTGATCAAGGTGCGGTTGAAATTGCCTGCAGTTGTTTTCGGTGAGGGGATGGATTTGCTCCATTATCATATGGAAATACGGGGCCTGGGGATTCTCAATATCAAGCACCTGTTTGGAGTTGCCGCCATCCGCGAGCGGAAGAAAATCGACCTGCTGATCGAACTTGTGCGATGGGAAGACGGTAAGGAATATGACCGACTTGGCCTTGAAGATAAAACCTTTGAAATACACGGGGTTGAGCTGCCATTTATCCGCATTCCCGTTGGGCCGGGACGTAATATCAGCACCATTGTAGAGGTTGCTGCCCGCAACCAGCTCCTCAAGGAGATGGGTTATCACAGTGCCCGCGAATTCCAGGAACTACTGGAAAAACGGATGGCCGAAGCGGCTCGTCTGCATGCTCACACGATTATCGGAGACAATCTGGAATGAGTCGTCGCCTGTTGATCATCACCGGCTTATCCGGCTCCGGCAAGAGCACCGCGGCACGGGTGTTGGAGGATCAAGGTTTTTTTGTTGTCGATAACCTGCCATTTGTCATGTTGCCGGATTTTATGCAGCGGGTTCAGAATGGACTTAATCCGCAGGCTGATGTTGCCGTCGTTATCGATGTGCGTAATCGCGGTTTTCTAGCGGACTACCGCGTGACTCTGAAACAGTTGCAGGCTGCCGGATGCGAGCTTGAAATCCTTTTTTTTGAGGCCTCTGATGCGATTCTGCAACGCCGTTATTCGGAAACCCGTCGTGCCCATCCGCTGGCCGCCGGGAAAACGGTTCTGGCCGGCATTGAACGGGAACGCCGACAACTGCATTCCCTGCGGGATGAAGCAACCCGAATTATTGACAGCACTAACCTGAATTCACGCCAGTTGCGGGAGCACCTGCTGAATTATCTTGGTGAGGAGGAGGGTTCTCTGCTGATTGTCAACCTGGAATCCTTCGGCTATCGATACGGACTACCGCCTGCTGCAGACCTGGTGTTTGATGTGCGTTTTCTGCCAAATCCGCACTATATTGACGAATTACGACCTTTGACCGGCTTGGATGCCAAGCTGCGAGAATATGTCCTCAAACAGCCGAGCTGTTTGGATTTCAGAAAGCACCTGGATCGCATGCTCGCTTTTTTGTTGCCGCATTATCGGGAGGAAGGGAAAAGCTATTTGACGATTGCGATCGGTTGTACCGGTGGCCGGCACCGAAGCGTATCGATTGTCGAAACACTTGCGGGGAGTTTTCCCGATCCTCAGGTGAGTCTGCGGGTTAATCATCGTGACGTCACTAAAGGATAATGGATGATCGGTATCATCATTGTGACACATTCCAAACTGGCTCAGGAACTGATCGCTACTGCAGAAATGATTATCGGCCCGGCTCCTTTGCTTGCTGCGGTCGGTATTGATCGGGAGGTGTCGGTTGACGCGGCCCGGGAAGAATTACGGCAGGTGCTGGGGGTTGTCGGCAGTGACGGGGACGGGGTGATCATTCTGACCGATATGTTCGGGGGAACTCCGACCAATATCTGTGCGGAGTTCCTGCAGAGTCAAAAGGTTGAAATTTTGACCGGAGTAAGTTTGCCGATGCTGCTGAAATCGGTGAGTGCCAGGCATGGTGAGAATTTGGAGGGGCTGGCTGTGCTGCTTAAGGAATACACGAAAAACGCCATTATGCGTCCCGCGGAAATGCTCAAGGGGGTCGGCTGAAGTGCCGTCCTTCAAGTTCCTCTGGAGGGTTTGATGAGCCTTGTTCTGACCCGCATTGATAATCGTTTGATCCATGGTCAGGTTTTGGAGACCTGGGTTCCATATCTGCACGCTGATTGTATTGTGGTCGCCAACGATAATGTCGCCGGGATGCCACTGAAAAGAATGATGATGAAATCCTCGGTTCCCAGCCGGATGCGGGTGGAAATCGGTACGGTAGAGGAGGTCGCGGCACTTTTCGATTCCGGGGAACTGGATCACTGTAAAATCCTACTGCTGTTCGGCACCGCACTGGATGCTCTGCGGGCCTATCGTTACGGCTTGGTCTATCAGCAGTTGAACCTGGGGAACCTGCACGCCGGGGACGGGAAGGCGCGCTTGAGTTGCACGATCTTTCTCGATCCGAGTGATCTTGACCATTTAATGGAGCTGGACGAGGCGGGTGTGACAATTACCGCGCGCTGTATTCCTGTCGATTCCGAGCGTTCGTGGAAAAAGTTGATTCCGCATCGGAGGAAGCAGGATTGAATCTTTCTGATCTGTTTTTAGGCGCACTGATCGCCCTTGTTTGCGGTTTGGATCGTACGGCGATTCTTCAGGTGATGATCTCCAGGCCGATTGTTGCGGCGCCTCTGGTGGCTTGGATACTTGGTGAACCGATGATCGGGTTGCAGATCGGAGTGATGGTTGAGCTTCTTTGGCTGGCGCGTCTTCCGGTCGGCGCGGCAATTCCTCCGGATGATACTCAGGTCGCCATCGCCGGCAGTGTTCTGGCAATCAGCCTCGGCAGAGTTTTTGTTGTTCAGGGGGGTGAACTCCTCTTGTTGTGTCTCCTTGTGGCGATTCCGCTTGGTAAGGTCGGGCAGTATTTTGATCGCTTTGCGCGCCAGTACAACGTTTGTTTGTTGAAGCGAGCGGAGAGCTGCCTGGAAAAGAAAAATATTTTTTTCGCCGAAATGCAGCATTTGCGAGGTTTGCTCAGCTTTTCCCTGGCGGCGGTCGGCACCTATGTCGTTATCCTGATCGGTGGTTTTTTCCTGATTCCGCTACTCTGGCCGCTGGTCCACGAACCCTTGCTCAATTCCAGTCATTTGTTGCAACTGGCACTGCCCTTGGTTGGGGTGGCCGTGATTCTGGGGACAATCAATGTCAGCCGTGCGCTGACTCTCTTCTGCGCTTCTTTCGGGATGGCCTTTTTGCTGATGTGGTTGGTGTAACTCATGGCACTGACGAGAAAAACGCGTATTCATGTTTGGTTTCGTCTGCTGCTGTTGCAGGGCAGCTGGAATTTTGAGCGTTTACAGGGGCTCGGCTTCTTTTATGCCCTGCTGCCGGCGTTGAAAAAGCTTTATCGGCGCAATCAGCTCGTCACCATCGGCCGGGAATACCTGGGGTATTTCAATACTCATCCATATCTGGCGCCGTTGGTTGCCGGTGCAGTACTGAAATTGGAAGAAGAACGGGCCGCACATCAGGATCTGCAGGTGACCATTGATGATTTCAAGGAAATGGTTGCGGCACCCTATGCCGCGATCGGTGATGCACTTTTCTGGGGCGGGTTGCGGCCTTTGGCTGCGGGGGTTGCTTTGTTCTTTGCTGCCAAGGGCATCCTCTGGGCTCCTTTGATTTTTCTGTTGTTCTACAATCTGGTGCCTTTGGTCTTCCGTTTGTGCGGCTTCGTTTATGGTTACCGTCAGGGTATTCGTTCTGTTGAATTTATCCAGCGTCGTTGTTTGCCGGACTGGGCAATTCATACCAAGGAAGCCGCTGTGGTTGTTTTGGGAGGATTCAGTGCTTTTCTGGTTTTTCAACATTTACAGCATGATGAAATGGTCAGCTGGGTTGGCTTGCTCACCTTGATTCCGATGATTTTGCTTGGTTTGATTGCCCGTAAGGGCGTTTCCACGTTAATGCTGACCTTGATAACTGCAATTGTCATTATTTTACTCAGCATGTTTTGGACGGATGTGACTGAGTTGCTGGTGATTTAAGGGAACATATTTAAATGCAAAAGCAAAAATTTATTATAAAAAATCGCCTCGGTCTGCATGCTCGGGCCGCTGCCCAGCTGGTTCAAACGGCGAACCAGTTTAAGGCGGATGTCACCCTGGTAAAAGATGATATCGAGGTGAGCGGTAAAAGTATCATGGGAGTATTATTGCTTGCGGCACCCCAAGGGACGGAGTTTGTCCTGTCGGTGGAGGGGCCGGATGAAACCGAAGCCATGACTGCTCTTGCCGGATTGATCAAGGATGGTTTCGGTGAAGACTGAAGTTGCATCAGACACCTATCTGGTGGGGATCGGAGTTTCGCCGGGGATCAGTATCGGTGCGATCACCCTGCTCGGCCACCGATCAATGGTGGAAGATCGGCCAATTGAGGCTGCGGATGTTGAGGCCGAAATTGAACGTTTTAACTGGGCTCTTTCGCAAGCACGGAAACAGCTTCAGGAGATCAAGGAGACGGTTTCCCGTCAGCCGCATTTGCGTGAGCATCTCTACATCCTGGATACTCATCTGTTGATTCTGGATGATGAAATGCTGGTCGGGGAGACAGAACGCGCCATCAGGGAGCAGATCAGCTGTGAAAGTGCCTTGACCAAGGTGCTTCAGCACTTGCGGCAGATGTTTGAAAATATTGAAGATGAGTATCTGCGTGATCGGCAGTCTGATGTGGATGCTGTCGGTGGCCGGTTGATGCGAATTCTGACCGGTGAACATGAACGTTCGATCACCGATATCGAGCAAAACACCTTGATTGTTGCACACGATCTTTCTCCCACCGATACGATGCAACTGGATCGAGAGAAGGTTCTCGGTTTCATCACCGATAAGGGAGGCCGGACGGCGCATACAGCGATCCTTGCCAGATCGCTTGAAATTCCTGCCGTGGTCGGCTTGGAAACGATTACCTCGCTTGTTTACGATCGTCTGCCGGCGATTATCGACGGCGGAACCGGGGTCGTCATTCTTAATCCCTCAAAAGAGACCTTTACCGAATATCTCACACGTAAACAGACTTATGAATATCTGGAAAAAGAGCTGGACAGCTTCCGCGATCTGCCCGCCATAACGACCGACAAGTTCAAGGTGGCGTTGCGGGGGAATCTTGAACTCTCCAGCGAGTTTCCCCTGGCCCGTAAGCATGCAGTCGAAGGTGTCGGTCTTTATCGCACGGAATTTCTTTATCTCGGGCGGAGTGAGCCGCCGGGTGAAGAAGAACAGGTGGCAACCTATCGACAAATTCTTGAAGAGATGCAGCCTCACCCGGTGACGATTCGTACTCTCGATATCGGTGGCGATAAGGTTGTTTCCGGGTTAACCCTGCCGCGTGAAGAGAATCCGGCGATGGGCCTGCGGGGCGTCCGTTTTTCTTTGCGTGAAGGTGACTTGTTCAAAGTCCAGTTGCGGGCCATTCTGCGTGCTTCTGCTTACGGTGAGGTGCGCATCATGTTTCCGATGATCAGCGGCATTGTTGAACTTCGGACCTGTAAACGACTTTTGTGCCAGGTTCAGTCAGGGTTGCAGGAAGAGGGAATTGATTTTGATCCAAAGGTGAAAATTGGTATGATGATTGAGACCCCGTCGGCCGTTTTGCTGGCGCCGTTTTTTGCCGAAGAGGTGGATTTCTTTTCGGTCGGGACCAATGATCTGATTCAATATTGTCTGGCCGTTGATCGTGGCAATGAACATGTCGCATATTTGTATAATCCCATGCACCCCGCTATCTTGCGGGCTTTGAAAACAGTCTGTGCGGCTGCTGACCAGGCCGGCATTGAGGTCTGTGTTTGCGGGGAGATGGCCGCCGAGCCGCTTTACACAATCGTTTTGCTTGGTTTGGGCTTGCGTGAACTGTCGATGAATCCAGCCAGTATTCCAAGAGTCAAGAGGGTGTTGCGTCAAGTATCGCGTCAGGATGGACAGGCGCTGCTGGAGGAGCTTTTAGCTTTACGGACGAGCAAAGAGATAACAACCTGCCTTGAGCAACGAATGCGCACGCTTTTACCTGACATCTTTGAGAACGCCTTGATTTAGGTGTTTGGCAAAATTCCGTTGACTCAGATGTGACTGATCAATATTATATTATGTTTGTTTTTTGAGATTACGCAGAAGGAGTACTGCATATGTCTATGACCGATTTTTTATTTACCTCGGAATCTGTCGGAGAAGGGCATCCCGACAAAATTGCCGACCAGATTTCCGATGCTGTGCTGGATGCCATTCTGGAGCAGGACAGTCAAGCCCGGGTGGCTTGCGAAACCATGGTGACGACCGGAATGGCGATTATCGCCGGGGAAATTACCACGACTGCTTATGCGGATCTGCCGTCAATCGTCCGGGAAACCATCAAGGAGATCGGCTACAACGATTCGGCCATGGGCTTCGATTACGAAACCTGTGCGGTGCTGACATCCATCGATCAGCAGTCTCCGGATATTTCTCAGGGAGTGAACGAAGGGGCGGGTCTGTTCAAGGAACAGGGTGCGGGCGACCAGGGGCTGATGTTTGGATTTGCCTGCAACGAAACCCCGACATTGATGCCGATGCCGATCACTTTTGCTCACAAATTGACCAAGAAATTAGCCGATGTGCGCAAGAGCGGGCAACTGAACTTCTTGCGTCCGGACAGTAAATCGCAGGTATCTATTCAGTATATTGATGATAAGCCGACGCGGATTGACACCGTGGTTATCTCTTCTCAGCATAACCCGGATGTTAAGTATGAAGATCTGAAAGAAGCGATTATCGAAGAGGTGGTTAAACCGATTCTGCCGGCCAATCTGCTTGACGACCGGACCCGTTTCCTGATTAATCCGACCGGTCGGTTTGTGGTTGGCGGCCCGATGGGAGATTGCGGCCTGACCGGGCGAAAAATTATCGTCGACACCTATGGTGGACAGGGCTCCCACGGCGGTGGTGCTTTCAGCGGAAAAGATCCCTCCAAGGTGGACCGTAGTGCTTCTTACATGGCACGCTATGTTGCCAAGAACGTGGTGGCTGCGGGATTGGCTCGCAAGTGTGAGGTCCAACTGGCCTACGCGATCGGTGTTGCCGAGCCTGTTTCGGTGATGATCAACAGCTTCGGTACCGGCAAGATTCCTTCCAATAAGATTGCCGAGATTGTCCGGGCCGAGTTTGATATGCGCCCGGCGGCCATTATTGAACAGCTTGACCTGCTCAAGCCTATTTATCGGCAGACTGCAGCCTATGGTCATTTCGGCCGTGAACTGCCTGGTTTTAACTGGGAAGTAACCGACCGTGTCGAATCGCTTAAATCCCGTGCCGGAATCTGAGTAGATATTTGAGGACAAGATAAAAAAGGGGTGAGCCGATCGGTTCACCCCTTTTTTTATCTTGTCCGTGAATCAATCGCGGAAGCGTTTGAGTAGATCCTGATAGGCATCGATCCGTCGGTCGCGCAGAAACGGCCAGATTCGGCGAACCGATTCGCTACGCTGACGATCAATGTCGACCAGCAGAACCTCTTCCTCCGCTTCACTCCCCCGAGCCAGCAGCTCCCCCTGGCAACCGGCGACAAAACTATTCCCCCAGAACTGTATCCCGGCCGTTGTCCCGCTGGGATCGTCTTCAAAACCGACTCGATTGACGGTTATCACCGGGGTTCCGTTGGCAATGGCATGGCCGCGTTGCACCGTGATCCAGGCCTCGCACTGGCGCTGTTGCTCTGCGGCGCAGTCGTTCGGGTCGTAGCCGATCGCCGTCGGGTAGATCAACAGCTCAGCTCCGGCCAGCGCCATCAGCCGTGCCGCTTCCGGGTACCACTGATCCCAGCAGGTCAGCACGCCCAGTTTGCCGACCGAAGTCTGGATCGGCTCAAAGTTCAGGTCACCCGGGGTGAAGTAAAACTTCTCGTAATAGCCGGGATCGTCCGGGATGTGCATCTTGCGGTACGTTCCGGCAATTGAACCATCCTTTTCCAGAACCACGGCAGTGTTGTGGTAGAGCCCGGCGGCGCGTTTTTCGAATAGGGAGGCGACCAGAACAATTCCCAGCTCTTTGGCCAAGGCACCGAATTCAACGCTTGAGGGGCCGGGGATCGGTTCGGCCAGATCGAAGGCCGCGGTAGTTTCAGTCTGGCAGAAATAGAGATCGGTGTGCAGTTCCTGCAGGACGACCAGTTCCGCGCTCTGCGCCGCCGCCCGGCGGATTCCCGCAGCGCTTTTTTTGATATTGACGGGACGGTTGCCGCTGCAGCTTTGCTGGATCAGGCCGACTTTGAGAATGCTCATGACAGAACTCCTTGAGGAATCTGCATGCAGATGCAGTGCAGTGAACCATGTTGCCGGATAACCGGGCGACAATCGATACCGACAATCTCGCGGCCGGGGAAGGCTGCGCCGATGGCTGTCAGCGCCGCCGCGTCAGCCGGGTCATTGTAGGTCGGCACCAGCACCGCTTGGTTGATGATCAGAAAATTGGCGTAGGTTGCCGGAAGTCGCCTGCCTTCTTCATTATGGCAGGCCTCGGGCCAGGGGAGTGGGATGAGTCGAAAGGGGCGACCGGAACAGGTTCGAAACGACCTGAGTTGCGTCTCCATCCGTTGCAGAGCCGGGTAGTGCTCGTCCTGCGAGTCGTCGCAACGCACATAGGCAATAGTGCTGTTCGGGCAGAGCCGTGCCAGGGTGTCGATATGCGAATCGGTATCGTCCCCGGCCAGATAGCCATGGTCGAGCCAGAGGAAATGTTTGCCGCCGAGCAATTCCTGCAAGGCGGCCTCAAGCTGCTGCTTACCCAGATGCGGGTTGCGGTTCGGGTTGAGCAGGCACTCGCTGGTTGTTAGAATCGTCCCGGCGCCGTCACTTTCAATGCTGCCCCCCTCCAGGATCAGCCCACTGGTTTGTCTGGGTGTGGCTGCAAAAGCCCCGGCAGCGTGCAGCCGACGGGTGACCTGATTGTCCTGATCTGCCGCGAATTTGAGTCCCCAGCCGTTAAAGCCGAAGTCGATAAGTTGTGGTTGGCCATCGCGATAAATAGAGATCGGCCCGAAATCCCGCGTCCAGGTATCGTTGCCGGGGATTTCATAAAGTTGGATGCGGCTCAAGTCAATTGTGGCATTTTGTAGTGTCTCTCTGACCGTGTCGGGTTCAGGAGACGCTAGCAACACCAGTTCATAACGGCTGATCTGCTTTATCAGTTCAATATAAACCGGAATAATTTCCGGCAGCAGCGGTTGCCAGTCGGAGTCGGCGTGCGGCCAGGCGAGCAGGATAGCATCCTGCGGTTCCCACTCTGCAGGTAGTCGGTTGCTGTTTTTGTTTGCCGTCATTATCTCACTCTCCTTTTACGTTATTGCAGCAGAGTGTGTTCAAATAAAATTTTGACCCCGATGCCGAGTAAAACCAGCCCGCCTAGAATCTCAACCCTGGGCCCCCAGGCCTTGCCGATCCGTCTGCCGAGCAGCATGCCGAAAACGGTCAGAACTCCGGCGGTGAAGCCGATGACCAAGGCCGGAGTCCAAATGGTGATACCCAGTACCGCCAGGCTGAGCCCGACGGCCAGGGCATCGATACTGGTCGCAATAGAAAGCATGAGCAACGACAGCCCTTTTGTCGGATCTCCTTTCCGGGGCGCTTTGTCATCACCCTGCCAGGCTTCCCAGAGCATTTTCCCCCCGACCGCAGTCAGCAGGCCGAAAGCCAGCCAGTGGTCGAAACTTTCAATATATTCGCGGACACTGGTCCCGGCCAGCCAGCCGAGAACCGGCATCAGCGCTTGAAAGAGCCCGAAATGAAAACCGAAACGGAATAGGTGCCGCCCGGTCAGCTTGGGCAAAAGCAGTCCGGCACCGAGAGCAACGGCAAAAGCATCCATTGCCAAGGCAAGGGAAATTCCGAAAAGTGTCAGTAGATCCATGGCGAATTCTGATAAATGGGATTCAGGCGGGTTATAGCATGAGGTCGTTGATTGTGGCAGTGAAAAGCGTAGCCGGAGGAACAGCCGGTGGCTTTACCGTGGATCTCTGTCGAATGAGAACTGCAGCGGAGGAGAAACCCGATGTCACTCCTCCGCCGACAGCTTATTCTTCGATGGTTATACTTTCAATGATGACCGCCTCTTTAGGGACATCCTGATGATGTCCCTGATTGCCGGTGCTGACTTTAGCGATGGCATCGACCACCTCCATCCCTTCCGTTACCCGTGCAAATACGGCGTAACCGTAGGCGTTTGGAGTCGTCCCCTTGTGGTTCAGGAAGTCGTTGTCGGCCAGGTTGATAAAAAACTGGCTGGTGGCACTGTCGACATCCTGAGTGCGTGCCATGGCAAGAGTTCCGCGTAGGTTCTGCAGGCCATTGTCCGCCTCGTTTTTGATCTCGCTCCGGGTTTTTTTCTGGGCCATTTCAGGGGTGAATCCTCCCCCTTGAATCATGAAATTTGGGATCACGCGGTGAAAAATCGTCTGATCATAATAGCCGTCGCGGATATAGGTCAAAAAGTTTTCCGTGCTGATCGGGGCGTTTTCAGCATCAAGTTCGATGGTCAACTGTCCCATGCTGGTTTGCATGCGAACGATCGGTTGTGCGCTCATGTGTCACTCCTTGTCGGTTTGTCATGGTGTCGAGATGATTGTCGGCAATGTCATTAACCGAATAATTGTTTGAATTTTAATTGTATTTTGTTAAGCAGGACAGTCAGGTCGGAGAGGGGTTTCAGAATGATGTCTTGCGGAGTTAACCCGAGAGCAATCAATTCTTCAGACAGCCGGTAATCAACCGATCCCGTGTGGATCAAGAAGCGCATCCGCGGTTGCAGTCGATGAGCTCTGGTGATCATAAGATCGCCGGCCATTCCGGGTAAACGCAAATCTGCGAGCAGGAGATCAAACTGTTTTCGGGTCATGATGTCCAAAGCCGCCTCGGCATCGTTTGCGGAGTCGACAGTGATGTTGAAATCGCGCAGAAACTCGGTCAGGCTTTCCCGAATGGAAGATTCATCGTCAACAATCAGTAGCCTGATCTGGCTCATTGTTTCAGCTCTCCGAATCGTATTCATTTTTTGCGAGACCATCAACAGGTTGTCAGGCAGCGGAATGCAATAATATCTATTTTCTTATGTGGTGACAATAAAATTGTGCGAAACGGTTGCCTGTCGGGAGGCTACCCAACTATCCGGAGCAAGAGAGGTTGAGGATGCTCGTTGGAAAGATTAGACATGCACCGATCCGGCCTGCAGTTGTTTGGTGAACTGGTTGTTCGGCATCGGTTTGCTGAAATGATATCCCTGATAAATTTTACACCCTTTTTCAACCAGGAAGGAAAGCTCTGCTTCGGTTTCGACCCCCTCCGCGATCACTTTCAGGTCGAGGTGATCAGCCATAGAGATGATGGTCTCGACGATGGCGGCATCATTGGCGTCGGTGGAAATATCGCGGACGAATGACTGGTCAATTTTTAAAATGTCGAGCGGCATACGTTTCAGATAGGTCAGGGAAGAATACCCGGTACCGAAATCGTCAATGGACAGTTCGATGCCGAGTTGTTTGAGCCCCTGCATCTTTTCGATGGTATCGATAATATTGTCGATCACCATCCCTTCAGTCAGTTCCAGTCCTAACAAGCTCGGGTCGGCCCCGGTCTCTTCGAGAATCAGGGAGACCTGACGGATGAAATCGGGCTGGCGGAACTGGCGTGGACTGACATTGACCGCCAGATGCTGAATCGGCAATCCTGCATCACTCCAGGCTTTCAAGTGCTGACAGGCGTTGCGCAGAACCCATTCTCCGATGGGCAAAATCATCCCGGTTGCTTCGGCAACCGGGATGAAGGTTGCCGGAGAGATGAAGCCTTTGGTGGAATGATTCCAGCGGATGAGTGTCTCGGCACCGAGAATTTGTCCGGATTGATCAACCTGTGGTTGGAAAAAGAGCGAGAATTCGTTTTTCTCCAAGGCATGGCGTAACTCTTTTTCGATCACCAGTCGTGAGTCGGCAGCCGACTGCATGCTCGGCAGGAAAAACCGGATGGTATCACGTCCGTCATCCTTGGCGCGATACATCGCGGTATCGGCATAACGCAGGATGTCGGTGCCTGTATCGTTGCTGTTTTCATTTGACGGGAACATGGCCACCCCGATACTCGGGGTGATGTGCAACTCATGGCCGGAGATCAGGTACTTTTGGGCCAGGTGGTGCTGGATTTCCTCAGCTTTCCGTTGGGCGGCGGCAGCGGCGTCGATGGGATCGGTCCCCAGGTCAGAAAGTAGCATGACAAACTCGTCTCCACCCAGCCTTGATACTGTGTCTTCGGCACGTAAATCTATAGACAAGCGTTTTGCAACATCCTTCAGCAGCATATCACCGACCGGGTGTCCAAGGGAGTCGTTGATGTTTTTAAAGCGATCGAGATCCAGAAAGAGCATGGCCCCGTAATGATTATGACGCCGGGCTCGGGAAATATTCTGTTCCAGCCGGTCGAGCAACAGGCGCCGGTTTGGTAATTCGGTCAGGGCATCAAAATAAGCCAGGTGTTCAATGCGAGCTTCGGCCTGCTTCTGTTCGGTGATGTCACGCAAAGTGCCACAGATTTTATCCGGGGTATCTCCCGTAACTTCCTGATAGCGGGCATTAAGGGAACAGGGGATGAATATGCCATCTTTATCTTTCAGGGACATCTCGTAATCGGTGGCGATCCCTCGGGTGCGCAACAGTGTCAGCAGTCGGGTACGGTTCATCCGATCGGGAAAGAGTGTACCGATGTCCTCCCCGAGAATTTCTTCACGCCGATAGAGCGAGAAATGAGAAATAGAAGGGCTGATTTCGTAAATCATCCCGTCCGGAAATATTTCAAAATAGACGTCCTGTAAGTTTTCAAAAATCAGTCGGTACTTTTCTTCGTTTTCTTTCAATTTCAGGTGCGACTGATTGAGGTCATGCATCGTTTTCTGTAAGGCTTCAGTACGGCGGCTGACCTCTTCTTCCAGGTGTTCCTGGTAGGTGCGGTTTTCGATAATCAGCCGGGCTCGCTCAAGGGCTTGGCTGATTGCGTGCAGCAGCACCGACATATCCTGAATCGGTTTCAGTAGATAATTCCAGGCCCCACGGCGGATGGCCTCAATGGCGTCACCGATCACACCGGTTCCGGAAACTACGATGATCGGCGTGTCTGGAGAGTGTTTTTTTATGTATTCAAGGACTTCCAGGCCGTCAACTTCAGGCATCCGTAGGTCGCAAAGCACCAGATCCGGTTTTTCTCGTTCCAGAATTTCGATTCCCTCGCGGCCATTGGTTGCCTCAATGACCTGATAATCATAATCTTCCAGAAATAACCGAAAACTGTCGCGGATATTGGCTTCGTCGTCAATGGTCAGGATAACTGGATTTTTGTGATGCTCCATTTGGCGCCCTGTGATTTGCGATTTTTGCCAAGTTAACATCAAATGCGCTTAGAAGAGTTTAACACAGTATCTTACCGACCGTCGTGTTCGCGCAAGAAATTCTCAAGAAAGCCATTGTTTATCCAAAGTCGTTATTATGTGGCAAGAAGAGAGGTTAGTCAAAGCTAATTTGACAAAAAAACAATATTTGCTGTCTCGCAAAAAAAGAATACGATGGCTTGTTCGCACAGATTAGAGGTCGCCGGTTAGCTCTTGGAGAGTAAACAGTTTGGGATTCAGGGTTTTGACCGCATCGATAATCTCTTTCAAGACTGGAAAATCAACACCTTCTTCTGTATCCGTGCCTTGAAAAAAGGGATAGCCTTTAGGCAGCTCACTGTATTGTCCCTGACGCAGCAGGGCAACATCGACCAGATCGTTGACCCGGTCGGTCGTCTCCCAGGGGTCACGATAATTGAACTGGCGAGCGGTGATTTGCAGGCCGAGGCCGCTGTCAAAAATCGCTTTGACTTCAAAAGAGAAGTCGCGCGGGGCTCCGTAATGTTCACTGCGTCCGGAACGGTTCATGACCCGTGCTCCCTGCTCTTCCAGCCATTCCTTGATATTCTCTTCGGTCATCGGGTGGTTATTGTTGTTCATCCGTTCTCCTTGATCTCTTCAAGCCTTAATTCGAGGCCCCAGTTGACCGGTTTTCGCCCGTCAGGGGAGATGACCCACAGGGTCGGGATGTCAGAATGCTCGGGCGCCGGCCCATAGCCGTCCGTCAGGTAGATGATTGCTGCCGGGCGCGGTTGCATCTGTCGAGCGTAATCGAAGATCGGACGCAAGTCGGTAAAACCGCCGCCATGATAAATTTCGGCGACCTGTGGTGCCCCGGTAAATTGCTTGATTTGTTGAATACGGCTGCCGGCGTAAAGAACTCTGATTCGACTCTGCCGACCACGGGCAATCTGTACCAGCTCACGGGCAAAAGCTTCACGCAAGGGCTGAGTGTCTGTTGAATCACTGACATCAATCCCAACGACCAGATTGAGCAATTGCTGTTTGCGTAGTCCCGGGGTGTTATGGCCGAAGCGGCGATGGCTTCTTTTCCAGGTGCCGGAACGGCCGACCCTTCCCGCCGTACCGACAAACTGGCGAAGAATCTGTTGCCAGGGGATACTGGGTGGCGCCAGAAAAGAATTGATGATCTCGGCCAATTCTCCGGGGGTTTCACCATGACATTTTTTGACAGCGTTACGGACCATCTGGCGGACCACCTGTTCGGATAGTGAGCTCGGGGTGCGATCTGCTTCCTGCCAGTGTTGGTGGTCGTCGATTGGTGCGATATCGCTGGATTCTGCACGAGACGTCTGCTGATCTGCCGTCGGTCGCTCAGCACTTTGCTGTTGTTCGTGGTCTCCTGTGCCGTCTCCCTGTTGAGCCCCGAGCTCAGGCATTTGCAGTAAACGGGCATAGTATTCTTCTGCCGCCAGTCCGGGCAGTAACTGGAACTTTTCCGGTTGCGGGGCTTCGGGGGGCAGGTGCTCGATCCCCGGGTTGATCGCAAGATCGCAGGCCAGATCCCAGTAGCGGGTGTTGCGCTCACGGCGCCGACAAGGGTGCAGGTGCAGAACATGTTTGATCAGATGTTCGAGCAGTGCTTCCTGCTCGGTCGGAGAGAAGAGAACAAAACTTGTCGGGTTGACCATCAGGGTCGGGACCGCGTCGACGATGGTGACTGCGACGGCCCGGTTGCCGGTTTGTTGACGGCGCCGAAACTGCAGGAGAAACTGGCCGTAAAAGGGGCGGTGTTTCAGCAGGCGCACAATGGCGTCCTGTAAAGGACGCACTGAATCAGGCAACATCCCGGCTGATCTGTTGGATCGTTTCGAGAATTGTTGCATCGTACCTGTCCTGACAGAGGACTGCGGCGATTTGCGGAATCCGTAACAGCGACTTGACCAGGCCGAAACGCATATCACGTGGCAACACGTCAATGTAAGCCACCAGTGCATCTTGTTGCTGATCCGTCAAGTCGGGATCGTTCTGCAAACAGGCGATCAGGTCGCTCATCGTTGCCGCCTGAATGTCATCCCGCTGCTCAGTTGCCTGAACGGCAACCTCGGCCCAGCGGTTAAGAATGTCCTCCGCAGACAGCGGGCGCAAGCGCTGCTCAGTACACCACTGCAAAAAGCTGACGGCAGCTTCCCGGCCAATCACACCACTGTAGACTTCCATTTCCAATTCCCGGGGAAAGCGACAGTTTTCCCGCAGGATACTGACGATTTCCCAGGCTCGCTCAGAAGGCTCGACCTGCATGTCGAAACTCTGGTTGTTGGTCGAAAGCATTTGTTGGTTCCCGGCGATAAACTGGCGGATATCGGTATGAAAATTTTCCCGGTGGGCATGACGCGCCCAACACTCGGCATCGGTTTCCACTTGAAGAACCACCATCCGGTCTAAAAGCGCCCGGTCGAGAGGAGTGACCTGATAGCTGCCGTCCGGTGGATTGATCGCGACCACGACCCGGTGTCGGGGAGCCAGTTTGTGGGTGTGCAAAGCGCGCTGCTGTCCTTCAGACGGGGGTTCGACAAACTGGAAGATTGCCTGCAGGGTGTCCTCCTGTTGAGCCCGGTTTAATTCGTCACAGTGGACAACCGTTGGGCCGGCATCGTCTGCCGGCCACCAACTCGGCCGTGACCAGTGCATGTCCCGGCCTTCGCGATAAGGGATGCCGACCAGGTCACCGACTTCCATCTGGCCAAGCCGCAAAGGGACATATTCGCGATCTATTTCGCGACAGACCTGGATGACCCCGGCGGTTTTGCCGACGCCGCGGTGTCCAACCACGCAAGGAGTCAGATCAGTTTTGTTGAGGATCTCCTTGAGGACTGTTTTCATCTGTTCAATATTCATGATTTATCCGTCAGTCAAAGGCAACCTGAATTGTCAGCTACAGTTAGCATAGAGTTGGAAGCCGGTGCAAGTTTGACATGTTTGATGCCGGGAACGGGACGTTCGGAAAAAATCGGCAAAGGTGTGTTATCCTTGTGTAAGTTGTTCTCCGCTGTGTTGATATGGAGTCATGATGGCATCCAGATCGATTTCCCAGGTCCGTTGGAACATTTGTCTGCTACTGCTGGCATTGCTGTTGTTGTCGTGGGGGTACTTTGTCATTTCTTTTGCCCACGAGTTTCAGACCATCAAGCAGCAGAGCAGTCAACAGGTCAGTACTCTGGCCCTGGGCCTTGAAGAACGTTCCCGAAGAATGTTTCAAGTCCTCGATATGCTGCTGCTCGATATTGCCGAACATCAGCAATGTTATCAGCCCGAGGCCATCAACAGCATGTTCAACCGCTGGCTGGAGCGTACCCCCGAGCTGAGTGCTTTGCTGATTGTTGATCCGGATAGCGGGCAAGTTTTGACCAGTGTGAATAAAGATCCTCTCCCGGAGGATTTGAGCTTTTCCCTCATGACGAATACGAAAAACTCTGACTCTTCCATGCAGATCACGGAAAAGGTTTATCGGAATAGCCATGGGCAGAACCTGGTGGCTATCGTTCGGCAGTTTTCACGATCTGGTCGGCAATTGCAGGTGGTGGCCCTGGTGCAAATCGATCACCTGCTCGATTTTCATAAAGATGCTGAGCTTGGCCCGGATGGCTCTGTTGCCATTCTTCACCATAACGGAGTGTTGTTGGCGCGGACGCCGGACGGAAATGATCTGGTCGGTCGATCTTTTGCCGACGGTCCACTTTTTACTCAACAGCTGAAAAAATCTCCGGTTGGAATTTCTCGGGCTCCTCGATCGACGGACGGGGTCAGCCGGATTGTCGCGCATCGAAAATTAAGCGATTTTCCGCTTGTGGTGACGGTTGGAACCTCGACGGAGTGGATCTTTGCCGCCTGGCAGAAACGCCTCTACAAGGTTCTTTTTATCCAAGTTGTTATCAGCCTGACAATCCTGATCTCGATGTTGATTCTGCACCGGACTCTGGCTCGGATGGAACAGGCAGAAGATAGATTAAACGAACGGGAAGAGCATTTTCGAGCGGTTGCGGATTCGTCGGTTGATGCCGTGCTCTCAGTCAACAATTCTGAGCGGATCGGTTTCTGGAGCCGGGGCGCTGAACGGATATTTGCCTGTTCGGCGGCTGAAGCAATCGGCATGCCGATTTCCTGCTTTCTACAATTTGAATTTGAGGAAAATCCGGTCACTTTAAAGCAGTTAACCTCTTCGGAAAATTCCTGGATCCAGGGACGGGCAATTGAGGTTCAGGGACAGCGCAAGGATGGCTGGCTTTTCCCCACAGAACTTTCGATTTCGGCTGGAAATACGGCTGGAAAACCTTTCTATACCTTGATTGTTCGTAATATCAGCGAACGCAAGCAGATGGAAGAGCGGATCCGGCGGATGGCCAGTCACGATAATTTAACTCGTCTGCCGAATCGGGGACTGTTGATGGATCGTTTGAATATGGCGATGGCTCAGGTGCGCCGACAGGGAGGGCAGTTTGCCCTGCTGTTTCTGGATCTTGATGAGTTTAAGCCGATTAATGACATTCATGGACATGATGTCGGAGATCAATTACTCCAACAGGTTGCAGAGCGATTACTGACAGCGACTCGCGAATCGGATACGGTTGCCCGGGTTGGTGGTGATGAGTTTGCCCTGTTGTTGAGTAATATTAAGGATGAAGAGGCGGTCAGTAATGCGTGCCGGCATATCTTAAGATCCCTCAGGAAGAAGTTTACTATCAACGGTATTGAGGCCTCGATCAGTTGCAGTATCGGGGTGGTGCTGTTTAACGGTCAGGACACGAGCGGTAATGAATTGATCGGTCTTGCCGATATGGCCATGTACACCGCTAAGCGGGGCGGTAAAAACCGTTTTGCTTTTGCTGCCGAATCGGGAAACCGATTGTCTGAAAGCTGAATTTTCGCGGTCAACACAGATGACTTCACAAGAAAAGAATATGCTGGCCGGAAAAACTTTGAGGTTGCGATGCCTGGTTTTATAAAAGCGGCACTTCTGTTGCTGATACTTTTGGGTGTGTCGGCAACGCCGGTTCCGGCGCTGGATCTGGGTGAACTGATTCGCCGGGTGGAGCAGCAGTACTCCGGGGAGTCCTCCCAAATTGAAGTTGAAATGACGGTTAAAACCAGGCACTGGGAACGTCATCTGACGATGGAAACCTGGTCGTTGGGTCGTGAGCGTTTTCTGGTTCGTATCCTGGCGCCGGTGAAAGAGCGGGGGGTGGCAACCCTCAAGGTGGAGCGGGACGTCTGGAACTACCTGCCGAAGGTCGATCGGGTGATCCGCATCCCGCCGTCGATGATGGGGGGCGCCTGGATGGGCAGCCACATCACCAATGACGATCTGGTCAAGGCCAATCATATCGACGAGGATTACGATTTCACCCTGCTGACGGAGGATGCACAGCGCTGGAGTATTCAGGGGATTCCCAAACCGGAGGCCCCGGTCGTCTGGGGAAAAATCGTCTACATCCTGCAAAAGGAACCATTGCCGCCGATCGAGGTCGATTATTTTGACGAAGAAGGGCTGCCGGTTCGACGGATTATCTTCGATGACGTGCAGACGGTCAGCGGTCGAACCATCCCGCTGCGGATGATCGTGCTGCCGGTGGAAAAGCCGGAAGAGCAGACCCTGATGCATTACCGGCAGGTACAGTTTGATGTCGAACTGGCGGAGAGTTTCTTTTCCCTCGGTCAGCTTAAGGGCCGGCACTGATGCTCTGGCGGCTGGCCATGCGCAACATCTGGCGCAACCGTCGCCGCACCCTGTTGACCCTCTCAGCGATGATTGTCTCTTCGGCGTTGCTGATCCTGGCTCTGGGGGGTTTTTCCACCGGCGACCGGGGGCATGACAACGGGCTGGTGCTGGTGCTGCTCGGCTGGCTTCAGCGTCGCGGGTGTCCCTGCCGCAGGATTCGCTTAACCGGGTTGTCGATTGGGAATACAGCTGGAATCGTGGTGGGCGCTTCGAAACCCAGCTACAGCTCGATCGCCTCAGCCTGAAGGGAGAGTTTGTTGATAGTCAATGGACAGTTGGTCGACAGGCGATCGGTCTTGGGCAGATTTCACTATTTTCACCACTGGATGTCGTCGCCCCCTTTGCACCGGATGCCATCGATGTTGATGTCCGTCCCGGAGTCGATGCCCTGAACTGGTGCGTTATTTCGGACTGCCGGTGACGCGGAGTGAGTTCGGTTCGATCGGGGATAGTGGTGGGCTGTTAATACGCTGGTATTTTTAGCAGGGTGTTGGGCTATCCGGGCCAAACAGCCGGATTTGCAGCTGGCTCATGGGTAGTCCGACACCCTCCTGGGCTCAATCGTTTGTCGATGATTGTCGGGGGTGGTCAATTATTGTCGACAACAGAGGGCCTTTAGTATTGTTCCCGTTTCGACCTGGAGGATTTCCAACCTTTCGTCCGTCAGATAAAAACTTTCCCGATACTCTTCGGCAATTTCATAAGCTGTTTTTTTACCATCATCCCCATAGCCGAACTGATGACTGAGCAGGTTTGCCACGTGGACGGCGCTGACAACCTCCTGGTCTATTGCTCCGAAGATCGGTTCATGGTGCCAGCGAATAGCATTGGTGATGTAGGGAGGCAGAGTCCACCACTCCGCGAGAAAGCTGCCGAGTTCGGCATGGTCTGCCCCGAGAAGTTCTTTTTCCACTTCATAGAGACTGCAGGAGCCCTCTTTAGCTTTTTCGACCGCTGCCGCGAATTTTTCAGTGAAGAAACTGGCGGCTGTTAATTTTCCCATGTCATGCAGCAGACCGGCAATAAATGCCCGATCCTGCAGTTCCGCATCAGATCCGTGCAGAGACTTAATCAACATGCACGACATGGTGGCCGTGGCAATCGAATGGCATTTAAACTTGAGGAGATCAAAACCCGCAGAGGTTGGCAGATTACCGGCAAGGGTACGGTTGACCGACTCGGAAAGAATCAGGCTTTTGACAATGTTAGTGCCGAGCACGACGATCGCTTTTTTGACTGTGTCAACACGGAAACGCTGGCCGAACAGGGCTGAGTTCGCCCAATGTAACAAGGCACTGGTGATCGCGACATCCCTGCTGATCAGATCGACCATTTTTTCAATATCGACCTCTTCACCGATAATACAGTCTTGAACCTGAGAATAGCTTTTCGGTAGCGGCGGCAAAAGAGGGATCGAATTAATCAGTTCCTGGAATTTCGGACCATGTTTTTTTTGCTGATCCGATTGCCGCAGGGCGCTACGAATGACATCTTTTAATTCCTGATCCAGCCAGGGCTTGGGAATGATCTGCTGTGAATAACCTTCTGTCAGGGCTCTGGTGACGTTTTCCCGACGGGCAAAACCGGTCAGGAAAATCCGGATAATGCTCGGGTATCTCCGCTGGACTTCAGCAAGAAATTCGATACCGTCCATTTCGGGCATCACGACATCGGAAACGACCAGGTCGATAGCGTTTTTTTCCAGAAAGGTCAGCGCTTCTTTTGCGCTTTGGACAAACTGACATTCCCAGGGCTCATCAAACATCAGCCGCTGAAGAGATGAGAGGATTGATTTTTCATCGTCCACAAAAAGTATTTTTGCACCAGCTTCATTCATGTCAGTTCGATTGGTCTCAAGGGTTTTTTAGGGATGGGTTCAAAGTTTTCTAAGACTAGCATCCTATCATCATTTGTCCAGATACTAACGTGCGCTTGCCAAGTATCTCGTCATTTTTTACAAAACAGGGCTTTCCGGTGAGTTGCTTGGTGATCGCGTGAAAGTTCAGGTGATGAGCTTCAGGCCATCGGTCCTGAGTTTTAACCGTTCGCAGTTTTCGTAACAGATTTTGCGAAAGCTGCAATATGCAAACAGACATTGTTTGTAACTGTTCAGAAAGATGTGCTGGACGTGTCGCCAGGAAGGTTTTGACGCCTGGCAGGGAGGATGTTTGCTGTCTGCCCAGCAATGAATGAAGGCCAAGGCTCCGCGGAAAATCAGCCGGTCTCGGCTATTAAAATTGGCCGTAACCGCGTTTTTTTCGGGAAATTTTGCCAATCAGCCAACCGCTCAGAAATACTCCGCCGCCCGCCAGAAACCACTGGATCATATTGGAGCGGTGAAAATTTCTGTTCTCCTCCTGCAAAACTACCAGTTCGTTCGTCATCCGGCTGTTATCTTCCAGCAGTTGATCTCGCTCTGCGGCCAGATTGACGACGTTATCCGAACTTTTTTTCAGTTTATCGTAATCCCTTTTGATTTGTTCCAACTGCAACTGTGTTGTTTTTAAATCGTCGCTCAGGGTTTCAAGCTGTTCCAGTCTGGTCATGGCAAGCCCTGATTTCTCTTGGAACTCCTGCCGCTGCTGTTGCAACTGAGATTCAAGGGTCGCCCGTTGCTGTTGTAGTTGCTTAATCTGAATCTTTTTGGGGATGGCTTTGCTGACATATTGTTTGCGGACGTATCCTTCAATCCCTTTGCTGGTTCTGATTTTGACGTACTCGGTATCTTCTGCAAGAATTATAACCGGGGATGCCGTTCGCAAAGTTGTCAGAATTTCATAATTATCGGTCTTATTGCTGCGCACGGTAATGACCAGTTGATCAACAATATAGCGGGTTTCTGCGAAGGAAACGGCTGAGAAAATAAGCAGCAGGATGAGGACTAGAAGCGACAAAACAGAGGTTTTCATCATGATGTTCCCCTTGGTTTTGAGATCGTTCTAAGAAGTTTTGCGTGATGGTTAAGAAAGAAAGCCCGACCATAAGGCCGGGCTGATTCTTAAGTGGTACCGAAGGCCGGAATCGAACCGGCACGCCCGGAGGGCATCGGTTTTTGAGACCGACGTGTCTACCAATTCCACCACTTCGGCACGAGCTAGACGAT
>JAUVEB010000134.1 GCA_030595055.1 Desulfuromonadaceae bacterium
AGGGAACCGTCTGCCTCTGGCCAACCGGACATTCCCGGCACAAACCAAGAATGCTCGTCTCGAATTGAACCTCAGTTCGCTGAAACTGAAACAGGGCGGGTTGCAAATTGAAGTTATTGCCGGAGATCAAGCCGTCTACCACCTGGGCAAAGGTAACCTCAGCCAACAGCTTTTTCCGTTCATCTACGATACCCGTCCGCCTATCATCTCGGTTCTCAGCAAGGCCCACAACCTGACCAAAGGGGGAAGTGGACTGGTGACCTATCGGTTGAATGAAGAGGTGGAAAAAACCGGCGTGCAAATCGGCAACCTGTTCTTCCCCGGTTTTCAACAGGAATCTGGAATCTATGCCAGTCTTTTTGCCTATCCTTGCGACATGAAAGATGCTGATTTCGTACCGCGGGTGGTTGCCCATGACCTCGCGGGCAACGAACGACAAGCCGGGATCTACTATCACACCAACAACAAAAAATTCCGCCAGCGGAAGATCAACCTGAGCAACAACTTTCTCCAGCAAAAAGCCCCGGAATTTGAATCACTGGTTCCCGAAGCCGGTGAACCGCTCGAAATTTTCCTCTACATCAATGGTGAAGTGCGCCGGCAGAACCGCGCCAAGATGGCCGAGTTAGCCAAACAAACAACCAATACCCCCCTCTGGCAAGACAGCTTTACCCGACTGCCGCGTTCTTCAGAATTGGGCCTGTTCGCCGATTACCGCAGCTATTATTACGCAGGGAAGAAGGTCGACGAATCGGTGCATTTCGGCTTCGATCTGGCTTCAGTCGCCCAAGCTGAGATCCCGGCTGGAAATGACGGGGAAGTCCTCTGGGCAGACTATCTGGGTATTTACGGCCTCTGTGTTGTCATCGACCACGGGCTTGGCCTGCAAACCCTCTACGCCCACATGAGCCAGTTTGATGTTCAGGTCGGTGACATGGTCGTACGCGGGCAGACTCTCGGGCGCACCGGCGCGACCGGCCTGGCCGGAGGGGACCATCTGCACTTCGGGGTCTTTGTTTCCGGCGTTGCCGTGCAACCCCTGGAATGGTGGGACAAGAGCTGGTTGAAAAACAATATCGACAGCAAACTTACCGTCAGTCACTGACCGCCTGCATAGCAAGCCGAGGCATGAGCAGCGACAGCGAAAATTCCCCATGGATGTGTCACATTTGCGGCCATATTTCCAGGCTCGGCGAGGGTGTGGCCTGTAGCCAATGTTACAAGATTACCTGCCCTATCCATTTACTGACAACGACGGTGTTCAATCCTGCATCCGGCCTGTTTGAACTGCAGCAGATCTGCGTTGAGTGTCAGTTGAAAAAGCAACTTTAATCAGCATTATTTACAAAACCTGGAACCACCATGAGCCGTTCAAACAATCCTCTTGTATATTCATCTGACAAGGGTAGAATCTGCCCGGACTGCGAAAAAGCGCAGGCGGAATGTGTCTGTGGAAAAACACAAGTCGCGACGAAACATGACGGAATCGTCAGACTGCACCGGGAAAGCAAAGGTCGCAAAGGGAAAGGAGTGACGCTGATTTCCGGAGTCCCCTTAGCCGGGGATGAGCTGAAAAACCTGGCGAAAACCCTCAAGCAGAAATGTGGCAGTGGCGGGACAATCAAAAACGGCATCATTGAAATTCAGGGGGACCATCGGGATCTACTGCTCCCGGAACTCCGGAAAAATGGCTGGACAGTCAAAAAAGCCGGCGGCTGAACAGCCGATCTTTTCCCGAAGATCTCTCAAGAAGCCGCCACTCAACCGTTTCCCGAGCACAAAAACCGACCTATTTGAATGGACAGTCCCCGGCCTGATTGCTCTAATACGGCGATTTAATGTTCCGCGGATTCAACTCATAAGAGCAACTCACTCCCGAGCAATCGATGAACAAGGAAAACCTTCGCGCCCAGATCATCACCCGACTGGAGGCCGATCACGCCTTGCTGTTGCAGGCGGCAAAGGCAGCCCATGCCGCCGCCTCCCACAATGAGAACATCCCCGACAATAAGTACGACACCCGCGGCCTTGAAGCGTCCTATATCGCGCAGGGGCAGGCCAATCGTGCCGAGGAGATTCGGCAGGCGTTGCAGGCGTTTCAGCAACTGACTTTGCAGACATTCTCTGCCATGTCACCGATCCGGCTGACGGCGTTGGTGCAACTGAAGGATGATGAGGGGCGCAGCAGGCTGGTTTTCCTCGGCCCGGCTGCGGGAGGCTTGCGCTTAGAGTTCGACAAGGAGAAGATCATGGTCATTACGCCTGCGTCTCCTCTCGGTCGAAAACTGATCGGCAAGCAGTGCGGAGATTTGATCAAACTTGAAATCGGCGCCGTCCGGAAATACGAGATCGCCTCGGTCTATTGATACTCCGTAAAGACCGGCGGTAAATTTCTTATCTTTTCAATAGAAACGTCCTCTGCCGCTTCTCGGCATAACCGAATTCGTGAGTCATTTTCCAGGTCACTCTCAGCTTGCGCCAAGACGCTCGCAGGTAGCAAGCGGCCACTATACCTGCCATTGAGCCCCAGAGAAAACCGCCGGTTCCCCGATAATTGAAACGGAATTCCCGCCGGACAAGGCTGTCGCCAATTTCAAGTAGAAAACCAAACAGCAACCCATAGAGGGCGACCCACAGCAGTAAGCGCAGAATAATACTGTACTTGATCTGCCCCGGAGCGGCCTTATTGACCAGCCTTTTCCAGCGGCTCAGCAGCAAACCGTGCAGGCAGAAACCGATCGCCAGCAAGCTGCCCAAAGTGCGCAGGATCAGATAGCCGGAAAGTGCGCCCCAGATAAGGGCAACGATGATGATTTCGAGATTCAACGTCGTCTCCTTCAGTGCTGCCTATCTTCGGTCCCTCACGACAATTACGGGTGAGATATCCGGGTCAAGAGATAGACGATTCCGCCGATTGAAAAGAAAAATCAAATTCGTGACCCCGGTCACAGCATTGCCGTTTTTTTTCCATTATAAAAGACACTCTTAAGATTTTGATAGCCCTATTAGTAACCCACCGATTTATTGATTGTCGGTTGGTTGCACCTGCGTTTTACCCACGCTGCCTAGGAGACTGTCGGACTATCCATGAATCATTGCGTTTTTTTATTTGAATCGGAAAGGAGGTTTATCAGCAATGCAGACAAAATTGTCAGCTCGACACAATTTTCTGCGGGGCGGGATAGGAAAAGCTTTTCTGATGCTGTTGGCATTAATTGTTTTTGCCTTCCCCGCAGGTGCCGCACAAAAGGATAAACCGGCCAAAGGGCCGCAGCCCGTAGGCGCGGTAAACTCCGGCAACGGCGGCGTGTATGAGAAGGGCAACTACGGGATCATATTGAAGTATATCAACTTCACACAGGATCAACTGTACGATGGAAACGACGAGCTGGATTTCATCCGACCTCAAAAGGGACAGAAACCGGGGAAAAAGTGCTACGAAAGAACGACTGAAAAATTCCAGCTCACCTTGCGCGCCGGGATATCTGAAAATTTAGATGCCCGCCTCATCATCCCTTATCTCGATAAGGAGCTGAAGAGACAATCTTTTAATAATGATTTCACCGACAGCAATTCCGGTATCGGCGATATCAAGTTGATCAGCCGGTATCGAATCTGGTCCCAGAAAAAAAAGGACCCTTTCAATCTGGCCTTTGGACTTGGTGTGAAAATGCCCACCGGAAAAACCGATGAAGAAGACGATAGCGGCGTATGCCTGCCCGCATATTTGCAGGCCGGCTCAGGCTCCTGGGACCCGATTTTTGAGCTGGGAGCCCATAAGATTATCGGCAGACACTGGATATCCACTTATTTCAGGTACAAGATGGCCACCAAGGGGGAATTGGGCGATAGGGATTTTGAAAAGCCCGATATATTCAAATACAACGTCGCCTATGCTTATGCCCTTTCCAACCTGTTCGATCTGGAGCTTGAATTAAACGGAGAGGTTAGGGGAAAGGCCGAATTGGACGGTAAAAAGAATGATAATACCGGCGGCCACATCATTTATCTTACCCCCGGTATCCATTTCAAATTTTACAAGGGGATGCATTGCGATGTGGGTATACCGATTCCAGTTTATCGCGACCTGAATGATCCGCAATTGTCAGAGGATTATCGCATCATCACCAAACTGGCAATAAAATTCTAACTGTCCATTAAATCACAGGAGAACAGCATCATGAACAACTACCTGACAAGACTGATCAATTTAAAAAGACTGGCGGTGTGGACAGCGGCTATCCTTTGTATTTTCTTTGTGGTTTCTCAACCCCGGTACGCCGAGGCATGTATGAAAACGCCGCCCCCGGAGAAAATAAAGGCCATCATCATCGGAGACCGGGTGGTCGATATTGCCTACAATCTCGGGGTCCTTCCCGAAGCCATGTCAGTTCGCGGCTCTCTGTGGCCCATGGCCGAACAGCTCAGGACAGTCAGCCAGATACTGGGATGCCCGAAGTGTATTGTGGCGAAAAAGGAAATCATTCCCAATGCGCTTGCCGAACGTGGCATCAAACGGGTGATTGTAGAAAAAAACGACAGTTTTTGCCTCTACAGGCCCAAGATGAAACCGGAAAACATCGCCCCCATTTTGGCGGGTATGGATGTCACCATTGAATACGTCGATTTTTCACAGGGTCTGGAGACGGCGGTGCGCCAAGCCGCAAAACTTTTGAACCGGGAATCCAGAGCTGACAAAGTAATTGAAAACTACAAAAAGAACATGGCCATGGCGAAAGCAATGTTGCCGGCGTCGGCATTGGGCAAAAAAGTGATCATCTTCAGCGGAACGTATCAGCCATCGACAGGAAAATGCCTCTTAAGGGTTGAAGCTCCAGGCGGCTATTCGGACCAATTCCTACTGAAACCCCTGGGGTGTAGCAATGTGGGAGATTCTTTCAAACCCGGCAACAAGGAGGCTTCCAATGGCCACTATCAGGTTCGAAAACAGAAAAACGGCTTTGATCTGACTCCACTGATCAAGGCCAACCCGGATATTATTGTGGCCACCGGTGATGGCTTTGCCATACAAAAGGCCATCCAGGTTTACGCAAAAAAACATCCGGCCATTTTGGATGTGACGGCGGTTAAAAATATGGCTGTGTACAGTCTGCCGTTCTATGCCGATTCCAGTGTCATCGAGTACCCGGACGTATTGAAGAAGTGGACAGTGGCATTGTCCAAATAGCAGTTACCACCACTTATCAGAACGGGTGGCTGATATAAACAACACCTGGCGGAGTTTAAGCAATAACCGGCAGCGGGTTTCAGTCCATAATGACTGGCGGATTTGGCCATAATATGCATCCTACAACTCCCGGCGGACGGGCCGAGGCAGGTGCGCCCGGTCTTCCAGATAGGCAGCAGTAGCCAACGATCCGAACAGTGCCGGGCTTGTCAGATATTGTTACCGGCCAAGAATGACATTCATATCTGCAGGGTATTTAACCCTGTAACCAAACTCAAGCTGCTTGGATTGCCCCGGTTGGAGGTTGATGTCCCACTCCAGTTTATTGCCTTGCTCTCTCCTGGAAACCTTCGGCACGGCAACCACCCTGGTCAACTCTATCCGTTTATCCTCAATCCTCGGGCAAACATCTTCCACACGAAGCGCAACCGGAAGCGATTTATTATTGCTGATCTCAACCCTCCAGAGCCAGCTCTGAACCTTGTCCTTGTTGATCAGGCCGGTTTCATCAGTTTCTCGCTCATTAAATAGTCGGACGGCGATACCGGGATCGTTGCCAAGCGCAAGCTCAATGTTCTTTTTATGCAGACGAAAGTCTTTTTGACCGATATAAACACCATCGACCATGATGTTCGCTTGCCCGGCCGGCAACGGCTGAAGCTCCGGGAGTTCGACCTGTGCCGTCAGGAAAGCCTGTGGGGACTGAATCGGTCGGACAAGGTAAGTGAAGGCGGCTGTCCATTCCCCTTTGCGGATGTCGAACCGATAATTTTCGCCCGCCCGAACAGTCCGTTTTCCCAGATCATAAATATCGAACAGCCCCCCCTGTTGCCTGCTCGGTGCGACAGCCTCTTCCACCATCTCCATGCTGTCCACCATGGCCATCTCCGGGGCGGCGGCTTTTTGAGCCATCATCCTCTTGGCCCTGGTCATTGGCCAGGTCTGCACCTCGCGGATAACCCACGGGTTCAACGCAGGTGGGGACAGGGTAAAAACCGGTTCCC
>JAUVEB010000021.1 GCA_030595055.1 Desulfuromonadaceae bacterium
GGGGCTTGACTGTCGCCATCCGGGCGACAGACACCCTTTCCACGGGCATCACCAGCACATTTTGCTGAACAGTTACATCCGACCAAATATTCGGCCAATCCCTTTTTCACTTGTTTCACAATAACATCAATCTGTTCCTCAACATAAGGTACCGGTGGCCCCTGCCCCCAGACCGGACCAGGCCAGGTCGGATCACCGACCCGGCGGGCGACATGGTGCAGGTGCAATTGGCTGACGATATTGCCCAAGGCTGCGACGTTCAGTTTATCAAACTTGAAGCTTGTTTCCATCCAGCGCGCCAGGATCGCCGACTCGCGCCAGAGTTGAGACTGATCAACTTCAGACAGATGATGGATTTCACGTATCCCCTCCCGACGCGGCACCAGGATAAACCAGGGATAGGTCTGCTCATTCAGCAGCAGCAGGCTGCTCAAAGGAAAATCACCAAGGTAAATTGTATCGGCCTGCAAACGTGGATCAAGTTGAAACATGGGAACTCCAAAAAAAGGAATATCGCGATCAACTACGATGTCGGACAAGCCAACAATTGTGAATCCGCGAGTGACGTGCAAAATCGAGGGGAATGGTCTTATCCGTCAGACTCTCGATCTGCAACTCCGGCAAAGCGTCTGCGTCCAGCTTGAAACTACGCAGGTTATTGGAAAAAACCAGGGTTCCACCCGGAGATAACAGCTTCGCCACCTTGCGCAGCAACCCGACATGATCTCGTTGGATATCGAAGTTGTTGTCCATCGACTTGGAATTGGAAAAGGTCGGCGGATCGAGAAAGATCAGGTCGAAAGCAGCCGCCCGTTGCGACTGCATCCCATCGATCCAGACCAGGCAATCGGCCTGGATCAGTTCCTCGTCATCCGGGTCGAAATCGTTCAGGGCGATGTTCTTCCGCGCCCATTCCAGATAAGTGCGCGACATATCCACCGTAGTGGTTTCCATCGCACCCCCCACCAAGGCATGCACCGTCGCAGAGCCGGTATAGGCAAACAGGTTGAGAAAACGGCTGCCATGGGCCATCTTCTGGATCAACTGCCGGGTCGGGCGATGATCGAGAAAGAGGCCGGTATCCAGATAATCGGTCAGATTGACCAGAAATTTACAGTTCCCCTCCTGAACCTCTTTGAGGATGCCGCGCCGCGACTGTTTTTCGTATTGCTGCGTCCCTTTCTGCTGCTGACGTATCTTCAGATGGATTTTGTCAGAGGAAATATCGAGAACCTGCGGCAATGCATCCTGAACGTCCTGAAGCCGCCGGGCAGCCTTCTTCGGGTCGATATCCTTCGGCGCCCGGTACTCCTGCAGATGCACCTCATCCCCATAGAGATCGACCGCGACTGCATACTCCGGCAAATCGGCATCGTAAAGTCGATAGCAATCAATTCTTTCCCGATTGGCCCATTTTTTAAATTTCTTCAGGTTCTTGCGCAACCGGTTGGCGAACATCTCGGCAGCGGGCGAGAGCTCTTTCTTTACCGCCCGCCCCGCCCCTGCTGCCAGCGACTGCCAACGGTTCTTCTCATCCAGCACAAACTGCAGCAACTGACACTTGAGAGCGCCGTTGTAGAGGGTGTTGATTTTCCCGGCACGCAGGCCGATGGAACGCCCCAATTGCGGATTTGAAGTGATCACTGCCGCCTTCCAGCCGACACATTTATCGGCCATCTGCTCGCCAAGCAGATTGTAGAGAGCCGGCAGCTCGCGCGCTTCGCCGATCCGCTCTCCGTAAGGCGGGTTGGCCACCAGCAGGCCGGGGGCTAAACCGACCGGTGCCGAAAATTCGCGCAGGGTGCGCTTCTCGAAATGGATAATTTTCTCCAGCCCGGCGTTCTGCGCATGCTGCCAGGCCGCCTTGATCGCCCGGCTGTCGCTGT
Organism: Desulfuromonadaceae bacterium; assembly: GCA_030595055.1. Taxonomy (GTDB): domain Bacteria; phylum Desulfobacterota; class Desulfuromonadia; order Desulfuromonadales; family Geopsychrobacteraceae; genus Malonomonas. The sequence continues at coordinate 1,887 of JAUVEB010000021.1, forward strand.
CGTAACCGACAATCGGTGCCAGCTTGCGCTCCAGTCCGGCATGTTGCCGCTGCAGCGCTTCTTCCCGCAACCTCTGCCAGAGAGCATCATTAAACTGCTGCCAACCGAAAAAACCAAAATAGTCCCGCAGCAACCCCGGCGCCGTATCGGTGGCAATCAAGCCCGCTTCCAGCGGCAGGGTCCCGGAACCGCACATGGGATCGACCAGGGCGCCACCATTGGCGGCGATCTCCGCCCAGCCGCTACGGGTCAGGATTGCCGCCGCCAGATTCTCTTTCAGCGGCGCATGTACACCATCGATCCGGTAGCCGCGTCGATGCAAACTGTCACCGGAAAGGTCGATGCTGAGGGTCGCCTGATCCTTGATCAGATGCAGGTTGATACGCAGGTCGGGCTGCTCCACCGAGATCGACGGGCGCTCCCCGCTACGGGAGCGAAACTGGTCGACGATGGCATCCTTGACGCGTAGCGCCCCGTAACGAGTATGGTTGATCTGCGAACGGATCGTGGTGCAATCGACAGCAAAGGTACTGGTAATTGCCAGATGCTCCGCCCAATCGATCTTCTGCACCTCGGCATAGAGCTGATCAGTATCATCGGCGGGGAAATTTGCCAGTGGCAACAACACCCGACTGGCCAGTCGCGACCAGAGACAAACCTTATAGGCGATCGACAACTCACCGGCAAAACTGACCCCGGCACGCTCCTCTTTGACCTCGCCGGCACCAAGTTCAATAAGCTCAGCTGCCAGCAGCGGTTCAAAACCGAGGGCGGCGGTGGCAAAAAACGGTTGGTTTTGCATCTTCAAGTATTCTTTCTGCGACAAATAAACCGTAGGGGCGATCCTTGTGATCGCCCTATATCCGGGCGAATACAAGATTCGCCCCGACAAATGAAAATCAGATCTTCCGCAACTCCAGTTTATCAGCCCCAAGCTGCTCGTTGGCCTGCTGCAGGGCGACTTCCCCGGCCAGAACCGAAACTGCACTGGCACCATTTTGCAGGTATTTATGGGCCACGGCTTTCAGCGCATCGGCATCGACTGCCAATAATTGCTGACGCATCTTATTGCGCATTTCCAGGGTCATCCCCTGGCGCAGGTTGGCGAACTCCTGGGCACCCAATCCAGCGGGCGAAAACGGCTTGTCGAGATCACTGAACACCGCCAGAATCGCCTCCTTCACCGAGTCGACCGGGAATTCACCGACGGCAGCCCAGGCAATCGCCTGATCGTACACCTCCAGAGTGCGCAGAATATGCGGGTCACGGTAGGACAGCATGGAGAAAAGTCCCGTTTCAGAGCTGTAACCGGCCAAACCGCCATAAGCTCCGCCTTTTTCACGAATTTCACGGTGCAGAAATTCCGCACGCAGCAGCTTGGAAAGGACGGTCAATGCAGCACTGTCGGGATGGTTGAACGGAACGGCGCGAAATACCCGGGTCACGTAACTGACCGGCAACGACCAGATGAACCCCTGCCGTTGCGGCTGCGGAATAAAGGGCGCCGACTCAACAGCCGCGGAAGCGACAGTTTCCGGCAGGCTATCGATAAATTCTGCCAGAGCCTCTTTAAATGGAGCGAAATTTTCTACCTCAACGATCACCGCAGTTTGCAACCACACACGATTGAAGAGCTTGGCGGCAATCTTTGCAAGAACTTCTGACAGTCCTTGCAATTCCTCAGGTTTTTGTGCTGCCAAGCTGCGGATCAAGGCAAACTGAGATAATCCCGACCACTGTTCCCGCAATTGCGCGACCGGGGTCATACAAGCGGCAGCGGTGCGAGCGGCATAGGTGTGCCCCGACTGCGGAACTGAATTTTCCAGCGAAACTTTTAACTGACCCAACACCGTATGAAGCCGTTGCAGGTCGGTAAAATCAGGAGCTGTGGCAATATCTTTCAGCAGCGCAAAAAGAGCTCCGCAATTGCGCACCAAAGCTTTCCCCTTCAGTTCGAAACTGGCAATAAATCGATCCAACGTCTGCGGGTCATCAAGTAACGAAGTCCGCGCCGAAATACCGCCCGTGACCGCTTCCATCACCTGCGCCATTTGCAGATAGTCACGCTCTCCGGCGCCGACCTGAGTCAGCAGGCTGCCGAAGATCGGCAGATAAAGAAGCTCTTCTTCTGTCAACCCGGCAATCTCCAGGTTGAGGATCACCGTGCCGATGCCATTGGTCGGTTGATCGAACCAGCAGCAGTTCACCGCTCCCTGTTGTTGCTGCACTAATTTGACCGGCGCTTCCGTGGGGGGGATATCACTCAATTCCAGGGTCGGCAGACAAGAAAGATCTTCCGTTTCTTCCTGGGCATTTTTCAACGCCAGGGACTGTTCTACCAGGGCTTGTCTTTCATTTTCACTGAGTTGTTGCTGAATCTTATCCAACTCAGCCCGAACCTCTGCCTCCTGTTGCGGTCCCATCTCCGTATCGGGCTGCAACAGCAAGGTCACCCGGTGCGGGTTCTCCAGTAACCGCTGACGAATCAGGGTTTCAAAGAAGGGACCCTGGTTCAGCTCCTGCTGCAGTTTTTCCAGGTCCTCCTCGAAATTGAGCGCCGCCAGAGGATCGCCACCGTGAATCCAGGGACCGATCAGACGCAGCAGCAGCAGCAATGAATAAGGATAGCTGTCACCGGTGATTTCACGGTTGGCAAATTCGAGTTGGTGGATGACGCCATCGATCCGCTCACGGGAGAAGCCTTCCGTTGCCGCCTGTTCCAGGGTTTCGAGAACCAGCCTTTCGATCTCTGCCAGCCCTTCAGGCGCAACGCCCTGTAAGCCGGCAGCAAAGTAAGTCGTCCGGTTATCATCGTGATAACCGACCCCTGGAGCGAGATTCTCTCCCAAGCCGGAGTTGAGCAAGGCTTTGTAGAGCGGTGCGGCCGGGTTCCCGAGCAGCAGAGTCGAAAGCAGCGACATGGCCAGCCGTTCGAAACTGTCGTTGATATCATTGGTCAGCCAGGCCGTCAGCACCAGAGAACGCCTTTCCAGCGATTCACCCGCATCCAGCGGATAAGACTCTGTCACCGTCAGCGATGTTTCAAGCGGCTGCTCAGCCGGCACCTCGCTGGCAACTTCCAGGCGTTCGAAATGCCGCAGCACGCGGTCTTCAACGGTGGCCAGCAGCTGCGGCAAGTCCAGGTTACCGGAACTGAAAAACCAGGCATTACTCGGATGGTAGTAACGGGCATGAAAATCGCGCAGCTGCGGCCAGGTGAGTGCCGGGATGTCAGACGGCTCGCCACCTGAGTTGTGCCGATAAGTGGTCGTCGGATAAAGATGACGTCCCATCCGCCGGGACAACAGAGATGAAGGATCGGACATGGCACCTTTCATCTCGTTGTACACCACCCCCTTGTATTCCAGCGGCGATTGCGGGTTATCCGCCTCGGCAAATTCGAGACGGTGCCCTTCCTGGCTGAAATCACGCTCGGTCAGTCGCGGAAAAAACGCCGCGTCCAGGTAGATCTCCAGCAGGTTCTGAAAATCCTTGCGATTCATACTGGAGAAGGGATAAAGGGTCCAGTCGCTGGCGGTCATCGCGTTCATAAAACTGTTCAGGCTGCGCTTGAGCATCGAAAAGAAAGGATCACGCACCGGAAAGCGTTTTGAACCGCAAAGCGCGGTATGTTCGAGAATGTGCGCCACACCGGTTGAATCGTCTGGAGGAGTACGAAAACCGACAGCGAACAGGTGATTGTCATCTTCCCGTTCCAGGTGCATAAAACGCGCACCGGTTGCCTGATGTTGCAGGCGGATCATGGTGGCATTGATACCCGACAGAGGATCGATCCGTTCGACGATAAAACCGGACAGTAACTGTCCGGGGCTAAAATTCTCACTGCTCATAGTAAATCCTAGATAAAAAGTGGGGGATCCCGCATTAATTCCAGAGAAAAAGGATAACCGACAAGAAAGCGATTCGCAGCACCGCGCGATAATTTTTCCCGCAGTGGCCTCAATTGTATCGCTGCCGTGCGGGAAGATAAACTATTCGCCGCAGAACCACAACTTCGTGCTTTACCGTATTCACCATCAGCATCGACACAGACGGGCCCGCCTCTTCATCATCGCCGGGTAAAACAAACAGACCGCGGCAAACAGTGCTCCGGCACCGAAAAGGATGCCGAGATCGACAAGCCCCAAGGGAATGATCTTAAAAATCGGGGCCAGGGGAGTGTACATCAGCATGGCTTGCAAAGTAACTGACAGCGCAGCCGCCCCCCAGACCCATTTATTGGCGAAGAAAGGCACCTGGTAACTGTTGCGGATGACAAAGGTCAGAATGACTTCATAGAGAACAACAAAATTGAACACCATCGTCTGGGCATGAATTAACCGATCAGGAGAATCTGCAACACCGCCGAAAGAATAGAAGAGAGTCAAGGCGATGACAGTGCCGACCAAGCCGAGCACACCAAGTAGCGTGAGCTTCGAGGCGGGTAAAATCCCCTCGCCACGCGGTTTCGGCTTGCGCAACATAATTTCTTTTCCATAGGGATCAACGCTGTAAGCCAGCGCCGGTGCGCCGTCGGTAACCATATTGATCCAGAGCAGCAAGATGGCGGTCAGCGGCAGATTCATGCCGAACAGGGCGGCAAAAAGAATGATCAACACCTCGCCCAGATTACCGGAGAGGAGCAACATGATCGACTTCTGAATGTTGTCGTAGATGCCGCGCCCCTCTTCGATAGCATTAACGATGTGAGTAAAACTGTCATCAAGCAGCACGAAATCGGCCGCCTCTTTGGCGACTTCAGTGCCGCTGCCGACCGCCACGCCGACATTAGCCTTCTTCAGCGCCGGAGCATCGTTGACCCCGTCCCCGGTCATCGCCACGGTGTGCCCCAGCTGCTGCAACGCCTCGACAATCCGCTGTTTATGTTCCGGGGCAACGCGCGAAAAAATGTTCGTCCCCCCCTGCAGGGCAGAGCGTAACGCCGAATCGCTCAGTTTTGCCAACTCCGCTCCAGAGAGTCCCTCCCCTTCGATACCGATCTCCCGGCCAATCGCCAGGGCCGTTTCGCCGTAATCACCGGTAATCATGATCACTCGAATCCCGGCGTGTTTGGTTCTCCTGATCGATTCGACAACATCCGGCCGGGGCGGATCGATCATCGCCTGCAGACCGAGAAAGGTCAGCTCCTGCTCCTGTAAGCCCTGTCCCGCTGTTTGCTTTTTCATAGCAAAGCCGAGCACCCGTAGCGCCTGCTTTGCGTACCGGGCGTTTTGCTGCTCGATATCCTTCCTGAAATCTGCACTCAGCGGCAACTCTTCGCCGGCAACCAGCACTTTGCCGCAGCGCTCAAGCAGGGAATCCAGGGCTCCCTTGCTGTAGATAATCTCCTGTTCACCATCCGAGACCAGCACACTCATCAGCTTACGCTGCGAATCGAAGGGGATTTCTGCCGTCCGGTGCAGGCCGGCGACCAGCTTGACCTTGGCAGCACTGATCAACAACGCCGCCTCAGTCGGGTCACCGGTGACCTGCCAATGGCCTTCTTCCTGATGCAGCGAAGCATTATTGCAGAGCTGTCCGCAGATAAACAGCTCCGTCACCACCGGACCGCTGACCTCTCCGCTGGGGATATAGCCGGAACCACCCAGGGTCACTTCACCGTCAGTCGTCCAGGCCTCGCGGACGGTCATCTGGTTTTCGGTCAGGGTGCCGGTTTTATCGGTGCAGATGACATCACAACTGCCGAGGGTTTCGACTGAGGAGAGGCTGCGGACCAGGGCTTTTTTGCGTAACAGCCGCTTTACACCGATACTCAGGGCAATGGTCACCACCGCCGGCAGCGCGGTCGGCACCGCCGCCACCGCCAGGCTGATGGCAATAAAAGCCATGGCCAGAAAGGATCGGGCCGAGAGGGTTCCGGCGAAAAATTCCTTGGCAAAAAACAGGACAAAAACCACCAGACAGATAAAGATAATCGCATAACTGAGTTTTTTTCCGAATTGATCGAGCCGCCGCTGCAGCGGGGTCTGCTCCGCTTCGGCGTCCTTAACCAGTTCGGTGATCTTACCGAGTTCGGTGGCCATCCCTGTGGCGACGACCACCGCTCTGCCGTTGCCGGTCGCCAGAGTGGTAGCGGAAAACAGCATATTCCGCCGGTCGCCGAGCGGGAGCTCTGTGACGATCAACTGCGGATTCTTTTCAACCGGAACGCTCTCACCGGTCAGCGGCGATTCATCCACTCTCAGCTGCACCGCTGCAATAATCCGGACATCGGCAGGCACTTTATCTCCCGCCTCCAACTGAATGATATCCCCGGGAACCAACTCCTTGGCAGCGACCACCTTTCGTCGTCCGGAACGCAGTACAGTAGCACGAACGGTACTGATCTTTTTCAACGCCTCAAGCGATTTGTGCGCGCTGAGTTCCTGGCAAAAACCGATGATCGCGTTCAGCAGTAAAATGATGAGGATAATGATCGAGTCGACATATTCGCCGATCAACAGGGAGAACATGACCGCGAAGAGCAGAATGTAGATGATGAAACTTTTGAACTGATCCAGAAAGATCCGCAACGGATGGATCCGGGTTCTGGTCTGCAGCTCATTAAACCCGTGGATTTCAAGTCGGCGAGCGGCCTCTTCGGAAGCAAGGCCGGAAGACTGAGTCTCGAATTGACGATAAAGATCATCCAGTGGTGTTTGATAGAATTCCATCTTGTCCCCATTCGGCAGATACAGACACCGGCACCGGAAACGAACCGTTTAAAGATTAGCAGACCGGTGGAAAAATTCCGCATCGGAAGAAAAATTCAGCAAGAAAAAAGATTGAATTTTTGTTCGGTGCGTGTTACCTATGTCGCCCGTCGGAGCGTAGCGCAGCCTGGTAGCGCACCTGGTTTGGGACCAGGGTGTCGGAGGTTCGAATCCTCTCGCTCCGACCAGTTCAAGACAAGTTAAGGGCATTTTCCGGTCGGAAAATGCCCTTTTCATTAACCTCTACTGACCCTGATGAGCACTATTGAATCGGGTGTTCGCCTTGCATGGCAAACACCTTTTGCTCCATCAGGGCAAGAAGACCATCAAGACCGTCCTTACGAATAATTTCGCCATAGCTGGAACGATAATTCCGGATCATACTGACCCCTTCGATCACCATATCAAAAACCTGCCAACGATCATTTTCATAAATCATCTTGTACTGCACCGGGATTTCCAGATCGTCTGAGACAAACTTCGTATCGATAATCGCTTTGTTTCCCTTGACACGCTGCTTGAGGTACTGAACCGTTCCGCCCGAATAATCATTGACACGGTTCAGGTAGGTTCCCTCCAGCACCTTGACAAACAAGTCGGAAAAATGCTGCCGCTGTTCCTCTGTCGCCCCCTGCCAGTAAAGGCCGAGAGTTCGTTCCGACATTGAAGTCATGTTGAGAAATCCCTGCACCCGGCCACTGACCCGGGACTTTTTTTCCTCGGCAGTCAATCCGGTCTGCTGCAACACAGACAAAACGGAATTGATCATACCTTCAACCTGTTCCTGCGGCTGCGGCATGGCCCAAGCTGAAAACACCAAGCTAAGAAAAAACACCCACGTAAAAACGAACCGTTTCATTCGTTACATCCCCAACCATTTAAATGGATTCAAGTTATTTTCGTTTAAAAAACTACCGTCAATCGTCAATATACTATAATCGACTTTACCGACCTGGGCGGCCCGACGTTGGGCATACGCTGCCCGGACAAACAAGTATGGATCAAGAGAGTCCCGCACGATACTTTCATACGTATCCTTATCAAGCGACAAGCCGTTCGTCACCTTGAACACTTTAGCACCGAGATATTCCATGGTCGTCAGGTCAGCATACCGGAACGGATCTAAAACGGTATCAACCATCCCGCCTGTAGTATCACGGAGACTTGAAGGACCGAGAACAGGCAGAACCAGGTAAAAACCGTGACCTGCGCCATAGTAGCCGAGTGTCTGGCCAAAATCCTCTTCGACTTTTTCAACGCCGGCCAGCGAAGTCGCTGGATCGAAAAGCCCCGCGATACCCATCGTGCTGTTAACGATGAAACGATATATCTCGGTGCCGAAATCGGTAAATTTCAACTGTAACAAGGCGTTTGCTGCGCGAATCGGTGTCAGCAGATTGGCAAAGAAATTACCGACGGAAACCCGAGCAGGACGGGGCACGATGAACCTGTACCCCTTGGCAACCGGTTTGACCAGGTAAAAATAAAGCTTGTCGTTGACCCAGAACATTCCCCGGTTAAAACCTTCCAACGGGTCAGCAATCAGAATTTCATCAAAGCTCCCCTCGTCAGCAAAATCGTCAGCAAAATCATCGTCAAAATCTTCATCAAACTGATCATCCTGCTGACCAACCGGGATAATAACTGTCGGCACATCGGGCGCAGCAAGTTCTACTGCTTGCAAGGGGCCGGCAACAAGGATAAATACGAGCAAAAGAATGAGTGAGGTTAAAAAACGCAACATACGAGCCAGGCCCCTCCAAATGACATAATTTGTCGGATATCAATAAATTTCAAGCAATTTGGTCACGTTCGTTTTTCCGCAACAAGCAAAAAGGGCGCTTCGGATCGATTACTGACTTTCAATTGTAAAACCTGAAAGTCCGCGGCCGGAAGAGCAGCAAAAAACTCATCAACCAACCGACCTTCTTCAGCGCCACCAGGATGCCCGGTGTAAATAACAACTGCCAGTCGTCCCCCGGGTGCCAGCAAATGACAAGCTTGCCGCAAAGCCTTGAGGGTAGAATCGGGGCGGGTGATAATCTGCGGATCCCCTCCCGGCAAATAGCCCAAGTTGGCAACAATCCCTTGCGGAGCCTGCGACAGATAATCAGCCAGGGATTCGTGCCCGGCTTGAATCAAATCAACACCGGCAGCAGCAGGGAGTTTACCTGCCCCCGCCTGCCACATCCGGACAACAGCACCATGCTCCAATAAATGCCGACGGGCACCTTCCAAGGCTGCGGACTGAATATCAAAAGCAACAACCTGACCAGTTTCACCGACCAAGCGATGAAGCATCAGGGTATCGTAACCTTTTCCAACGGTCAGGTCGACAGCTAATTGACCCTCTTTAATCTTGTCGGCAAGAAACTCATGTGCCCAGTTGACAATACGGATCAGCACACGGCTCACGGTCTGGAAACCCGCAGTTTGGCTTCGATCAATTGCCGATGGGACAGCCCGATCAAGGAGCCGAGTTGCCTCATCAAAGCCTCTTCGTAATGATCCAGATGGCTATCCGCATACACCAGTTCCCATATAGCTTCGATGATCTGCTCCTTTTCCTGCTGATTAAAAGCCTTGTTGATCTCCCGAGTGAACTGATGCAGGTCGACACTGTCGCTGCGGACCTCTTCCGCCAATTCCAGCAGTTCAGACAGGAAATCATCTGCGACCGAAAAATGATTTTTGAGGACATGACCGATCGCAACCTGCTCCGCCGCGTGAAAATCGCCATCTGCGTGAGCAACCTCCAGCAACAAAACCGCCGCCGCCAGAGGAATGCGTTCAGCCCGGTCGGAATCCTGCTGCTCAACCGGCGAAACGAAGACCTGCAACAATCGTTTTAACATCTGCGCTACCTCTATTCTTTCGTGTAATGGATAACCCGTGCCTTTTCGAGAGTAATCATCCCTCCCTGCAGCATTTCGTCCAAGCGGGGAAGAATTTCTTCAACCTTATCCTCGGTGTCGACAACTTCAATAACCAAGGGCAAATTCTGCGACAGGCACAACAGGCGATCCGTATGTAAAACCGAAGTTGCACCGAAACCGGCAACACCCCGTAGAACGGTCGCCCCGGCAAAACCTTCCTCGTGGAAAAGTTCCAGTAGCGCCACATACAAAGGTTGTCCCTGCCGGCGATCCGCCTCGCCGACAAAAATTCGCATCAAAACCTGTTCACCCTCTAAGCGTCGCATAAAACCCCGTCCTCCTGTTAAAACTGGCGTGCGACCAGCACACCCAGCATGGCAGAGCAGAGACAAAGAAGGACATTCAACAGGATATTGGCCCCAGCATGCCCGAAACTCCCCTCCTCCAACAAGCGCAGTGTTTCATAGGAAAATGTTGAAAAAGTTGTAAATCCCCCCATAAAGCCGACCGTCAACCCGAGCCGAAGCTCAGGCGAAAGCAGTGTGCTGCGCATCCCGAAGGTCATCAACAGACCGAGGAGAAATGACCCGACGATATTCACCAGCAGGGTTCCATACGGCAAACTGCGCCCAACCAGCTGGTAAGTCCAATCGGAAGCGAGAAATCGGGCCACACAACCCAGTCCGCCAAAGATACCGATGTAAAGCAATTGCATGCAGGAATCCAACAATATGAATTTTAAAAATGGAGATATGAGTCCCGCGTTATTATCGTGGAGTCGAGCCGAGCTGTCAATTCGCAAGGCCAAGTTGTCAGGCATCCCTCAAGCAACGCATCTGAAGCGAAAAATCTTCTCCTTAAACACCAAGACGATTGACAAAAGCGGACAGATTCCGTAGCTTCTTGGCAACTATCGAGATTTAAAGGATTATACAACAATGGCACACAGGTATTTGCTGATCACCGTCCTTTGCTTCCTACTGGCGGCCTGCGGCGGACAAAAAGTCAAACCAGAAAATTCGGCAGAACGATATTTCCAGGAAGGGGAGAAGTATTACGAAAAAAACCTCTATGAGGATGCTATCGCCTCGTGGGAAAAGGTTCGTGACAGTTATTATTCACCGGCGCTGAACATGCTCGCCGAATTGAAAATTGCCGAGACGTACTATATCTCTGAGCGTTACGCGGAAGCTGCTGTCGCTTATGAAGACTTCCTCAAGCGCCATCCGAACGATTTTCGCCTGGCGACAATCCTCTACCGTTTGGGTCTCAGTCATTACCAGCAGATCCTCTCTGCCGACCGTGATCAGAGCAGCACCGAAAACGCCCTTAAAACGTTCAACGAACTGATCAAACGCTTCCCCGACGACCCTCAGTCACAAGAAGCAAGCTATCTTGTTCAACGCTGCCATAACCGTCTCGCCGAACATGAAGTTTATGTCGGACGTTATTACCTGAAAGCGGGAAATTTCCAAGCGGCAATTAACCGCCTGGAAAAAACTTTGGCCAACACCCCCAACTACTATTATCTCGACGAACTCTATTTTTATCTTGGCCAGGCCTACCTGAAAGCCGGAGATAAAAACCAGGCCGAGGCAAAATTCAACCGACTGTTCGAAGAGTTTCCCGGCAGCGATTATCTGGTTGAAGCCAAGGAGATTCTTGAGGAAGAATCCTGATCTTTGCAAACCATCCCGAACGAATTTCAAGGCTGGATCTCCATGCTGAAACCCAGCCTTTTTCGTCGCGAAATGAACTGCCTGCAACAAGCTGTCGGGAGGGTGTCGAACGATCCTGGAACAGAAAAATCACCAGAAACAGAAAGGATAAATCACATCTTTATTATTAATCTTTTCGCTTGACTTGATTGTATACAGCATTATATAAGAAACGCTGTTCTTCTGAAGCAAATTCCATGGTTGTTCCGGTGGCTTTCTCGTGGCCTTTTCGACCTCGAAAAAGACCGCCTGTTTTCGTAGTTTTACAAGTAAAATTCATGCTTTTCAGAATCACAAAAAACCATTTTTTGGCGCTGTTTTAACAGCATTTTCAAAGCGGTGCAATAAGTACTGCTGGATCACTCACAGGAGGAATAGATAAATGTCCGATTACGGAACACTTCAAGATCGCGTTCGTTGTAAAGAACTGCTCAAGCTGGTCAAAACCCCTGAACAGTGCGTCGAGTACTTCAAAGATGGCATGAACGTCGGCATGTCCGGTTTTACCCCGGTCGGCTACCCGAAAGTTGTACCTATCGCTCTGTGTGATCATGTTGAAAAAAACAACCTGCAAGGCAAATTGAAGCTCAACCTGTTCATCGGTGCTTCCATCGGTGCTGAAGTCGAAGACCGCATGGCGGCTCTCGACATGATCGATCGCCGCTGGCCGTATCAGACCGGCAAACAACTCGGCAAGTCCATTAACAGTGGCGCCATCCGCATGGGTGACAAGCACCTGTCCATGTTTGCCCAGGATCTGAAGTTTGGTTTCTACACCAAGGACAGTGGCGGCGGACTTGACGTTGCCGTTATCGAAGCTTCGGCCATCACTGAAAATGGGGACATCATTCTCTCCGGTGCTGTCGGTGCCGCAAACGAAGTCATCGATATTGCCGACAAGATTATTGTTGAGATCAATACCGGCCTGCCTTCATTTGAAGGAATGCATGACATCTTCATGACCGACGTGCCTCCTTACCGTCAAATTATCCCTATCACGGACGCCAAGCAACGTATCGGTACTCCATGGGTTCCGACCGACAAGAGCAAGATCGTCGCCATCGTTGAGTCCAAGCTGTGCGACAACGGTCGCTCCCTGCGTGGCACCGACCCGCAAGCCCAGGCTATTGCCGACAATATCGTCGACTTTTTCCAGGTCGAGGTTAAAGCCGGTCGTCTGCCGAAGAACCTGCTGCCGTTGCAGTCCGGTGTCGGTTCCATCGCCAACGCGGTTGTCGGTGGCCTGACCACCTCACCCTTTGAAGACCTCATCGTCTTCACTGAAGTTCTGCAGGATACCTTCCTTGACTTCATGGACTCGGGCAAGTGTAAGTACATCAACTGTACCTCCTTGTCACTGTCCAACGATGGCTTTGAACTGTGGTGGAAAGACTTTGAGAAGTATAAGAACTTGGTGCTGATGCGCCCGCAGCAGATTTCCAACAACCCGGAAGTTATCCGCCGCCTTGGTGCTATCGGCATGAACACTCCGTTGGAGTTTGATATCTTTGCCCATGCCAACTCCACCCACGCTGGTGGTACACGCATGCTGAACGGTATCGGTGGTTCCGGTGATTTCGAGCGGAATGCTTACATCTCCATGATGCACTGCCCATCTTATCGTGCCAGCAAAACTGATGAGTTCGGCATCTCCGGTGTTGTTCCGAAGGTTCCGCACGTTGACCATACTGAGCATGACATCGATGTTCTGGTCACCGAGCAGGGTCTGGCTGACCTGCGCGGCATGTCTCCAATTGATCGTGCCCGTGAAATCATCGCCAAATGTGCTCATCCGACCTACAAAGACTACCTCACCGATTATCTTGATCGTGGGCTCAAAGCAACCGGCGGGCATCATGAGCCACAATTGCTGGACGAGTGTTACAACCTGCACCTCAACCTCGCCAAAAACGGCACCATGCGTTTCTGGGAGAAGTAATCCAGGTTTCACAATTTATGTTGCAATAAAATGGCCCCGCCGGTTTTCTGGTGGGGCCTTATTTTTTTCATTCTGGATAGCTACTTCGCTCCAGTGAAGCTATTACGAAAGCAAATATTAGCCATAGACCCACAGGGACAGAGGCTGGAGGTAAAACCGGCACGCAGAAAAGTTCACGCTCATTCCCACGCTCGTTCGCTATGCTCACTTAAGATACTAAGATCACAAAGGAAACCCATTATTCAGGTTTTGATCTTCAATCTATAAATTCGCTTTTGCCCTGGTTCTTCTTAGTGGGCTTTGTGGCTTTGTGCGAGACAAGATTTTGCTTTTGTCCCGCAGTGGTCTGTACGTGTCTGTGGCAAAAAAGACTTCCGTTTTCGTTTTTCAATCGACCAATCAGAATCCATAGCGAAACGTCATTAAAGAACGAGAGGCTCGAAAAGATTATAGTTTTTCTCACCGTTCTCGGTATCTCAGCGTTATAAAAACCAGGCTTCAGGATCCGCACAAGCTACAGCAAGAAGAGAAAAACAGAGTACAGATGACACTCATTTACCAGATCGACTCCCGCATGTAGATCAGTCTCTGGTTTCCTTTAAAAATACCGAAAGTCGCTTTTGCGGCAGGATTGTTTCCACCCGGTTGCAACCATTCCATATCTGCCCCGGTGGCCTGCGACAGATCAAGAGTCAAATCGACACTCCCTTCATTTCCCACCCCAGGAGCACTTAAATTGAGATTATTACCGATTCCGGAGAGCAATATCCCGGAACCCGACGCAGCAGTATCCGAGCTGGTCAGATTCCCTTGAAAATTACTCAAAGAAAGATGCAAGGCATCGAAAGAGGTACAATTATCCAGGGAATTGAGTAGAAAACCATTGCCATCATAATATTCGGTAAGAACAGGGATCGTCAGTGGCAAAGTTTCCGGACCATAGGCATTCTGCAATTGCATTTGCCCATAGCGAATTTCAGTGCCGATGGGTGAAAATTCGCTCGGCAATCCCGTCGCAGCAATTCCGTCACTATCAACAATTGAGGTGACGGAAAGCTGGATATCACTGGTGAAAGGAGCGACAAGAGCGTTATCCTCACGCGTATAAGCAAACTGATCAGCACCCAGGGTAAAGGTCAGAGTTCCATCATCATTTCTTACCAGATGACTTGAAGGCACCCAGGTCAGGGCAAGAGGTGTCCCCAGTGCACCTGTATGGCTGACATCGGCGGTGACTGCCGGCATGCTGATTTGCGTCGCAGGGTCGGTTAATTTAACAAAATCATCCCGATAATTAACCGTCGTGTTCCCGGCACTGTCAGTCGCAGTGATCAGCATTTCGGGAAAATTGGAGGAGACGTAGCTGAAGGTTTGGCCGGAATAGGTAAACCCTGAGCAACCATCCTGCAACACACCGTTATTTGTTATCGATGTTATGAAATGATCCGGGGTAAATCTGCCGATATTTTCCGATGTCGCCGCAGGCAAAGGCTCTCCGAAATAATTCGGCGGAGTTGCGGTGAACGTAAAGACTCCAACTTCTGAGACGGTCTGATTGCTGATGATATGCTCACCGTTATCGGCCGCTGAGATATCGATTGATGACACTCCGATATTTCCGGAACTGGCACCGGCACTGGATGGTGCAACCAGATTATGCGTGATCGGAATTGAGTTCAGTTGGAAATTCTGTGTTGTCGGGTTACCACTGCAAAAATCAGTATCACCGGACGATTCCCAGCAGACGCCTTTCACTTTGAGGTTAAACACCTCGTCTACCTTTTTGAATTCTGAACAGGATCCATTGCCCGAAACACAATCGGCATTGGCATCATTCGAATAAACGCACAGGCCGATCGGCCGGACAGCAAAACTGTCATTGCCCAGCATCACCAGCCCTTCTTCTTCCGAACCTGTTACCCCTCCATACCGGACATCCAGCTGCAACTGCCCGGCATCGGGGTAATTAAGCGTGAAATTGGCCGTTGCGCCGGTATCGAAACTAAGTACAATTCCAGTACCGGGGCTGCTGGTCGCAACATTTGTTCCGCTGATACTGACCTGTTCCGTTCCGCTGGACGGGTTGCCGTAACTGCTCCAGAAATTGATCGTTTTATTGGTGCCGACAAAACCGCCATCAGCGACACAGGTTTGTGCAGTGGCGTCAGCCCGCACGGCCTGGATGGAAACAGCGGCCGAAGTCTCACAGGACGTCAGATCCGGCACATCGAAAATGAATCCCGATTCATAGAAAGTGATATCGCAAGTTCCGGGGCTGCCGCCGACGTAGCAGACGGAACCATTTGACGGAGTCGGCGATGGGCTGGATATCCCCAGGGTCAACGTTGCCGGAGTTGTCTGCCGCAACTGCACCCTGGTGTTGCCGGTAAAGATATAGCTGTCGCCGTCCACCCAGTAGGGTGGGTTGGTCGAAGCCGGGACCATGGTCACCTCCACCGGGCAGAGATATTCGCTGTGGCAGTCAGCATCGCTACAGGCCCGGATGACGATATCTGAGCGCTGGCAGGTGAGGCCGAGACCACTATGCTCGATACGAATGTGATCGAGGGTGTCACCATCGGTGATGGTTCCGATGGCAAGATGATTGAGAATGACGACCGGGTTAGCCGCCCCTGTCGGATTTATGATCCGAACCCAGAAATCGAGAGCAGACCCGCCGCCGCCCCCTCCGCCACTCCCAAGGGTCGGCACATCGAAGGTAGCAGAACCGGCATTGGCGGGGATGGTGACCGTTCCAGAGCCAGCAGTGTAATCGGTCCCAGCGGCTGCGGTATCATCGATCGTTTCATATTCGATTTGAATACTGTAAGGCTTGGTCGTCGGATTGCCACTCTCATCGTACACTGACAGGGTAAAGGTCGCGGTATCTCCTCTATTGATAGTGACATTCGCAATATCGATCCGGGCAATCGGCGTTCCATCAGGTCCTGTGGCATCATCGTTTCCCGCCTCCTCGGTATTGGGCACTGACCCCCCGGGCCCGGTCGCCGCCCAATCACCTGTTCCATCTGGGGATCGGGCGAAAGTATGGGTATTCGATTTACCAACGGTCGTAGCAAAAGCGAAAGAACATCCTGAGGTCTGGCTCGCTGGTGCCGAATAATTACCAATATTCAGGTAATCAATGACGTTACCACCGCCATCCTTCAGAAGAATATCTGCCCCCTTATTGAAATCGAGTTCTTTCTGGTCAATTCCACTGACAACCAGATACGGTAATGTCACCGCTGCCGACGAAACATTATAGCTACTGCACCCCCCCTTAGCGCTACAAACACCGATGGTCCAGGTATTGTAAATAACACTGCTGACGTTCCCGTCGAGAAGCTTAACTTCGACAAAGTCCTCATTATTCTTGGTGCTTGCCTCATTGAGGGTTGCATGGCCGATATATTCAGAGCAGCCCGCCCAAACCGACGGCACAACAAATCCCACCAGCAGCACAACCAGCAAACTGAGCAGCAGGCATCTTGATCGTCTCATCATGGCAGTTTGACCTTCGCTTCGACCCGGCGCTGAACATAATCCGGGCTGCCGTAATTTCCGTAACTCGCCACCGAACTGATCTGATAAATCGAGTAAGACGAGCCAGGTCCTTCGGCAAAACCGGTACTGCTGCAATTGACCGTCACAGAAAAATTCTCGATAGTCATGGTATTGCTGCCACAGGCTCCACTACCGGCCCGTGCAGCTCCCCATTCCAAACCACTGCGGGCCGCCTGGTAAGCCCGTGCGCCCTGAATGGCAAACAGGCTGGTGGAACTCTGCACCCCGCTCAGGCGCATCATCACACTTCCGAGCAGAGCCAAAACGACCAGGATAAAGATCGCCTGCACCAGAGTGAACCCGGCCTTATTTTTTAAAACTGACGGCATCTTCATGGCGCATTCACCACATGAACCTGATGCAGCAGGGTAATTGTTTCCCCCGCTTCCGACAAGGAAAGCTCTAACGTCACCAAACCTGCCCGCTGACTGGCTCCCGGATCGTATCGGAACTGACAGCTGCTGAGACCTCGTGAGACAAGAGCAGAAGATCCTGCCGGTGGTGTCGCCTGGCCGGAAGTCAGAGCATATCCTGCATAGCGGTTCAGCACTCCCCCCTCACAGGCATAGGTCACCGGTTGATCAACAATGAAAAATCGTTGATATGGTGAAGCGTTGACGAAATCAAAACCAGGAGACAGGTTAACATGCGCCACTGTACTTCCCGCGCCAATGACCGCCATGTTATCTGGTGCTGCCGCGTAGGCATTACCACTCATACCGCTGGAAGAGATATTGTAGACAACCAAGCTCTGCCCGGATGTCGGCACAACTCGCAGATCGCCAAGAACATCAAAACCGGTCTCCGCAACCGTGAAATCCAGAATATCCCCCCCGGTAACCGGATCCTGATAACGCCGATATCGACCACCATCGACGGTATTCAACGTTTCCAGATATCGCCCGGTATTATCAATCCGAATACTGTTCGGCAGAGCATGCCGGATATCGCGCTGCATCCTGCGCAGGGCCATCTCGGCCTGATCGACCAAACGGGCACGACGCGACAGGTCAATATAGCCAGTGACCGGCGCGACAATAAATTGCCCACCGAGTGCAGCCAGAATCCCGACAATGACGATCACCACAATCATTTCAATCAAAGTGAAGCCGGATTCAAACGTAACTTTCCGCCCTGCCCCCATGCTCAACCTCAATAGTTCGCCCGATAACCGGTCAGTGCCAGACTCTCACCCGCCGGATCAGTCACGGTCACAGCTATTTTCAACCCGGAAACTTCGGCTCCCGATGGACCATAATTTTGCGGGGCAACACTGACACTGACTGAATAATTTTCCAGACCGCTGATGACATTCCCGTTCTGATCATGAGCTCCACTCTCAGACAGACCGTTATAATCATCAACATCGTCAAACAGAGCCCGGCTGCCTTCCCCGTCAGCATCAGGGTCAATATAGTTCTTCAGAATGATCTCCTCCATATAGGCTTCGGCAATCGCAAGGGCCTGATGACGTAACAGCGGATCGGCCGAATGCAATGTTGTGTAATTGATAACCGACATAACACCGGCCAGCGCAACGGAGATAACAACCATTGCCACGACCAGCTCGATCAGGGTCATTCCAGCATTGGACACAAAGAGACCTCCCCTCCCCTGGCGGGAGGGGATTGAGGGGAGGGGGGATTTAATGGCAAAAACCTCACCCGTCAAAGGAGATGGAGCTAATATGTTTTGATCACGCCGGATCATTGCGCATCCACATAGCCGGTTTCAGCGATAACGGTCAAACTCTCACTGCCGACATTGATGGTCACGCCACTGGAACTGCGGCCCATGGCATCAAAGATAAAACTGTTAGGACTTGAGGATAGACTCACCCCCGAAACATTGTTACCGGTGATCGGATGGTTGACGATGGTCGAAAAGGCCCCCGAGGTGCAATCGGTGGAATGTTGCTGAAGGGCATAACTTCCACCGGATATGACCACCTGCACTTCGCAACCGCTGGCCACGGCCAGCTTCTGGGCATAACGAACCGCACCGGCAACTTCATCGTAGGCCGCACGGGTTCGAAAACTGTCGAAATCGACAAAACGCGGCAAGACAAAGACGGACAAGATCCCCAGCAGCAGGATGAGCACGACCAATTCGATCA
>JAUVEB010000135.1 GCA_030595055.1 Desulfuromonadaceae bacterium
TCTTTCAGAGCGTAGATAGAAACTTTATTTTGCTCAAGGACATAAAGTTTTCCCTGGAAAACATTTACATCCAAGGCCGTCCGTGCAACCGCTAATCGGCCGACATGAACCGGGCGACCGGGAGCATCCAGACGATAAATCTGCACACCTCCTCCCCGGGTTGCCAAATAGATGAAATTCTCATAAGTCGAGATTCCCATGACAAAAAATCCGGAGCCGAACGATGCCGCGGGCTGCATCCCCGAAGCATCGTCAAGATCGTAAACAAAACCGCCCGCTTTGCCACTTGCGACATAGAGAAAACCATCAACAACCCTGCTTTCAATTGCCGGTGCCCGTATGTGAATATTTTTGACGTGGCGTAAACGCTGCCCAGCAACCTCGTAAATTCTCACCCCTTGCGCACCACAACTCAAATAAAGTTTTTCTCCGTTTTTTTCGATATCGAGCACGGTCGTATTTGGACTAGGACAGGATAAAAATACCGGCTTGAGTGGGTTGGAGATATCAAATAACCGCAACCCCTCGGAAATACTTGCGAGATACAAGATATCTCCAACGATGATCATATCGTTGGTAATCCCGTCTAAGGGGAAAGAGCCGACAATGGCCTCCTGATTATTCACGTCCATGCGCACACTGACCCGGGTCTGTTCATCAAAACCGCGGCCCTGCAACCGCAGGTCTACAGTCTCGCCGAGAGGCAATTCACGGACAGGCAGGGGCTTTACAAACAAAGCGTTTTGGCTTTTGGCGTGCGAAAAGAAAAGCTGACCGGCCCAGCCGAGAAGAAAAACATAACCTCCCAGAAGAATTGCCAGACCGAAAACAACAGTCCGCCGCTTCATGATCCGACCCCGCTGAGGGAACTTTTATCCATTTCAGCCGGTACTGAGGCCCCGGCGGAGGAGCTCAACAGTTCGAGTAATCTTTCTCGCTTAAAAGGCTTCTCCAGCAAGTCACTGGAGAGAGAGTCGAAACCGGCAATATCATCCGCGCTGGAATGCACAACGATCAACCCTGTTTCCACGGGCAGTTTACGGCAGCAATCAACGAGCGGCATAAGGGGTAACGTTGCGACGTCAACGATGACCGTCGCGAAGCTCTTCTGTTTCAGGCACAGCGCAAATTGCTCAAGATTTTCCACGGCATCGACGTTGATCGGCAGATCGAGCAGCAGCAGTTTGACCAGTTCCCGGTCGGCAACTCCAGACGACAGCAGCAAAATCGACAAAGAGTTTTTTTTGCGGTTAGCAGCGACCGCCCTGCCCTTTTCCAGCGATTCCTTTTCTACCAGGTGAAGTTCGTGCCAACTCTGACAGAGAACCGTATGCAGCCTTGTCCACCCAACCGGCAGGTAGAGTTTATATTCCGATTTTTCCAAAGCGACTGACTGCGTGCGCTCAAGCAACAGGAAGCGACGCGACAAATGAGGGGAACTGATTTCACGTACAGCCCGATATAACGGCTGTCCATCGGGGAGCGTCGTCGCCCCCGAGAGGATAAGCAGGGGAAAGTCCTTTCCGGTTCGCACAGCGGTCGTAATTTGATACCAGGCATCGGCCGGAGAGGAACTGGTCCTCACGGAAAACCCCATTTCAGTCAACCGGTCGAAAAGAATTCCCCGACATTCTTCATCATCAACATGCAGCAGCAGGGGCTGTTGGGCCAGCTGATCGGGAAGTTCAAACTTCGCCGGAGCAACACTCGGCAGGTTCAAAACAACCTGAAAACTGCTCCCATGGCCGGGGGAGCTGTCTAAGCTGACGGAACCCCCAAGCAACTCAACAAGTTGTTGGACAATGGCTAAACCGAGGCCAGTCCCCTGATGCCGGCGCGTATCCGTACCGTCGGCCTGATAAAATGCCGAGAACACCTGCTCTTGAGATTTTTCATCCATACCGATTCCGGTATCAACAACGTCAATCGTATAACGGTCAAGACCCGGCAATCCCGGTTCACACCGCAGGTTAACGCGGACCGATCCCCGTTCGGTAAACTTGATGGCATTGCCCAGCAGGTTCAGCAGAATCTGCCGGATGCGCGGTTCGTCAGTCTTAACCTTGCCGGTCGCCGCCCGTGAAATATCAGTGTAAAGTGTCAATCCCTTGGCCACAGCCTGACCGGCAAGCGACTCCAGGACTTCCTCAACCGTTTGATACAGGTAAAATTCGCCGACCTCCAGTTTCATCTTACCCGCCTCAATCTTCGAAAAGTCGAGGACATCATTAATCAGTGCCAGCAAGTCTTCACCCGACTTTTGCACGGTTGTCGTCAACATCTGTTGCTGCTCGCTCAGCGTTGTCCTGAACAACAATTCATTCATGCCGAGAACACCGATCAAAGGGGTCCGTAATTCATGGGTAATATTGGCCAGAAATTGCGACTTAGCCTCGTTGGCAACCTCCGCTTGCCGTTTGGCGATCTCCAGAACGGAGATCGCCGAGCGCAACGCATCAGTTCGCTGAGCAACCGTCTGTTCCAAAGATTCCTGGTGTTGCACCAACTCATGCCGGTGGCATTCAATCTGCTCGAGCATGCGGTTAAATCCGTCCACCAGCAGACCGATTTCGTCCTGTCCGTGCTTTTCAACCCGAACCGAATAGTCGCTCTGCTGCGAGATCGTTGTCATGGCTTCTACCAGTTTCAATATCGGATCCGAGACCGGCCGCTGCAGCTTTCCGGCCAAAGTCCACGAACAGCCCAACAATATGGCCTGGGCAATGAGAACAACCAGAAGAACCAAGGACAACCGGGCATAAAGGTGTTGCAAATCACTGAGCAGGTAAATTGTCCCGATCTGTTTTCCATCATGCTGTATCGGCATAAAAAGACTGAAATACTGCCAGTTAAAGTTCACCTGCTTCTGCTCAAGTTGCGTCCAGAACAGTTCATCCGGATTTGGAAAATCCAACGGGATCATTTGCAATAAAAACTGCGAATAAGAACGATCGAGATATTCGTCAACCGGAACTCCATCCCAATCGAACAGGTAGGCGGCACGAACGTTATCTTGGGAACTCAGTGAGGCAAGAATATTTGCTGATTTATCAAAGCGATTGGTCAACAGCAACCTTTTGCTGCTCGCACTTAACGTATTGGCCAGGGAGGTTATTTCATGTTCCAGGGAGGTGCGCGATGAATAGACTTCAACCGCCACAAAAAAACTACCGATCAACAGCAGAACCAACATGCTGGTCAGCATAATAACGGCCGTCAATTTATGCCGGATCGGCATATTTCGAAAGGAAAAATTCACAATCCAAAGCCCTGCGAGATAAGATTGTTTCAGACTAGCAACTATTACGGACAAATAGAAGTTAAAGCTTGATTCCGCAAAGGCTTGTCAATGAATATTGAAAAAAACCTCAACTTGAATTAGAGTGGCGATCTTTTCTGCATCATCCATTAAACAGCGAAGGAAGGGCACCGGCAAATGACCAGGATTAATCTACCGACAGAACGTCAAGTCGGCCATCTGACTCTGCTCCGTCAAGGGCGCAAGCTGTCATTGAAAGAATATAACGCCCTGACAACAACGGAACAGCTGGAGATGATCCGTCAGGCCCATGGCAAACAGAAATATGATCTCATCATCAACTCGGACTACGCCGATACACTGGCGCTGCAACTGCACCCCCAGGAACTTTATCTCACGGTCAATGAACTGGGAGCCGAATATGCCATTGAACTGCTCATGCTCGCCAGTCCCGAGCAGATCATCACCCTGCTTGATCTCGATTGTTGGAACCGGGACAGTCTCAGTGAGGTTCTCTCTCTGCATTGGCTCGAATTGCTGTTGAACACCGGAGAAAAGCAAGTCTGCCGACTGGCGAAAAAGATCGGGTCGGAGATTTGGGCTCTGTTTCTAAAAAAACATCTGACCATTATACGCGGACTGGAAGCCTATGATGACGATGATGTTGACAATGCCAGGCGGGTCGAATCAATTTACGATATCGAATATGCCGGCGAGAATGCCGCGAAAATAATCGGCGCGCTGTTGCAGATTATCTGGCGGCATGATCAGGAAACCTATCTGCTGATCATGGAAACCATCCGCAGCGAAAACCTCTCTCTTCTTGAAGAAGAGGTTTTTCAGGACCGCAACAAGCGGCTGCTCGACCTTGGGCTTATCCCCTCGATAGAAGCCAAGAGTATTTATAACTATATCGATCCCGCACATTTTATCACCGGCGGCAAGAAAAACTTCAAAATCGAAGCGGAGGGATTGCCACACCCGGGAGCACTGCTCGCGCGTGCCGAACCGGACAACCTGCTGGCCGAAGTTCTGACTGCAAACCTCGATCACGACCTGGCCAGTGAACTCTGTCTGCTGGTCAATCGCAAAATGAGTGCTGATGCGACAGATCTTTCTTCGACCCATGACGTAACCGAATCTCTGCAGTCAATTTACGACACCCTTAACCTGTCCCTGGAATATCTGGCGGATGAAAACCTGGCAAAGGCTGAAGAAGTTTTTCAGCAAACCTACCTGTTGAACCTCTTCCAACTCGGCCACAGTTTGCTTCGCCAACGTCAACAGAAAGCAGAAAAAATCCTGCAGAGTCCGATCGGCCCCTTTCTTGATTACCCGGAACAGCTGTTTGTCGACTCTTTGTTGCAGCAGCCTGCCTGCTTCTACAGCGCAGCCGACGACGATCACCCAAGCCGGCTGCAGCCGTTGACAACCATGAAAACATTAAAGATGGTTGATCAACGTCTATCTCAACTGGCGGCATTACAAATGCTTTTCTGTGAAATGCTGCCTTTTTCACTGCCCGAAGAGACCGATCTTTCTGCGGAGGTCCCCACGCTTTCGATACTTTTCCTGACTGCCGTCGCCAACCAGCTGCTCGGTCGACCCTTTTTGCCGAAACCGATGACAGCGGTGGATATCTTGCGGTTAAAAGAAATCACCATTCGACAAGACAACATCAGCACTAATTTCCAAACACAATTGTACAATCTGGTTAATCAACTGACTGACAACTGCGGTTTTTTTATTGAATTCTGCCTCGAATGCTGGAAGGAAGATTTATCAGCAGCAGGTTCGGTTCAGCCGGGCAACGCAACCCCTCTCTGCCTGTTGATGGAAAACTGACGATTTTTATCAAAAAAATGACCGAACCGGTTTGCATTCTGATGTCTCCATGTTATTTTAATGAGGTATTCAGTTGGCAAAAGAAATATCTATCCGCATTCGGATTGAATCTGACAGGAGGTTTACGATGCTGAAAAAAATCACCCTTTACCTAGCACTTTTCTGTTTGCTCACCTCCCCGGCTTGGGCAGAAATTCAACCGGGCGCATTCACCTTTTCACCGATGGTCGGTGGACATATTTTTGATGATGACCAGAATCTCGATGATTCTTTCCTGATGAGCTTGGGACTCGGCTACAACCTCAGCAAAAACTGGGGCGTGGAAGCAGTGTTCACTGACACGGATGCTGATGCGGATAATGTTTCAGGTAGCGATACCGACGTCCAGACTTATCGCCTCGATGCCCTCTATCACTTTATGCCTGACAATAAGCTGGTCCCTTACTTGGCAGCCGGGATTGGCGGGATCAGTGCTGAGCCCGATGTCGGCGGTCGTCATGATCATCTCCTTGCCAACTATGGCGCCGGTATCAAATATTTTGTCAGTGACATGTTTGCCTTGCGTGCTGACGTACGCCATCTGCTCGATTTCCCAGAGCCGGAAAACAACCTGATTTATTCCGCAGGGCTATTGTTCCAATTTGGAGCTCCGGCCCCCGCCCCGGTACCGGTTGCCATCCCCGCCCCCGCCCCGATACCGGAACCGGAACCCGCACCGGTGGTGGTTCCGACAGACAGTGACAGTGATGGAATCATTGATGACCGGGACAAATGCCCGGACACCCCCACAGGGGTCAAAGTCAATGCCGATGGTTGCCCCCCCGACGCTGACGGAGATGGGGTCTATGATTATCGTGACAAGTGCCCGAACACCCCTGAAGGGGCTCCGGTCGACCGTCAGGGCTGTCCCCTTGACTCCGATGGCGATGGTGTTTTTGACTACCTGGACAGGTGTCCCGGAACACCGGTCGGGGTTTCCGTTGATACCGGCGGATGTCCGACCAAACTGACGCTGCATATCAATTT
This sequence comes from Desulfuromonadaceae bacterium, assembly GCA_030595055.1. Classification (GTDB taxonomy): domain Bacteria; phylum Desulfobacterota; class Desulfuromonadia; order Desulfuromonadales; family Geopsychrobacteraceae; genus Malonomonas. The sequence goes on from JAUVEB010000135.1 coordinate 6,131, forward strand.
CTGCCATGA
>JAUVEB010000078.1 GCA_030595055.1 Desulfuromonadaceae bacterium
CCCGCCGCCCATTGGCGACAAGCAAGGAGTCTATCCAAACAACCCCGGTGCGTCAAGCACTTTTTTAAACTTTTTCCGGCGCTCCAAATAGCCAACTTCGGCTTCCGTCCTGAGCAACGGTGCGCAGTTATATACAATCAGCTCGCTTACCGTCAACTGTTTTTTTCCGTTTTTTTTGTATTTATATTTCTTTCTCTATAACATATCGATTTTACAAGTTTTTTATTTCTATTAAACACCGACAAACCTTGCGAAGCGCCGCTTACCGACCTGAACAATATATTCCTTATCCAGCACGACCTCCAGATCAGCATCGTCGATCTTTTCTCCAGCCAAAGACACGGCCCCCTGCTTGACCATCCGGCGCGCCTCACCGTTCGATTTCACCATTCCCGCTTCGGTCATCAGCCGACAAATCCAGACCGGACCATCGACAGCAATTTCAAACAGGGGAATTTCATCCGGCAACTGTTTCCGTTTGAACTGACGGACAAACTCTTCAGCGGCAGACCGCGCCGCCGCTGCGCCATGAAAGCGTGCTGTCAGCTCCAAAGCCAGGGCTTTCTTGCTCTCCATCGGGTGCGCCCCCCCCTCTTCACCGGCGACACCATCTTTGACCTTCTGCAGGGTCTCCAAGTCGACATCGGAGAGCAGTTCGTAATATCGGATCATCAACTCATCGGAGATACTCATCACCTTGCCGTAAATCTCTTTCGCCGGCTCGGTAATGCCAATGTAATTATTAAGCGACTTGCTCATCTTGTTGACACCGTCAAGACCTTCAAGCAGCGGCATGGTCAAAACACACTGTGGCTTTTGCCCATCTTGCTTCTGCAGTTCACGACCCACCAACAGATTGAATTTTTGATCGGTGCCCCCCAACTCGACATCCGCTTGTAAAGCAACAGAGTCATATCCCTGCACCATGGGATAAAGAAATTCATGGATGGCAATCGGCTGCCGGCTACGGTAACGCTTATTAAAGTCATCCCGCTCCAACATCCGGGCGACGGTGTATTTGCCGGCCAGGCTGATCAACTCGGCGGCAGACATTTTGCTCATCCACTCACTGTTAAACACCACGCGGGTTTTTTTCGGGTCGAGAATCTTGAAAATCTGTTCCTGATAAGTCTTGGCGTTTTCCAACACCTGTTCTCTAGTCAGCGGCTTACGGGTTTCATTTTTACCGGTCGGATCACCAATCATGCCGGTAAAATCACCGATCAAGAAACAGATCTCATGGCCAAGATCTTGAAATTGTTTCAGTTTCTGGATTAATACCGTGTGTCCGAGATGCAGGTCAGGCGCGGTCGGATCGAAACCGGCCTTGATCCGCAGCGGTCTTCCTTCTTTGAGCCGCTCTTCCAGCTCTGCTTCCACTAAAATCTCCACCGCTCCACGGCGGATGATCTCCATCTGCTCTTGTACTGATTTCATTCCTAGGCCATCCATTCGTAAACTTCAGCCAAAGCTCTATTTCAGCTGAATTCGTTCCATCTGTTCACAGTGACCACTTTGTTCATTCAGGGTCAGAACCACGGCAGAAAGCTGCGGATCTTTTTTAGCGACCTCCAGGCGAACCGGTTGTTGCGTCAAAAAGCGCCGCAAAGCGGGTTCCTTCTGATTACCGATAACCGCATCATGACTACCGGTCATGCCGACATCTGTCAAGTAACCGGTCCCTCCGGTCAGAATTTTTTCATCTGCCGTCTGCACATGTGTGTGGGTCCCGATCACAGCCGAAACCCGACCGGCAAGATAATGGCCAAGGGCCTGTTTTTCACTGGTGGCCTCTGCATGGAAATCAACCAAGAGAAGCGGCGTGGTCTTACGCAATTCAGCGACCAATTCGTCAGCCGCACGAAACGGGCAGTCGAGATTTTTCATAAAAACCCGCCCTTCGAGATTCAACACCCCCACCTTGATACCGGCAGCCGTCTCGTAAATTCCGTGGCCACAGCCCGGCAACCCCGGCGGATAATTGGCGGGACGCAGCAGACGACTCTCCCGCTCCAGGACGTCATTGATCTCTCGTTTATCCCAGATATGATTGCCACTGGTGACGACATCGACACCGGCGGCAAACAACTCTCGTAAAACGCTCTGGGTCAAACCATACCCGGCCGCGGCATTTTCACCATTAGCGACCACCAGATCGATCATCTGTCGATCAATCAACCGATCCAAATGATCGGACAACATCTTACGCCCGGCCCGGCCGACAATATCGCCGATAAACAACAGCTTCACACTGAACTCCCCAAATATGCACACAGTGCTCTTGCTGCCTTCTACCATTGATTTGCGAGTGGAGAGCGAGCCCTGCGTGTGGCAAATGAACTATTCGCGGCAACCTATTTTGCGTATTCGATCGCGCGGGTTTCCCGGATGACGTTGACTCGGATCTGTCCAGGATAAGTCATCTCCAGCTCAATCTTTTGCGCGATATCTTTGGCCAGCACATGCGAGTAATCATCAGAAATCTCGTCACTGGCGACAATGACACGGATTTCACGCCCAGCCTGGATGGCAAAGCAGCCGGTCACACCACTGAAGGAAGTACCGATCTGTTCCAGATCACGTAACCGCTTGACGTAGGTTTCCAGAGTCTCGCGGCGAGCTCCGGGCCGAGCCCCGGAAAGAGCATCGGCAGCCTGAACCAAAATCGCCAGCACGGTATCCGGCTTTTCATCCTCGTGGTGAGCAGCAATGGCATGTACAATTTTCGGTGACTCCCCATACTTGCGGGCCAGATCCCCACCGTTGACGGCATGTGAACCTTCCAGTTCATGACTTACCGCCTTACCGATATCATGCAACAGTCCGGCCCGTTTGGCCTGTTTGACGTTGATCCTCAACTCTGCTGCCATCATGCCGCACAAGAAAGCAACCTCGATGGAGTGCGTCAGGACATTCTGTCCATAAGAGGTCCGGTACTTGAGCATTCCGAGCAGTTTGATGATTTCCGGATGAATCCCATGCACCCCGACATCAAAGGTGGCCTGTTCGCCCGCCTGACGGATCTCCTCGTCAACCTCCTGCTGAGCCTTTTCAACCAGTTCCTCGATCCGCGCCGGATGGATCCGGCCATCGGCAATTAAACGCTCCAAGGCAATCCGGGCAACTTCACGACGCACCGGATTGAATCCGGAAATTACAACCGCCTCCGGAGTATCATCAATAATCAAGTCAATACCGGTTGCTGCTTCGATAGCACGGATGTTGCGCCCCTCGCGGCCGATAATCCGCCCCTTCATTTCATCCGAAGGCAAAGAGACAACACTGACCGTCTTTTCCACGACAAAATCACCGGCGTAGCGCTGAATTGCCACGGCCATAATTTTTTTGGCCTTTTTATCGGCAACCTCATGCGCCTCATCTTCAATCTTCCTGATATTCTTGGCCGCGTCATGGCGAGCTTGACTGAGCATCGAATCGATCAGTTGCTGCTTGGCCTGTTCACCGCTCATACCGGAGATTATCTCCAATTGCCTACGCTGCTCGGTCAGAGTCTGATCAATTTCGGCAGTTTTCTGCTGCAAACCTTCCCCCTGCTGACGAAGCTGGCTTTCTTTATTGGTCAACTCTTCACTGCGCCGCTCAATATGATCCAGTTTGTGCTCCAGACCTTCCTCTTTTTGCTGCAGACGATTTTCCTGCAGCTGAATTTCCCTACGCAGCTCACGCGCCTCTTGTTCCCAATCGGCCTTAGCCTGCAGGACGATATCTTTGGCCTGGATGGTCGCCTCTTTACCGATCGTTGCCGATTCTTTATGGGCATCGGCAACAAGCTGCTCGGCAACAACTTTGGCATTAGCAACCGTCGAAGCGGAAAGTGTGCTCCGCAGCAGCATGCCGAGAAATACTCCGGCCCCCAACGCGACCAAAACCATGACGAGCATCAAAATATCCATCTGCACGGTAAAATCCTCCCTTTGCAGAGTTTATGGTGAAACTGCTACTTTTTCATAGCAGGATATAAGTTCGGTCTGCGTTGCCAGGAATTGCACAGGTCGATCATGCGTTTCCCGCGGCAGACACCTACATAACTGAAAAGCAAAACAGAGCCCGACCGCCTTCGTCCGTTCTGCGGCACTCGCCAACTCACGATCGTAAAATCCTTTTCCATAACCCAAGCGGTGACCGCTACGGTCAAAAGCAACGCCGGGAACAACAATCATATCCATATCGGCAAGCGGACACGACTCGCCGGTGACCGGCTCGGCAACGCCGAAGCGACCGACCGTCAACGCCGACAAAGACGTCACCCGGCGAAAATCCAGACCCTGCTCAACCATCCTGGGAAAACAAACGATCTTTCCCGAAGCTACGGCAGCTGCATACAGCTGATCGGTCTGCACTTCATTATTGATCGGGCTGTATAACGCCATCACTCGCGCCCGCTGAAAACAGTCAGCAGCAATCAGCTGTTGTTGAACCTGCCGGCTCAAACGAACACAGGCTGCAACATCAAGCTGCTTACGACGAGCGAGCAACTCTTGCCGAATGTCATGCTTGGACATATTGGAGAGCTCCGGCTGGTACAAAGCTCAGGGCAGAAAGGATAGAAACGGGCAGGCAGATACAGCTGAAATGGACGATTGCGGCGAATCCCTCTCGCCTGTGGATTTATAAATTGTCAGGTATTTAACAAATTAATTCAGGTCTCCGAATAACCTACAACGAACTCTCCTTACGCTTTAAGTATTTCGTTTACGCCTGATATTCACGGGGCAACTCACCGTAAATCTATAAAACCGGGATGATTATCACCTGCCGAACAGGTGTGTCCATTCGAGTTAGTTCCAAACCAATCTATCTAAAAGCCCTGTACACTCAGGGTGATTTTCATAAAACCGCAAAGTTTCACGTTCGGTATAATATATATCGTTTATAGTCAACTTTAGCAACTATGAATTGCTTTGTTCCAGTTGACATACAAGCTGCTCAAGCCGTTTTCCCAGTTCCTGCCGATGCTGCCTCTGCTCGTCAAGTAACTGCAGATGCTGGCCCGCCAAGTTTAACAGGGTCAGCACGGTCAGGTCGCGCGTATCCGTTGAGCGCACAGCCGCGGTTTCAGCAAGTTTTTCTTCGACAAAGGCGGCAACCCGCTGGATCTGCTCGGGGGGCTCCTGACTACGCAGCGTATACTCTCGCCCCAGAATCCGCACCTGAACACTATACATTAAGCATCCTCCAGCCCCGCTTCTTCAATTCGACTGAGAATTTTTTCAACTTCCTGCAACAGCTCATCACGCTCCCGCAACCAGACAGATTTCTCCTGCCGGAGGTCATGGCATTCGTCTTCAAGTTTCCGTTTCTGTGCCAGCAAAGCTGTCACAGCGACCTCAAGACGATTCAGTAAAACGCTTTCCATCGTAAAGCCTTTATAAGTGAGCCCTCAAGGGAAAAGTGCAAATCTTTCTATCAGCTCTCAAAAAGCGCCGAAACAAACATCGCCGGATCAAAGGGGCGCAGATCATCAATCCCTTCACCAATTCCGACAAACCGGACCGGCACATCCAACTCAGCGGCAATGGCCACAACGATACCCCCTTTTGCGGTACCGTCAAGCTTCGTCAACGCAATACCATCCAACTGTACGGCTTCGTTAAACAACTTAGCTTGAGTCAAAGCGTTCTGCCCGGTGGTCGCATCAAGAACCAGCATGCTTTCATGTGGAGCACCGGGGATCTCACGATCAATGACCCGACGGATCTTTTTCAATTCTTCCATCAGGTTGAGCTTGGTGTGCAACCGACCGGCCGTATCCAGAATCAACACATCTGCCTTGCGGGCAACCGCAGCCCTGGCGGCATCAAAAGCGACCGCTCCAGGATCGGCCCCCTCAGCATGCCGAATAACTTCCACTCCGGCCCGCTCTCCCCAGATCTCCAACTGCTCAGCAGCTGCGGCGCGAAAGGTATCTCCGGCACCGAGGATGACTTTTTTTCCGTCACCGGCCAACTGATTGGCCAATTTACCGACGGTGGTGGTTTTTCCGACACCGTTCACGCCAACCACCATGATCACAAAAGGTGTGGCGATAGAGACATCCAGCGGCTTACTCTCGGTCTGCAGAATTTTTTCCAGCTCTTCCTTCAATAGCTGCCTGACCTGATCAGCTGTTTCCAGAGCTCCTTTGGCCTGACCTGCCTTGAGGGTTCCGATCAATCGCTGGGTGGTCTGCATGCCGAGATCAGCCGTAATCAGGATTTCCTCAAGTTCTTCGATCAGATCCTCATCGATATTGGAACGTCCACGCAACAAGCTATCAATGCGACCGACCAGAGAAGACTGGGTTTTGGCCAGGCTGCGCTTGAATCTTGCGGAAAGGCTCAGCGGTTCGGCGGCGGCTTCCTCAGTCGGTTCCTTTGGCGCAACAACTTTTTTTTCTTTCGGTTTCCGAAAGACGGCCAGCAGGCCGAAAATGAAGATAACGACAACCAGCACCACGCCTAAATAGAGCAAACCCAAAGCACCTAAAGTCTGGTACTCCTCAGGGACCCCGGCGGAAGCCAACATCCGGGACAGCTCAAACACCAGAGAATTGAACCAGGTCATAAAGGATTCAATCCAAGCCATATAATCCAGATCGTTCACGTACAATCTCCTGCTATCAGCACGATAGGAGCCTGTCGGGCTTGACAGGCTCCCGGCGACTGAGAGTCATCATTCAAACTCAGAGCGCAGCTCAGCAACACAGCAGCGCATCTTGAAGGCGGCCCGGGCAACAATTGCTTGAGGGCCCAAAACCAGCAGTAAAAAATAATCTTCGGTCAACGGTGCAAGCAAAGTTTTTTTGTGATCGGTCCGAATCAACACCTCTTCGAGATTTCCACTTTCAATTCTCGAGAGTGCCTCACGTAACAGCCCGAGGATGATCCCCTTGTGTGCCGCAAGGACCTTGAGATCATATTCGCCGATCCGGGAGACCTGATCGACAGCCTCCCCTTCCCAGTCGATGATAATAGCTCCAAGGGCTCCGGGAATATCTTCCAGCAGTCTGTTAAGTAAAGATTTAAACGGCATGGCAACCTCTTGCTATCATCCGACCATCTCAGCAGCAGGCTCTGCCGAAAGCTGATGATCACTCATCCGCACCGAAACCAACTTCGACACCCCGGGCTCCTGCATGGTTACACCATACATGGTGTCAACAACCCTCATGGTCCGCTTGCTGTGAGTGATGATAATAAACTGCGACTGCTTTGTCATCTCCCGAACCATCTCGGCAAAACGATCAATATTGACATCATCAAGTGGAGCGTCCACCTCATCAAGCATACAAAAAGGGGTCGGCTTAACCAGAAACAGCGAGAAAATCAGCGCCACTGCAGTCAGGGCCTTCTCTCCCCCTGAGAGCAAATCAACATTCTGCAATCGTTTGCCCGGCGGCTGGACAATAATATCGATACCGGTTTCAAGCAAGTCGTTTTCGTCAGTCAGACGCAATTCCGCTTGGCCACCGTGAAACAAGCGGGGAAAAACCTGTTTGAATTTGCTATTGACCTGTTCAAAGGTCTCCTTGAAGCGCCGTCGGGTGGTTCGGTTGATCTGATTGATTGCTTTTTGCAAATCATTCAATGACTGGGACAGATCATCCCGCTGCTGACAAAGAAAATCGTAACGCTCCTGCTGCTCGCGGTACTCATCGATCGCCATCAGGTTAACTTCGCCGAGAGATTCAATGCGCTGCTGTAATCTTTGCAACTGTTGCTGTTGACGTTCCAGTTCATCTTCGGTCGCTTCCGGAACCTGATGCTCCGACAGATCAACCCGATAGCGCTCAAGAGCTCCCTGGCGAAGGTGTTCGGCATCTATCTGCAGTTCATGACGTCGCAATTGCAGCCTGGCAACTTCTTTGCGCAGTTCTTCCGCTTCGGAACGGACCCCGCGCAACCGCTCCCGGCTTTCATCCAGCTGACAACGCTGCTGTTCATACTTTTCGCGAACCGCCTGACCCGCCTGCCGCTGCCCTTCTCGCCGATCGAGCAACAAGTTCAGCTCGATCCGTAGCCGCTCATCACTCTGCAACAACTGCTGTTGTTCCTCATTGCCGCGCTGTCGGCGTTGCTGAAGCTGCCGCTTGCGCTGCTCCATTTCCCGACACTGAGCGGCCAACCGGACCAGAGTTCCATCGGTCGCATGCTGTTGTTGTTGCACGGACGCCAGGGCCACCCGGCGTTCTGTCAATTCTTCACGGGCTCCATCAAGCTGACCTCTGAACTCAGCCAGAAGGCTCTGTAACTGAGCCGAGTGTTCCTCTAAATGCTGATGTCGCTCGGCGGATTGCTCGCGCCCCTCGCTTAACTGCTGTTTTTCCTGCTGCAATGCGGTCCGGCCCGAAGGGAAATTAAATAAAGAGCTTCTTCAATATTGCAGCGGCAAAGGCTTTGACTTTCCGGGACAAAGCAAAAAGATTTTCGGAGAAGATGCACATTATAATGTTTTCACCGGCGCTTACAAAAATATTTACATCGGGCATAGCAATGATGAATCGATCAGGAGACTCGGTGCCAGCGGAGGGATCATTTCGGCTATCCTTATATGGTTACTTGAAAAAGGCCGCATCGATGGAGCTGTAGTGCTCGGTATGTCGGAAGAGGAACCATGGTTAACAAAACCCTTCATCGCAACCAGCACAGAAGAGATTTTGTCTGCAGCCCAGAGCAAGTATATCATCTCTTCTGTGAATGAGATCCTTCCTGACATTGAACGCTTTGAGGGCAAGCTTGCCTATGTCGGTCTTCCCGGACAGGTGCAGTCGATCAGGCTACTTCAGGAAGCAGGACACCCGACCGTGAAGAACATTGAATACATATTCGGCCCTTTTTACGGAAATACTCTTCATTTTTCTTCTGTTAAAAGTTTTCTAAGGTCGTATGGAGAGAGAGACTACAGGAAGATCAGGAAACTCTATTTCCGTCACGGGGAATGGCCGGGAAACATGCGTATTGAATTGGAAAGTGGCAGAACGATTGAATTACCGAAATTCCATGCCAACTATCTCATCCCCTTTCACATCATGAAAAACAGCCTTCTGTGCACTGACCTGAGCAACGAGTTCACCGATATTTCCGGTGGGGATGCATGGGCACCGGCATATGAGGAAAGAGGCAAGGGATTTTCGATTATATTGTCCCGTTCAGACAAAGGACAAGCCATCCTGGATGAAATGCGAGGGGAAGGATACCTGGTACTGAATCCCATTGAAGAAGGTGAAGCTATTTCTATGCATTCGCATGGCTATGACCTGAAGAAAAGGGGAACCTTCATCCGCATGAAATATCGTAGGTGGCTTGGTAAAAGAAATCCGGATTACGGTTACATAATGAAAGGTTTTACATTGAAAAGGTACTTGATGGAACTTGTCATTGACAGTCTTTTCATTATCTTGGGGACTGGGTTTTCAAGGTTCATCATTGAGAGGATTCCCCCAAAGACCGTAGGAAAAGTTTTCGAAAAGTCGAGAAATGTGTGGAAACGCTCCACCAAAAAGATAAAGAAATCACAACTGAATGCCAGTAATGGATAAAGAAGGACATATGCCTCCAGCACAAAAAAAAGTAAAAAGGATCAGTCCGTTTCTTTTTATCAGGTTGCTGGGAATTGCTTTGTTTATTTATATCCTGAGCACTGTTGACCTGGCTGCCCTTTGGGAGAACATTAAAAAAGTCAATTCGACATTTCTGCTTTATGGTATTCTCTTCCAGTTATTGTTATTATTTCTTAAGGCCTTTCGCTGGCATATCCTGAATAATGGCAGCACCAGAATCCATGAGATTGTCCGTAGCTTCGGGGAGTTTTTTGAAAGCTATGCCATTGGGGTGATCACCCCAGGCAGGATTGGTGAGCTTGTAAAGGCAGGGCATGCCAGAGAGAAAAACCGTATCATGGAAACCGGCATC
>JAUVEB010000182.1 GCA_030595055.1 Desulfuromonadaceae bacterium
CGATCTGCATCGCTTCCTTCGGGCCAAGAAAAATCTCTTCACCGGTCAGCTCATGGCGAAAGTGCACGCCATCTTCACCGATCCTTTTTTTCGGCAGGGAAAAAACCTGGAAGCCGCCACTGTCGGTCAGAATCGGCTTGTCCCAGTTCATGAATTTGTGCAGCCCGCCCGCTTTTTTGATCAGTCCTTCCCCCGGCTTCAAGTGCAGGTGATAGGTATTGGAGAGGATAATCTGTGCTTCGGTTTCTTCAACCTGGGCGGGGGTCATCGCTTTCAGCGCACCGTGGGTTCCGACCGGCATGAAGATCGGTGTTTCGATGCTGCCGTGCGGGGTTTGCAACCGCCCGCGACGGGCACGGCTTTTCGGGTCTTCTTTGAGCAGCGTGAACTGAAACATTCAGTTGTTCTCCCTGGTGGCTTGCTTTAGGATACGAAGCGCTAGGAGGCTGTCCGACAATACAAGAACCTACTGCGAAACCGTCTGATCGGTTCATATTTCCGTATGTTTTCGACAAATAGCGGTGCTATTCGCTCTCAAAGCTACGAAAATCTGCCCTCGAACAGCCGATTTCTCGCTACGGCTCGTATGCTCGGAAAACCTCCTGGACTGCTATATCAGAAAGTCTACCATGGTGCAAACAAATCGGAGTGTGCATGAGTTATCTGCCCCCCGTTCCTGCTGAACTGAAACGGGTTGAATACGCCAAGCTTTATTTTCACCTAGAGATCAGCGATTATTTTTCATTGCCGCCTTCAGGTCTGTTGCAATTGCGGCGTGAGCTGTTGCAGGCGCTGCGGACGCTTGAGGGATGGGGTTCTGCGGATGATGTTGAGCAGCTGAAGGCACTTTTACAGCCTGCGTTGCCGACCGACCCATTGATTCGTCGTCAGGCGCAACGTCCTGCTCCGGCGTTGGTGCTTTATCCCGATCCGCAACTTCATGGTTTGCAGCAACCAAAACAACGGATTGTGCTGCCGGCACTGTTTCTCGGCAATGGGATCAACGGGATCGCCGCATTTGTGACCCTACTACAACAACTCGGCCAACAGGGACTTTATCACGGCCATGGCCGGTTTCGTTTGGAAGGGGTCGAGTCGGAAGATTCCAGTGGTGTGCGGGCGATGCTCTGGAGCGGTGGGAAATCTCCCCGGGTGATGACTCCGCCGGTCAGTGATCTGCATTGGTGGTTGGAACGACAGACCCTGGATGTTGAGCAGCTGATTTTAGAGATTGTCAGTCCTTTACGTCTTTTGCAAAAGAAGAAGCCTCTGTTTAAAGCCAGGTTTATCGATCTGTTCCCGTTTGTTTTGCGCCGTGTTTCTGCCATGATTTCGTGTCACGCCGGTGTTGAAGTGGTCAAGAACCCGCAAGAGCTGATGCGCCGGGCAAAGCAAGTTGCCGTGCTTGAAAACAGACTGTATTGGCAAGAATGGCGCTGTTTGGAAGGCCATGACGGTTCGCAAAAACTGGGCGGGTTGCTCGGTCATTTACAGCTTGCCGGGAGTGCCTTAGCAGAAATTATCTGGCTATTGCAACTTGGCTGCCTGTTCAATCTGGGAAAAAGTGCCGGCTATGGCGCAGGTCAGTACCGCTTGAAAACTCACTGTTGAAGGTGTCGCCATCACTGCTTAGCACAGGTGTTTTAGCGGTTCCCGGTTGCTTGACCTGTCGTCTTGGTTATTATTTTATTTTAGCCAACCCCGAAAAAAAGGAGGCTGTTATGACAAACGCTTGGGAGGATCGTAAAAAAGCATTGGAAAACGAATACTTTCACAAGAAAGAACGGGAAGTTCTCGATAAAATGAAACATGATGCTGAGGAGATTTTGGCAAAAGGGTACAGCAAAGACCGTTGCCCGAAATGTGGCGATATGATAAAACCGATGATATTTCGAGGTGTTCCACTGGATAAATGCCCTAGTTGCGGAGGGATTTGGCTGGGGCCGAACGATTTAAAGCTCCTCGCGGAAAAGGATCATCGTGGTTGGTTTGATCGTTGGTTTCATGCTGACAATGAGGAAACATCAGATCAGGAGGTGTAAATGTTTTGGTTTATTTTGCTACTGTTGCTTGTCGGTGCGGGTTTCTATTTTTACCGGAAGATGATGTCGATAGAGCGGGAAATCCGTGCAGAGCAGGAAGTGGAAATGGCCAGTGACACGATGGCACAAGAACCTGTTGTAGTTGAGGACGTTGAGTCCGAAACGGCTGCTGCTGTTGTTGTTGAAAAAAAAGAGGAAACTTCCGCTGGTGAGATTGAACCGGCGAGGGTTGAAGAAAAAGTGCTGGCAGCAATCGTCAAGCAACCGGGGATTAAACAGACCGAACTTTACACGATTTTCTCTGCTGAGAATAAGAAGCAATTGCAGCGGGTGTTGAAAGAAATGGCTGATAACGGGCAGTTGAAACGGGAGAAGGAAGGGAGCAGTTATTTACTTTTCCCGGGTTAAGGTCTTTTATTGATAGGGATATAAAAGAGCCTGTGGTCGAGAGTCCACAGGCTCTTTGGGTTCGGGGAGGGGACAGAATTAATTCTGTCCCCAAGTTTTTTAACGCAGGTTATAAAAAACCTCTTTGCCGTTGAATACCGCAGTGTTATCCAGCTCATCTTCGATGCGCAGCAGCTGGTTGTATTTACAGACACGGTCGGTACGGCACAGGGAGCCGGTTTTGATCTGACCGGCGTTGGTGGCTACGGCCAGATCGGCGATGGTGGTGTCTTCGGTTTCCCCGGAGCGGTGCGAGACCACGGCGGTATAGCCGGCACGCTTGGCCATCTCGATTGCTTCCAGCGTTTCGGTCAGGGTGCCGATCTGGTTGACCTTGATCAGAATTGAGTTTGCGATCCCCTTGTCGATCCCCTCTTTGAGGATTTTCGTGTTGGTCACGAACAGGTCATCGCCGACAATCTGAATCTTGTCCCCCAGTTTCTCGGTCATCAGTTTCCAACCGTCCCAATCATTTTCAGCCAAGCCGTCTTCGATGGAGATGATCGGGTAGCGTGCGACCAGGTCCTCATAAAAGGCAACGGTTTCCGCAGCGGTTTTGATCGCCTGTTCTTCATTGGCGAAGTTGTACTTGCCGTTTTTGTAGATTTCCGAGGCTGCAACATCCAAGGCCAGCAGGATATCTTCACCCGGCTTATAACCTGCTGCCTCGATCGCTTCCATGATCACCTGCAGGGCCTCTTCATTGCTTTTCAGGTTGGGAGCGAACCCGCCCTCGTCACCGACAGAGGTGTTGTAGCCCTTGTCTTTCAGGACCTTTTTCAGTGCGTGGAAGATTTCCGCTCCCATCCGCAGTGCTTCTTTGAAGCTGTCGGCCCCGGCCGGCATGATCATGAACTCCTGAATATCCACGTTGTTATCGGCATGCTCTCCGCCGTTGATGATATTCATCATCGGCAGAGGTAATTCCTTAGCGTTGGCGCCGCCGATATATTGATAAAGGGGCAGTCCGGCATCTTCGGCCGCAGCTTTGGCGCAGGCCATGGAGACACCGAGCAGGGCGTTGGCCCCGAGCTTGCTCTTGAAATCGGTGCCGTCGAGGGCCAGCAGTTTGCGGTCGATGCCGATCTGATCACTGGCTTCCCAGCCGATCAGTTCGGCGGTGATCACTTCGTTGACGTGTTCAACAGCTTTCAGGACGCCCTTGCCGAGATAACGTCCCTGGTCGCCATCGCGCAGTTCCAGTGCTTCTCGTTCTCCGGTGGATGCTCCGCTTGGAACCGCGGCACGGCCGATAACACCGGTTTCCAGGGCAACTTCGACTTCGACAGTCGGATTGCCGCGGGAATCAAGAATTTCGCGGGCATAGATGTCAATGATTTCGCTCATGTTCCACCTCTTATTAATGTCAGGTGTAAAAAGTTATCGCCCTGACTGCAAGGCCAGGACCGTCGAAGTGTAAAAAAATCAGGCCTATTTATAGCATATGATGAATCGATGTGAACGGTTTTTTCGACTAAACAGACACGTTTCCCCCGTCGACCCAAAACTTGTTTATTGGGAGCAAATTGTGCTAAACAGACAGCTTGAAAATTAGACTTTGTCAAAGGAGTGAAACAAAGTGTCTAACTTTAGTGATTTTAAGGTTAAAGATATTTCCCTGGCCGTGTGGGGCCGAAAAGAAATGTTGCTGGCGCAGGTTGAAATGCCCGGACTGATGGCGTTGCGTGAAGAGTATGCTGACCAGTTTCCACTGCAGGGTGCGCTGATTACCGGCTCACTTCACATGACGATTCAGACTGCCGTGCTGATCGAAACTTTAGTTGATCTGGGAGCCAAGGTGCGCTGGTGTTCCTGCAATATTTTCTCCACTCAGGATCATGCGGCGGCAGCGGTTGCTGTCGGCCCGGAGGGGACGGCAGAAAATCCACAAGGGATACCGGTTTATGCCTGGAA
>JAUVEB010000139.1 GCA_030595055.1 Desulfuromonadaceae bacterium
GGCAGATGGGTGGCAGTGCTTTGACTGACGATATCGCTGTGCCGAAAGACGGGATTGCCGAAAATGGTATCCCGGTAACCTACGTTCCCGCACGCAATACCATTTTCCTTTCCTTTGCCCTGGGGTGGGCGGAAGTGCTCGAAGCCGGCGATATTTTTATTGGTGTCAATGCCCTTGACTATTCCGGCTACCCCGACTGTCGTCCCGAGTTTATCCAGGCGTTTCAGCAGATGGCCAACCTGGCGACCAAAGCCGGGGTTGAAGGGACGCCCTACCGGATTCACGCGCCGTTGATCGATTTGACCAAGGCGCAGATTATCCGGCAGGGCTTGGCGTTGGGAGTTGATTATCGGTTGACCCATTCCTGCTACGATCCGACCCCGGAAGGGCTTTCCTGTGGGCATTGTGATTCCTGCCGGTTGCGTTTGAAGGGGTTTGCCGAAGCGGGTTGCGAGGATCCGGTTGATTATGTCTGAGCCAGTTGAAATGGCACCGATGCCCGATATGCAGAAGAGTCTTGATTCCCGTAAAATTGCCATCGATAAGGTAGGCGTCAAGGATATCCGCTACCCGATTGTGGTGCAGGATAAATACCGCGAACAGCAGCATACGGTGGCGCGGGTTAATATGTATGTCGATCTTCCCGAGCAGTTTAAGGGAACCCACATGAGCCGTTTTATTGAAGTGCTCAATCTCTACCATGGCGAGATCAGTGTCGATAATATGGAGGTGATACTCGCCGAGATGAAGCTGCGGCTGGAGGCGGATCGGGCTCACCTGGAACTGGACTTTCCTTATTTTATTGAAAAACGTGCTCCGGTGTCCGGGGCGCGAAGCCTGCTTGAATACCAGTGCCGAATGCTCGGTAGCCTTGCTGAGGAGTTCGACTTTCTGCTTGAAGCCAGGATTCCGGTGACCTCTCTCTGCCCCTGCTCAAAAGAGATCAGCGAGCGTGGAGCCCACAACCAGCGAAGCATCGTGACCGTGCAGATTCGCTACCGTGAGCATATCTGGCTTGAAGACCTGATCGACTGGGTGGAAGATTGTGCCAGCTGCCAGGTCTATTCCCTGCTCAAGCGGGAGGATGAAAAAGCCGTGACGGAACAGGCTTATGACAACCCGATGTTTGTTGAAGATATGGTGCGGGCGGTCACAGAAAAGCTGCGGATGGTTGCGGAAATCTACTGGTTCAGGATCCAGTGCGAAAATTTTGAGTCGATCCACAATCATTCTGCCTATGCCATGGTTGAGGAACAAAGATCCCAGACTGTGGAAAAACCTGTGGAAGACGTGGATAACTTCAAATAAAACATGCCGTTAAGGGTGTTTTTTACACTGCTTTCTGATGCCACAAACTGCCGATTATCAGCGTAGCCATTCGGCAGAGTCCTTGCCGGGCAAGCGATCCTCAGCAAGCTGTTGACTTGCCTTTTTAACTGTCTGATAATCCGGCGATAGCGACTTTACCTCGAGCGAGGACACTCGTCGGGACTTTGTCTAAAGGAGAAATCTTTTGTTTGATCTGGTGCTGCAAGCCGGACCGGTTGTCAAGCTGGTGCTGCTGATTCTAGTCTATTTTTCGCTTGTTTCCTGGGCGATCATTTTTTACAAGTTCGCAGTTGTGCAAAAGGCGATCAAGGATTCCGCTCGGTTCCTCGATTTTTTTTGGAGTAAGAAGCGTTTCGATGTGGTTGGGCAGGGAATTAAGGAGTTCGATAACTCGCCACTCGCGACGCTGTTCCGCGAGGGTTATCATGAAATGCTGCAGCTGCAGAAAAGGACTGCCGAACCTGGTGAAACGGGTGATTTTTCGCTGAAGATGGATACGACGGAAAGTGTCGGTCGAGCGCTGCGCCGGGCAACCACCCAGGAAACTCTCCGCCTGGAAAAATACCTGACCTTTCTTGCCACGACCGGCTCGACGGCCCCCTTCATCGGCCTGTTCGGCACCGTCTGGGGGATCATGGACGCCTTTCACGGGATCGGTCAGACCGGCAGTGCTTCGCTGGCGGTTGTCGCGCCGGGGATCTCCGAGGCGCTGATTGCCACAGCCATCGGTCTGGCAGCGGCGATCCCGGCAGTGATGGGTTACAATCACTTTCTCAACAAGGTGAACGTACTGATCGGCGAGATGGACAATTTCAGTCAGGAGTTCCTCAACATCGTCGAACGGATGGAACGGAGTCGCTAAATGGAAGTCGGACGTCCCGCCACTGGCCGACGCAGCAGTCTGTCACAGATCAACGTGACGCCTTTCGTCGATGTCATGCTGGTGTTGCTGATTATCTTTATGGTGACCGCACCGATGCTTGATCAGGGGGTGCAGATCGATCTGCCGGAAGTGGCGGAAGCCCCTAGTCTGCTAGCTCAGCAGGAACCGCTGGTGGTGACCGTGGAGCGTAGCGGCAAGATTTTTATCGGCAAAGCCGAGGTGAGACAGCTCAGCAAGCTTGGCCCGGTTTTGCAGCAGGCCCTCAAGGGGAAGCCGGATCGTGAGGTTTTTCTTGAGGCCGATCAAAAGGTTTCTTATGGCCGAGTGGTTCAGGTGATGGCTGCGCTCAAACGGGCCGGGGTGGAAAAATTGGGGATGGTGACCCGCCTCCCGGAGGAGTAGCCACGGCCCCATGGACTCTTCTCGCAAACAGCGCCGGCAGCAGTTGCAGTCGGTGTTCGAGCCCGGTTTCCGGCGGATGTTGCTGGTGTCTTTTCTCCTGCACCTGTTGCTGCCGGTTCTTTATCATACCCCCTGGTTTCCGAAAAAAGATTCGGTCAAGCCCCCGGTTTACCGGGTTAATCTGGTCAATAAACCGGTGAAAAGTCCCCAGGCCGGGCGCCCCGAAGCGGCACCGGTGAAAAAGAAGCCGGTGAAAAAAGTCGTCAAACCGAAACCCAAACCGGTCAAGCCGAAGCTGATCCCTCCAAAACTAAAACCGGTCACGGTCAAACCGAAGCCAAAGCCAGCCTCTAAGCCGACACCAAGAACGGTTTCCAAGCCTGAACCAACGCCTGCTGTCAGCAAGGCCCAGGAAAACGCTTTGCAGAAACGCCTGGAAGAGTTGCGTATGGCACAGGCCAAGAAACGGGCCGAGCAGGAGCGAAAAAAACAGCTGGATGTTTTGCGCGCAGCGGTGGCAGTAGAAAGCCGGCAAGTTAAGTCCCCAGTGGCCGACGCTCCGGTCGGTTCAGTCACGGGCAAGGGGGATGAGATTGGAGTCGATGAACGGGATTATGTCCGTGAATTTATTACCCGGCAGTGGCGCTTGTCCCAATACCAGCTAGCGACTCGACAACTTGAAGCAGTTGTGCTTCTTGTTTACAGTGCAGAAGGAAAGCTGCTGCACTACCGTTTCAAAGAAAAGTCAGGGAATGAGATTTTTGACAGTTCGCTGCTGCGTGCCATTCTAAAATCGAAAGATTTGGGGCAACCGCTGCAGGAGCAAACTGATTTTACCGTTATTTTTAACCTGAAGGATATGTTGGATAGACCATGAAAATAGTTCGGGCAATATTAGCCGCCGCAGTGCTCTATTTTTTTTACGCAGGCAGCGCGGCGGCAGTGAGAATAGAAATCAGCGCACCGGGCGAACAGACCATCCCTCTGGCGATCACCTCGTTGTTGCCGATGGGGGCTGTGCAGGCCGGCGTTGCCGAAGAATTCCAGCAGGTGCTGGGAAATGATCTGGATCTGTCCGGCTTGTTTGATCTGGTCGATCCGGAAGCTTTTTTGGGCGATGCGCAAAAGCTTACCCTGCACAGTACCCAGGTCGATTTCGGCCAGTGGCGAATGCTCGGAGCCGAGGTCCTGATCAAAGGGGGCTATCGTTTTGAGGCGGGCAAGCTGACGGTTGAGCTGCGGCTCTACGATGTTATCTCGCGGCGCTTGTTAACCGGACGCCGCTATATCGGCACGCCGGCAGATGTGCGGCGTATTGCCCACACCTTTGCCGACCAGATATTGCTCAGTTTGACCGGTGAGTCCGGCCCGTTCAACAGCCGGATTGCCTATATTTCCAAGCGCACCGGGCGTAAGGAACTCTACCTGATGGATGTTGACGGCCATCAGCGGTTGCGCTTGACCGACCATCGTTCCATCGTCCTCAATCCGGATTTTTCGCCGACCCGTAAAGAGTTGATCTTCACTTCATACGACAAAGGGAACCCTGACCTCTATCGCAAGGAGATCTACACCGGCCGCGAATCGCGTCTTTCCCTCAAGCCGGGCCTGAACATCGGTGGGCGCTACAGTCCTGATGGCCGCGAGGTTGCCCTGACCCTGTCGAAGGATAAAAACTCGGAGATCTACCTGCTTGGCACCGATGGCACTATCCACCGGCGCTTGACCAATCATTACGGCATTGATGTCGATCCTTCCTGGAGCCCGGATGGGCATAAAATCGCCTTTGTCTCGGATCGGCGCGGTAATCCGAACATTTTTATCGTCGATATCCATACCCTGGAAGTGAACCGCTTGACCTACGAGGGGAAGTATAATGCGACCCCGGCCTGGAGTCCGAAAAAAGATCGCATCGTTTTTGCCCGTTTGGAGGGGAGTGAATTCAATCTCTTCTCGATCCGCTCGGACGGGAGTGATGAGCGACAGTTGACGTTCGGGCCGGGAAGTAAAGAGCATCCCCGCTGGAGTCCGGACGGACGGTTTCTCATCTATTCTCTTGACCGAGGGGGTGAAAAATCGATCTGGATCATGCGGGCGGATGGAACCGGAGCCCGGAAAATTTCTACCAAAGGCGGTCATGATACCCACCCCGCCTGGTCAGCACGTTGGTAAATCAATAAATCAGGCCGGAACGGGTGTTGTTTTTGTCTCGCTCTTCTGTATAATGGGCGGGGTTCTCGAGAGTATAGAATGGTTCAATCGATTTTCAATGTTGATCGCATATGCGAAAGGAGTGGCTGATTATGCAAAAGCTTAACCTGACCCGACTGGTGGTAATGCTCTTTGTTCTGACCTTGCTGGTGGCCGGTTGTGCCAAGAAGCCGGTAGTGGAAGAAACTGCAGTGACGGAACAACCGATTCAAGAGCAAGTTCTTCAGCAACAGCCCGCGGTTATTGAAGAACAACCTGTGGACGAAGCAGCAGCTGAAGCTGCACGTGCTGCTGCACGCATTGCCGCAGCTGAAGCTGCCGCTGACAAGGCGCTCAGTGGTTTGATGCGGATTTATTTCGACTTTGACCAGTATGTTCTCACGGATGCTGCCAAGCAGCAATTAGCGATGAACGCCGGCCTGCTGAAAGCGGCCCCGACGGTCAACGTTCAGATTGAGGGACATTGTGATGAGCGCGGTTCCGATGAGTATAACCTGGCTCTCGGTGAGAAACGCGCCCTGGCAACCAGTAGCTACCTGGTTTCTCTCGGTGTCTCCGCAGGCCGCGTGAGCATCATTTCTTACGGTGAAGAGATCCCTCTCGACCCGGCGAAGACTGAAGCGGCCTGGGCCAAAAATCGTCGTGCAGAGTTCAATGCTCGTCGTTAATCCAAACGAGTGATCCATCAGGGCCGCGCATTATTGCAGATGTGCGGCCTTTTTTGTTTCCAGAGGAGAGGTTTCATGCGTTTGCTATCAATACTGTTGGGATTGCTTCTGCTCACAGCCTGTGTCCCGCCATCCGACACACAACTGCGGATGGAGATGGACCTGCAGCAGATGAAACGGCGCTTGGCCCAGCTTGAAGTACAGAAAACCGACGCCGTTACCAGCGGCAGTGCAGAAGGCGATCGGTTGCAGCGCCAGGTTGCGGAACTAGAGGCGGGTCTGGATAACCTGCGGGTCGAATATCAGTCAATCAATGGCCGACTCGATGATCTGAATCGTGATAATCGGCAAATAGCTGATGACTTGCAGTTGATTAAGGATGACGTCGGTTTACAGCTCAGCTCCTTGCTGAGCAGCGTCGAGGAGCTTGAGCAGCGACCCGTCACAGCGGCAACGGTGAGTCCGCCCGCCGTTGCAGAATCG
>JAUVEB010000026.1 GCA_030595055.1 Desulfuromonadaceae bacterium
CTGAAAAAGCACTGGGCCCTGTCGGGCGAATATTGGGCTGACCTTCCTCCACAAAGCCCCTTATCATTAAAACAAATCCGTTGTTTTTCATTTCCCGCTGTGCTAGAAGCGAAATTGTTTTCTTTTGGTTGCCCTCGTACAAATAAGGAGTGGAAACAATGGCAGAAGGTACAGTCAAATGGTTCAACGATTCAAAAGGGTTCGGTTTTATCGAGCAGGACAATGGTCCAGATGTCTTTGTCCATTTTTCAGCGATTCAAGGAGAGGGTTTTAAATCCCTGGTTGAAGGCGATCGGGTCACCTTTGATGTTATTCAAGGGGAAAAGGGTCCACAATCTGCAAATGTCGTAAAAATTTAAACAGTATATCAAGTACAATTACCTTGGTTCAGGTAATTGGCATGATGACAAAGAGGGTATAGCCAAAAAAAAGCTCCGCGGGTTTGCCTCGGAGCTTTTTTGACTGTGCTTATCCTCTGACGATCTTAATATCGCCAATCATCCCCAAAGATCTCTCCATAAGAATTCGCCAGCGCCCCTCTTCCTTGATCAGGTTGATCGATTTAAGAATCTCATCTTGATAAAAATCGGAGCGATAGTGTTGCTTCAGCTTGACTTGGACACGACCCTCTTCAACCTGACGAACACTGATATCTTTGACCTCCAGTTCAATCCAGTCCGGCCGGGTCACCCTGGAGTGACGCATCTCCCGCCATTCCTCCAGACTTCGACCCAACTCGGGACGATAGTTCTCACTATAGCAGGAAAAATATCCTGACAGATCTTGTTTTGCCCAGGACTCGGCCCAGAGGTTAACCAGCCGCAGAATTTCTTCCTGCAGCAACTCCGACAGGTCACCATTGACATTCAGAGATTCAAATTCAAGGGCCTCCCTTAACTGCTCGACCGGAATCGCCGCGAGCGGTGAAAACTCTTGACCGAAGGGCCACCACTTCTGTGTTTGCTCTTCCTCGACAACTGTCACCTCAACTCCGGTCAACAGCGCCTGTTCCCCCCGGGATTCAGACTCTGCGACCGTTATAACCCCAGGTTGCCGCGATGTCGCGTTCTGCCGAGAGACCAAGTCGTCCTGACCGGCCGATTCTTCCACCCCTCGCCAAGCGGCAGTCTTGATGAGTTCTTCGTTCGCCTGCAGTTTTGCCAACAACTCATTGCGGGTCTGCTCACTGTAATAGTAACCATAGCTTCCCGAGAGCAGAAAACCGAGAGCGAACCCACCAACCGCCCAGGCGATCGGACGCCAACGCGCGTATTTGTAACCGGCAATCAATTCCCAGGCGACATTCGCCTCTTCCTGCACCCGGGCGATCTCTTTTTTCGCCAACGCCAACTGTCGTTCACTTTCAGTTGTTTTGTTCTCCGCAAGATTCCGTTCGTAAATGGTTTTATCCAAGGTGTTTTGCAGGCTGTTCTTTTCCGCCACTATGCGGCGAACATCTCTGATCATCTGTTCGGTCTGCTCATCAGCGACCGTATTTTTAACCCGATGAAGAACCTCCGGCTCGACCTCATCGCTTACCGGCGATGCCATATCGTTCCAGCCACTTAATTCTTCAAGCAACTCAGCGTATGAGGCAAAGGGCAATTCGTCCGGCGACAACAAGCGCCCCAACAGCTTACGAACACGCGAATTCTCGACCTTGCTCAGCAGATCACCCAGCGGTTCTCCGCCTTCCGGCTCATACCCCGACAACATGGCCAAGAGCAATTTACCGATGTCCTGGAACGTTTCTGCAGCACTGTCGGACGACTGCCGACTTTCACCCGAGACTTCTTCCGCAGTGGCGATACAGCGGCTGATGGAAATATCGATGCCGAAGTCGGTCCATACTGCCAGGCCCTCAGGATCAAAGTAGACCTTCTCGGCACTGAGTGCTCCAGGGGCAAAACCAAGTTCAGACGCATAAGCAACAGCTTGGACCAATTCGGCAGTGATTTTCAGCGCCTGTTCTTCAGAAAACGGGGCCACCAACTGCTCGGCAAGGCTACCGCCAGAGTTATAGGCTGAGGTAAAATAGGCGTATGCGTCTTCAATACCGGAATCATAAAGTGGTGCTATCGACGGATGATCAAGAATTGCCAGGGCCTCCAGCAATTCCTCCAATTGTGGACGTTTATCCTCTGCGAAAAAATCGACGGGATAAAGCTTGAGAGTGACCTCCCGATCGAAAAAAGGATCATCAGCCCGACAACTGATGACTGAATCGTCGGACTTAACCACCTCTTTGATAACATACAAGCCGAAATTCTGCCCTGATTCAATCATGCGATCTCCCGCCCGAAAAACCTGAATCATCTGTTTAACTTTTCATTTAATCCTCAGATAGAGGCTTTGAGCGATAGCAGGCAGGATAAACTGCCCTTCCCGACAAAACATTACAACCCTATAACAAAAAAAACAAAATTACCAGTCTTCTGATGAATGGCAACAAATTAATGCGCTCGCAAACGGTTCGACCTGCTGCGATGGTCTCACAAAAAAAGATTAACGACTTCGCTGGACTCCGATCCGTGGACAGAGGTCGACAATCGAGCACTGGCTGCAAACGGGAGTCGGAGCCTTGCAGCAGGCCCGGCCATGGGCAATCAGGAGATGTCCTGCCTGGGTCCAGAGTGCGGTCGGCAATAGTCCAACCAGATCTTTTTCAATTTGCAGCGGATTCTCTGATTTGCTCCAGCCAAAGCGATTCGCCAATCGTTTGACATGTGTATCAACCACCATTCCCGGAATCTGAAAGGCATTCCCCAGAACGACATTGGCCGTTTTCCTGCCGACACCGGCCAGAGCAACCAGCTCTTCCAGTTTTCCAGGCACTTTTCCCTGATGCAAGTTGCTAATTTGCCGGGCGCAGAGAAGCAGATTTTTTGCTTTGTTACGGAAAAACCCGGTTGAATGAATCAGCTCTTCCAGTTGCTCCCGGCCGGCAGTCGCCATTGCGGCAGGGCCGGGAAACGCCGCAAACAGACCAACCGTCACCAGATTGACCCGTTTATCGGTACACTGAGCGGAAAGGATTGTTGCCACCAGCAACTGCCAAGAATTTTGATAGTTAAGGCCACAGGTTGCATCGGGATAGGTTTGCTCTAAACATCGGTAAAGATGCTGCGCTTTTTCAGTTTTTCTCATGAGTTATCCACAGCGCCAACAGGGTTATCCACATAGCGGATCCGGCCTTTTCGCAGCGGAACAACATCTTTGAGTTTAAGAAATGTACGCGTTTCGCAGGATTCAACCGTCAACACAATCGGCAGATGCGGTGAGGCTTTGCGTGCTTCGGCCGTTGCCACCACGGTTCCGGACAGAGCCCGGATCGGCCCGCGAAAGTAGACACGATCACGCCCCCAAAGGGGGAATTTCCCCGGGTAGTTGGCTCGCCATAACGGAAAGCGGGCCCGGCGAAGATGTTCATTTAGACGTACCTGCCCATACCCCCAGAGGGGCAAGGTAAAATCACCACAGACGATCATTGCACAGGGAAGTGATGGATTATTCAACAATTGATCGCTTAACAATACCCTGATCTGGTCTCGCCGTTGCCGGGGATCAAGCCCGAGAGACAAATTGAACAGGTGCAGACGCTCTTCGCCGATATCGAGATCAGCACGAACGCAACGACCACCATGTCCGAGGGAAAAATCCTGTAAATTGCTTAAAGGATGGCGGGAGAGAAAGGCACAGGCACCCTCATCATCCGGACCGAAAGGGGTTAAACCGACCTGCGCGGCAAATTCTTTCAAAGAGCCGGAAATAACCGGTGAGCCGACTTGCTGCAACATAACCAGATCGGGTCGCTGTGAACAGATAACACGACTACAGAGCTTGGGATCGGTCTCTCCGGTCGCAGTACGAAAACCATTGATGTGATAACTCATGATCCGGAAAGTCGTCATCCATCTCCCTTTCAGGTCTAAGCTACCAGGTTGTGAAAAAGGGCCGTTTCCGGATGGAAATAAACCAACACCATATACATCATAAAATTTCGCAATATTGCGCCAGGATTTGACGTGCAGGCAAGACGTGATTTCAGTTGCATAGTCGTAGCTATACAACTGAAATCGCAACGCAGCCGGCGTGGCAAATAACCGGCAAGATGCGTTAGTTTATGGTTTACATGGTACTAGTTTTCCACCCGGCGAACCGATTCAACCACCACCAGCTGCTCCGGATAATTTCGGAACAGCTGATTTTTGGCAAACGTACGTGCCTTGCCGATCCTTTCGACCACATCAAGCCCCTCAACCACCTTACCGAAGACAGCATAGCCATAAGTCTTTCCTGTTTTGCCGCGATGGTTGAGAAACGCATTATCCTCCAGATTGATAAAAAACTGACTGGTGGCACTGTCGATCACCCCGGTTCGCGCCATGGCGATGGTGCCCTTGACGTTCAACAAACCATTCTCCGCTTCATTTTTGATCGGCGGGAGCGGATTTTTACGTTTCGGGACACTGTCGAAACCACCCCCCTGGATCATAAAATCGGCGATGACCCGGTGAAAAATCGTTCCATCATAAAACTTCTGATCGACATAATTGAGGAAATTTTTCACCGAAACGGGAGCTTTTTCGTCATTCAACTCAAACTTGATGGTTCCCAGGCTGGTTTTCATCTCGATCAGCGGCCCGGCCTGGACATTGGTCAAAGAAAACAACAGCAAAACAGCGAGGATGATCATCTGTTTCATAACAGCTCCTTATGGCTCAGCGACGAAAAACTCTCAGGGCTGGACTCTTTCTGCCTTAAGGTCACGCAGCATCAAGTCTGTGACCGCCTGACGGGGATCTTTTTCCTGGTATAAAATGAGATACATCTGTTCAATAATCGGCACTTCAACACCCAACTTCGCGGCTAACTGATAGGCGGAAAGGGTCGTTTTGACCCCCTCGGCCACCGTCTGCATCCCCGTCAGGATCTCTGTCAGCTTGCGCCCCTTGCCAAGCTCAATTCCAACACTACGGTTACGCGACAGATCACCGGTACAGGTCAGCACCAGGTCACCCATCCCCGCCAAACCGGAGAAAGTTTCAGCAAAACCACCCAATTTGAGACCCAACCTGGTCATCTCAGCCAAACCACGGGTGATCAATGCCGCGCGGGTATTGTAGCCAAACCCGAGCCCGTCAGCAACCCCGGCCGCCAGGGCGATGACATTCTTCATCGCGCCGCCAAGTTCGACACCGATGATGTCATTGTGGGTATAAACCCGAAACTTTTCAGTGCTGAAAAGTTCCTGTATTCGAGCCGCGATCTGACAATCGCGTGCTGCGGCCACCACCGCAGTCGGCATCCCCCGGGACACCTCCATGGCAAACGAGGGGCCGGAGAGAAAACCGATTTGCCCGTGCATGTTTTCCGGTAAAAGCTCCTCGAAAACCTGCGACAGCAACAACAGGCTGTTGTTTTCGATCCCCTTGGAGGCGGAGACAACCAGGGTCTCCGGGGCAATATCCGGAACCGCCTGTGCGAGGACGTGGCGGGTGACTTGTGAGGGCGTCACAAAAAGTAACAGCTGCTTAGCGGTCACCGCTTGCCGCAGATCCGAGGTAAAAGTCAGATTTTCAGACAGTTCGATCCCGGGCAGATAGAGGTCATTCTCATGGGTTTGTTGCATCCGCTCGGCAAGCTCGGACTCGTAAACCCAGAGCGTCACCGGATAACCTTTTGCAGCGAGCAAATTGGCCAGAGTCGTCCCCCAACTGCCCGCTCCGATCACGGCAAACGCATTATCTCTCGATGATAACTGCATCAAATCGCCTTTTGTTTGCTTGCAATACGTTTTTTCAAATGTTCTATTTTCTCTTTCAGCAAATCCGGCCGGGGGAAATTCTGCAGCTGCCGATACGCATCAAGGGCGTCTTGCAGCAGCTCATCCTCTTCCAACAAGGCTGCCAAATTGAAACGTGCCTGTATTCCATAACTGCTCTCCGGAAACTGCGCTATCAGCTGTCGCCAATCCTGTCGAGCGGCATCAAGTCGATTTTCCAATAATAACAGGCCACCCTTGCGGTAAAGGACATCCGCAATCAGGCTGCTCTGCGGATATTGCTCCAGTAAGGTTTCCAGCTCAATCCGCGCCTGAGTATAATTATCGAGATGGAAATAGCAATCGGCAATCTCGTAAAGATACTGATCTCTTCTGCCGTTTTCATGCTCCAGCAAACGCTGATAAAAACCGATCGCCCGCGAATAATCACCGAGCGTATACTTGACGATCCCGGCCGCTTCTTCGCGTGCCGTCAGAACCAACGAATGCTCGGGAAAATCATGTTCCAACTGCAAATAACTGAGTAATGCCTGCTGCTCCAAGTGACGATCATACTGCTGAATCCGCCCGACCCGCAGCAAAGCCTCTACCGCCGGTTCTGACTCTGGATAAGCGTGATAAAGTCGTTGATAGCGTTGCTGTGCCGCGTCGAATTTCCCCCGACTTTCAAGTGTCATCCCCTCATTGAACAAGCGCTGGGGCACGGTGAGTCGGTATTGTCGATAGAGCGGATAAAAAGTCACCAACAACAACGCAACAAGCAGCAGTAACCAGGGCCAAGGCCAGCGCCGAGTTTTACGCCTCCTCGCCTGGAGTTCCCGCTGTTTCAGCTGTTTCTTCAACTGACGCAGCTTCATCCCCTTCTTCCTTTTCTGCCAGCTTGGCTACGGAAACAATCAACTCGGCATTTTCCAAAACCATCATTCGCACTCCCTGAGTGTTCCGTCCGATGGTGCGAATATTCCTCACCCGGGTCCGCAGCAATTTACCACGGTCCGTGATGAACATCAGGTCAGAATCTTCATCAACCATTTTGATGGCAACCACTTTACCGTTACGCTCACTGGTTTTGATCGTAATGACCCCTTTGCCGCCACGGCTCTGCACCCGGTATTCAGCAATATCGGTCCGCTTTCCGTAACCGTTTTCGGTGATTGTCACCAACGCCAAGGCGGTGTTATCGGTCACCGACTGCAACCCGATCACCACGTCATCCCCCTCCAGGTTCATGCCGCGAACACCACGGGCCGGACGCCCCATGGCCCGGACATCACTTTCCGGGAAACGGATCGATTTACCTTTGCGACTGGCCAGAATCAGGTCTCGCTTGCCATCGGTCAGGCGAGCTTCGATCAAACTGTCGCCTGCGTCGATGGTCAGGGCAATGATGCCGCCGGCACGCGGATGAGAATAAGCCATCAGGTCAGTCTTTTTGATGATGCCCCTGGCAGTGGCGGTGACGATATATTTATCCTCCTCAAACTCTTTGACCGGCAGGATCGTCGTAACTTTCTCTTCCGGAGCCAACGACAGCAGGTTAACGATCGCTTTGCCGCGGGTCGCACGGCCACCCGGTGGAATTTCGTGTACCTTGAGCCAGTAGACCTTGCCGAGGGTGGTAAATATCAGCACATAGGAGTGGGTCGAAGCGACAAAGAGGTTCTCGACGAAGTCCTCTTCCTTCGGCCGGATACCGGTTTTTCCTTTGCCGCCGCGACGCTGGGCACGGTAGAGAGAAACGGCATTGCGCTTGATATAGCCGCCATGGGTCACCGTCACCACCATATCTTCCTCAACAATCATATCCTCAAGAGTCAGATCAGCGGTACGATCGATAATCTCAGTTCGGCGTGGATTGGCGAACTTCTCCTTAATTTCAAGTAACTCCCCCTTGATAATCTTCAGAATCTCCACTTCACTGGCAAGAATCTCTTTAAGCCGCGTGATCAACACCATAATCTGCGTCAACTCTTCGATAATTTTACCCTGCTCGAGACCGGTCAGGCGGTGTAGACGCATATCGAGGATCGCTTGCGCCTGAATATCGGAGAAACTGAAACGTTCGATCAGCCGCCCTTTTGCCTCAGCCGGGTTGGCGCTGGTTTTGATAAGCTGGATCACCTCATCGAGATTTTCCAACGCCAACTTCAACCCTTGCAGAATATGGGCACGGGCCTCAGCCTTTTTCAGCTCAAAAACACAGCGACGGGTCACAATCTCGCGACGATGATCGATAAAGGAATCCAGCACCTCACGCAAGGTAAGAATTTTAGGCTGACCGGAAACAATTGCCAGCATGATGATCCCGAAGGACGATTGCATTGCGGTCATCTTATAGAGCTGGTTCAAGATCACCCCGGGGACCATATCCCTTTTCAGCTCGATGACAATGCGCATACCGTCGCGGTCCGATTCATCGCGCAGATCGGCGATCCCTTCAATTTTTTTGCTCTTGACCAGATCGGCAATCTTTTCAATCAGTTTTGCCTTATTAACCTGGTAGGGGATCTCATTGACAATGATCGCTTCACGGCCGCTACGCCGGTCAACCTCAACCAGGGCACGAGCTCGCATTTGGATAATGCCGCGACCCGTTGTATAGGCCTCAATAATTCCTTCCCGGCCATTGATGAAACCGGCAGTCGGAAAATCGGGACCGGGAACCTTCTCAATCAACTCTTCGGGACTCAAGCGTGGATCGTCGATCAGTGCGATCAGTCCATCGATCACCTCACCGAGGTTGTGTGGCGGGATCTTGGTCGCCATGCCGACCGCAATCCCTTCTGAACCGTTGACCAGCAGATTGGGGAATTTACCGGGGAGAACCAATGGTTCTTCCAATGAATCATCGTAGTTGGGGCCAAAGTCGACGGTCTCTTTATCGATGTCGGCCAGCAACTCATGGGAGAGCTTGTCCATACGGATTTCAGTGTAACGCATGGCGGCCGCTGAATCGCCGTCAACCGAGCCGAAATTTCCCTGGCCATCGACCAGAGGGTGACGCATGGAGAAAACCTGCGCCATCCTGACAATGGTATCGTAAACTGCAGTGTCACCATGCGGGTGGTACTTACCGATGACATCACCGACCACGCGAGCCGATTTTTTGTACGGCTTGTTATAATCGTTACCGAGATCGTGCATGGCAAAAAGAATCCGCCTGTGGACCGGTTTGAGTCCATCGCGAACATCAGGCAACGCCCGGCCGACAATAACGCTCATGGCGTAGTCCATGTACGACTTACGCATTTCGTCTTCTATATTAACGGTGATTTTATTCTGTTCTGTCAGCATCTATCTTCTCCAAAACTTCCCATCTCAGGAAGCGGGGTGTAAATTCAAGAGCAAGGAGTTAAACATCGAGATTTGCAACATTTAACGCGTTTCGCTCGATAAACTCACGGCGCGGTTCAACCTGATCGCCCATCAGCACGGTGAATATCTCATCGGCCCGAACCGCATCTTCGATAGCTACCTGCAACAGAACCCTTTTTTCGGCATCCATGGTGGTTTCCCAGAGCTGTCCAGGGTTCATTTCGCCGAGTCCTTTATAACGCTGAATATACTGGCCTTTTTTCGCTCTATTGAGGAAAGTTTCCAACAATTCCTTGCGATCTTCGATAAGAATGTCTGACTTTCCTTCAGTGGAAAGAACTGCCGGACCATTCTGACAGATATCCTCAACCAGTTTATAGGATTGCAATAACAGTTTATACTCATGCGAAGAAAAGGTTTCCACCGTATGCCGGTCGATCCGGGCATGCAGATTACCGAAACTGACCAGAATGCGGTCAGGATCTTCAAGGACAGCAAACTTGACGTTCGGTTCAATTTCACGCAACCTTTCGGCAAGCGGTTCCAGATCAGCCTTATCAGAAAAACCGTTGCGAATCTTACCACGCAGGAACATGCGCAGGATGTCACCAGGCACCCCGCGGTTGACAACCTTGTCAAAGCGCTGGTTGAAATCAAGAATATTGCGCAAGGTCGGAATAATCTGCTTGCCGCGCAGAACTTTTTTACCTGCGTCCATGTCCAGAATAACCCCGTCGGTGCCGACATCGAGCAGGTATTCGAGTAATGCCTCGTCATCCTTTAGATAAATTTCTTTTTTACCCCGCTTCACCTTGTAGAGCGGAGGCTGGGCAATATAGAGATGCCCACGCTCGACAATCTCCGGCATCTGGCGAAAGAAAAAGGTCAGCAGCAGGGTGCGGATGTGCGAGCCATCAACATCGGCATCCGTCATGATAATGATGCGGTGGTAACGCAGCTTGGCGATATCAAAATCATCTTTTCCGATTCCGGTACCCATGGCCGTAATCAGGGTGCGGATTTCGTTTGATGTCAATAATTTATCAAAACGTGCCTTTTCAACATTAAGAATTTTCCCTTTGAGTGGCAAAATCGCCTGATAGCGGCGATCCCGTCCCTGCTTGGCACTCCCGCCGGCAGAATCACCCTCGACCAGATAAATTTCACAGAGAGCCGGGTCTTTTTCTTGGC
This sequence comes from Desulfuromonadaceae bacterium, assembly GCA_030595055.1. Classification (GTDB taxonomy): domain Bacteria; phylum Desulfobacterota; class Desulfuromonadia; order Desulfuromonadales; family Geopsychrobacteraceae; genus Malonomonas. Next base: position 10,292 of record JAUVEB010000026.1, read on the forward strand.
AATCAGCCAGTTTTCCCGGCAATGACAGACCTTCAAGAGCCCCTTTACGACGGGTCAGATCACGGGCCTTGCGGGCCGCTTCACGGGCACGCGCGGCATCAATACCTTTTTCCAGGATACGTTTGGCTATTTTTGGATTTTCCTCAAGAAATGTCGCCAATTGATCGTTCATCAGCGTTTCGACATAACCCTTAATTTCCGAGTTACCTAGTTTAGTCTTCGTCTGCCCCTCAAACTGCGGAGCTGACAATTTGACCGAAATAACCGCAGCAATCCCTTCTCGCAAATCGTCTCCGGCGATGGTAACTTTAACGTTTTTAAACAAGTTGTTAGCAGTGGCATAAGCATTCATGGTTCGAGTCAATGCTGCGCGAAAACCACTGAGATGGGTACCACCTTCATGGGTATTGATGTTGTTGGCAAAGGAAAAAATCTTTTCGTCGTAGCCGTCATTGTACTGGATGGCGATCTCAATATCGACCCCTTCTTTTTCGCCGTGAAAATAGATGGGGGTACTGTGCAGAGCACTTTTCGCCCTGTTCAGGTACTCGACAAAGGATTGAATTCCTCCTTCATAAATAAATTCATGTTCCTTTTCCGTTCGATCATCTCTAATCAGAATTTTGACACCGGCAGTTAGAAAAGCTAATTCTCGTAAACGTTGAGAAAGAGTTTCAAATGAAAATTCTATTGTTTCAAAAACCTCCGGATCGGGCCAAAAGGTAATTTTGGTACCTTTTTTGATCGTTTCACCAACAACTGCCAAAGGTTCGGTCGGCTCGCCTCGAACATAAGTCTGCCGATGAATTTTTCCATCTCGTCTGATTTCCAGATCGAGTTTAACAGAAAGGGCGTTTACGACAGAAACCCCGACACCATGCAAACCACCGGATACTTTATAGGCACCCCCACCCTGATCATCAAATTTACCACCAGCATGCAGTACCGTCATAACAACTTCTGCTGCTGATTTATTCTGCTTCTCGTGCATACCGACAGGGATTCCACGTCCATTATCCTGCACTGTCACTGAGTTGTCTTCATGGATGGAAATAGTGATATCGTCACAATAACCGGCCAAGGCTTCATCTATAGAATTGTCAACCACTTCATAAACCAGATGATGCAGTCCCTGAGTCGAGGTTGAACCTATATACATCGCCGGACGTTTACGAACAGCTTCAAGTCCTTCAAGAACCTGTATACTCTCCGCACCGTAAGTGTTTTCTTCCGCCATACTGCTCCTCTTACTGACAATCAGGTGAGCTGATTTCACCATTATTAATTCTGAATACTTTAGTTTGCTCAGAACAGTTGATTTCGTTATAACCTGCCGAAGTGATAAATACTTGACCTGAATTATTCAGTAGATTTTCAAGAAGGATATTCTTTCGATTATGATCCAGTTCACTGGTCATATCGTCCAAAATCAATATCGGATAATGACCCTGAATATTTTTATAGTCAATAATTTGGGCAGTCTTGAATGATATAATTAATGATCTTTTTTGACCCTGTGATGCAAAAATATCAGCCGGTTTACTATTGATATAAAATTGTAAATCATCCTTATGCGGTCCAACCAAGGTATATCCGATAATATGTTCTCTCTTATTTTTTCGAGAAAATTCTTCCCTTAAACAATCCTCTATTGAATTTAAATCCAGATATTTTTTAGAATACGAAAGTAAATATTCTTCCTTATTTGTTTTTATAAAAAGATCACTCATAAAATAATTATTTATTTTATTTATATAGTTAATTCTCTTGCTTATAATTTCTGAACCATATTTTATAAGTTGATCTATCCAACAATCATTTTCTTTATAATTATTTTTTAAATAAGCGTTTCTTTGCTTTAAACACCTATAATAATTTTTATAAATATTAATATAATTGAAATCATTATAAAAAATAGCTTTATCCAATAGATTTCTACGAAATACTGGATAATTATTTATATAATTTACTTCTTCAGGGGAAAAAATAACTGTATTTAAATATTTATAATAATATTTTTTTTCAGCATTTTTTTTATTTATTTTTAATTTTTTATACTGATTATTGAGATATATTTCTATATTAAAATTTACTTTATTATTTATTATGTCAAATTTTAAGTATGATAAATCTTCATTTTCCCGTATTAATTCACTAATTTTTTGCGTTCGAAAACTTTTCAAGAAAGAAGTAAAGTAAATAGCTTCTATAAAATTAGTTTTACCTTGAGCATTATTACCTATAATTAAATTGATTTTTTTACTGGGTTTTATTTTTATATCAGAAATATTTCTAAAATTTTTTATACTGATGTTTTCAATATGCATATAAAAATTTAAAGTCTCATAGGCATAACTACAGTTAAATAGTCATCATTATTTTCAGGCTGAATAAGTCCAGGTGATATATTATCTTTGAAAAAGAAAATAATATTTTCTTTTTCAATAGCTTGAAGTATATCAATAATATATTTAGCATTAAAGCCTATTGATATTTCATCGCCATTATATACAACATCTATTTCTTCTTTAGCATCTCCTATATCTGGATTAGAAGATGACAATATTAAACAATCATTTTTAATATTAATCTTAATACCTTTTGTTTGTTCACTGGATAAAATTGAAATACGGCGTAAAGAATGAAGGAACAATTCACGATTTATGACAGCAGCATTTGTGCTTTTTTCAGGTATAACTCTCTTATAATCAGGAAACTCTCCATCAATCATCCTCATAATTAAAGTAGTCGTTTCTGTATTAACAGAAAAATTATTATCAGATATACCTATATTTATTTTATCCTCTGAATTATCAATAAGTTTTCTTATTTCTCCAAGTCCCTTCTTCGGTAAAATAAATCCATCTTTTAGTTTTTCATCTAATAATGTGTCTATGTTTCGTTTTATCATTGATAGTCTATGGCCATCTGTTGAAATAAATACAATATTATTTTTTCCTTCTTCAACTTCTGATTTTATAAATATTCCAGTTAAATTAAATTTTGTTTCATCGGTTGATACTGAAAAAATTGTTTTATCAATCATTTCACGAATTATACAAGTTTCAATTTGATTTGTATTATGATCAATTTCCGGAAATTTTGGAAATTCTTCTGGTGACAATCCTACTAGGTTAAATATTGATTTATTACAGGTTATTTCAACCCAAAAATTACTTTTTGAAGTAAATTGAATATTTTTATTTGGTAACTCTTTAATTATCTCAAAAAGTTTTTTAGCTGAAACTGTAACTTTTCCTTCACTTATAATATCTGCTTTATATCTTGATTTAATACCTACTTCTAAATCTGTAGCAGTAATAATAATTTCATCTTTTACTGCTTCTATTAGAACATTAGCTAAAATAGGAATGGTGTGCTTTTTTTCAATGATCCCCTGTATTTTTGTTAAACTTTTTAGAAATGTATTTTTATTGATATGAAACTGCATCAAATCCTCCATTCACAGACATCTATTATTAATTATTTATAGATTTTTAGTAGTCTATATATAGTGCCTGTGAATTTGTTGACAGGCTGCTAAGTCAAGGAAAAATGGTGGAAAATATTTTTTTACAGGTGTTGATTAAAAGTTGGTTAAATGGCCATTTTGTGGATAAGTGACTGGTTAGTTGGTTAAGTGCCAGTTATCACCATTTTTATTAACAACTTATGGCTTAATATTGTCTATCAATTTTTCGATAGTTGATCTGAGCAGCAGGTCTTCTTTCATATTTTTTTCTATCTTTTTGATAGCATGAATGACTGTTGAATGATCTTTTCCACCGAATTTAATACCGATTTCCGGATAAGATGCCGAGGTCAGCTTACGTCCGATGTACATTGCTATTTGTCTTGGTAATACAAGAGTTTTCAAACGCTTTGCTGATTTTAAATCGGATGTTTTTATTTGATAATGGTTAGCTACGAACTTTTGGATATTTTCGATGGTGATTTCTCTACTCTGTTCAATAATTATGTTTTTGAGAATATTTTTCGCCATATCGAGGCTGATCGGTGTTGAAGTCAAACTGGCGTAAGCACCAACTCTGATCAGGTAACCTTCAAGTTCACGTACGTTACTGGTGATTGAATTGGCCAGAAAAAAGGAGACATCTTCCGGAAGTATAATATTGTTCTGATCAGCCTTCATTTTAAGGATGGCTTGTTTGGTTTCTACATCAGGTGCTTGTATATCAGCGATAAGTCCCCACTCAAAGCGGGATCGCAATCTTTCCTCAAGATCTGGTATTTCTTTGGGAAATTTATCAGAGGTTACAACAATCTGTTTATGTGATTCATATAGTGCATTAAATGTGTGAAAAAATTCTTCCTGGGTACTTTTTTTACCGGCAATAAATTGAATATCGTCAATTAAAAGCACATCAATTGAACGAAACTTGTTGCGGAACTCATCCATTTTTGCGTGTCTCAAGGAATTGATAAGTTCGTTGGTAAATTTTTCAGAGGAATAATAGCGAATTTTCATTCCTTTGTTTTTACTTAAAATTTCATTGCCGATAGCGTGGACAATGTGGGTCTTGCCCAAGCCGACTCCACCATAAATAAATAAAGGGTTGTATGTGGTTGCCGGATTGTTGGCAACTGCCATGGCTGCGGCATGGGCAAATTGATTTGAAGGTCCGGATACAAAACTGTCGAATGTATATTTGGTATTTATATTACTGAGTGAATCGAATGTTTCAACTCTTTCTTGACGGACTATTTTGGGATTTTTTTTGTTATCGGTTTCCGTTTTTTCAATGTTAACTGTGGTTGCTTTTGCATTGATGTGAATATTGATCCGATAATTAACAGTGCCGATTTCGGACATGATATTTTCAATGCTTTTCAGATAATTATCGCGCAACCAGTCTTTGATAAATCGATTAGGGACTTCTAGAGTCACCTGATCATTATTAATATCAACAAAATGTAATGGTTTGATCCAGGTCGTGAAATTTTGCGGACTCACTTCTTTCTCAAGCTTATCAAGAGTTTCTTGCCAGATATTGTGCATAGTCGGTTATTTAATCCACAAATTATAAACAGTTGTGTATAAGTTAAAATTTAACAAAATACCCTATTTTTAAAGGGTTTTATGACTTTCAAAATTAGCAGACTGAGCAGATTAAAGCAAGAAACTAAGAGGCTGTCGGATTCTCTATTAGCCGGTTGTAAATCTGGTTGTTCGGTCCATATTTTCACTTTGACCCGAATCGTCCGACAGTTTCCCAGAAATCTGAGTTTCGGTGCTCAAAATCGGGTTTTTAACATTTGATTTGCATGGATAGTATAGCTCTCGGCAGTATAACGCTTTCTTTCAGATAACTGCTAATATATTTTTAGATGGTTTTATGGTTGACTTAGTCGGTGAATCATGTTTTATGGACTACTTTGTCAGTATATGGATTGGAGGAATTAAATATGTCTAAACGTACCTATCAGCCGAGTCGTATCAAGCGTAAAAGGACTCATGGTTTTCGTAAAAGAATGCAGACAAAAAATGGTCGTCAGGTGATTAATCGTCGTCGTGGTCGTGGTCGTAAATCCCTGTCGGTATCCATACCGCAGAAATAGTTTTGGTGGATTACTGTTTTCCCAGGACATATCGACTCAGGAAAACTTGGGAATATCAGCGCATCTGGAAAATGGGGTGTAAACTACATACATCCCATTTTATTCTTTTGATGAAGTTAAATGCAGATAAGCGGTCCCGATTAGGTTTAACAGTCAGCCGTAAGGTAGGTAATGCTGTAGATCGCAATCGTGTTAAACGTTTCTTGCGTGAATATTTTCGTCAAAATCATCATAGGTTTGCTGCCCCGGTCGATTTATCATTAATTGCTAAAAAAGGCGCAGCCGCTCTCTCTTCAAAGCAAATTTGTACAGAACTTGAAATTGCTTTAGTTGATGGTGGTGTTTTAAATGTCTGAGAAACCCTTTGTTTTTTTGATAGATATATATCGTATCTGTGTTTCACCTTTCTTGCCTCGTTCTTGTCGTTTTTATCCTTCTTGTTCCGCTTATGCACGTGAATCTCTCATAACACATGGTTTGTTAAAAGGTTTATTTTTATCAGCTATGAGATTGCTTAAGTGTCACCCTTTTCACCAGGGCGGTTTTGATCCTGTCCCTGCCTTAGATAATCAGGATAAATAAAATGGATAATAACCGGACCATTATAGCTGTTGCCCTAATCATACTTCTCTGGTCAGGTTATAGCCTGTTTTTCCCACCGCAACCCCCACCTGCAGAACAAAATGTTGCAGTGGAAGTGGTTGCTGAAAAGCCACAAGAATCCTCTTTTTCTGCAGTTTCTGAGGCAAGATATTCTTCTGTCGTTGACCAGGAGTTTAAATCAGCTGTTTATGATAATTTTGAAGAAAAGTTAATTACGGTTTCTTCTGATTTTTACGATATCAAATTATCGACAAAAGGCGCGACTGTTCGCTCTGTTGCTCTGAAAAAATATAAAGAGGATAATACTGATGATGCCAAACCTTACCAACTAATTGATTTTTCTGTAGAAAAAGCTGCTATTTTTAAAACGAGTGGTAGTGAAGGACTTTTTATTCCTGAAGATTTACCTTTTAATTTAGTTGGTGATGTCAGTGATATTGTTTTTGTTGACTCAGATAGGAAAACCGTCAGCTTTCAAGCAGTAACAGCTTCTGGTTTAACATTCATAAAAAACTATACCTTCTATGATAATTCTTATCAAATCGATATTGATGTTGAACTTATTAATGACGGTGAAAATTCAATAAAGGGTCTTTTTACTCTTTCACTTGATACCGTTTTACCGGGAGAAGATGATGGCGGTTTAGAAAATATGTACACCTTTATCGGTCCTGTATCTTTTGATGGTGAAGAACTTATTGAAGATGATATAGAAGATTTAGAAAAATCTGCAAAAATTTATGGTGATGGAATTATTTGGTCTGGTTATGTGTCTAAATATTTTTTGACCATTGTGAATCCTCAATCCTCTGCAAAGAAAATTCAGATAGAATATGATGATGGTGTTGTACAAAATAAATTCATATCACCTTTTATCAGTTTATATCCTGGTCAAAAGGCAATATTTAAGTATGTCTCCTTTTTGGGGCCAATAGATTATGATCTTTTACAGTCTGTAGGTTATCAATTTGAACAGGCAAAAGATTACGGATTTTTTAGTATCCTTGCTAAGCCATTGATGCATACCTTGATATTCTTTTATGGTTATATTGGTAACTATGGTTTTGCAATAATTCTTTTGACCATTTGTATTAAACTTATTTTCTGGCCCCTGACGCAGAAAAGTTATAAATCAATGAAGGGGATGCAAAAACTCCAGCCTGAGATGCAGAAACTTCGTGAAAAACACGGGAAGGATAAGCAGAAGCTTAATCAGGAAATGATGACTTTCTATAAAGAAAACAAGGTGAATCCGATGGGCGGTTGTTTACCGATGCTTATCCAGATACCTGTTTTCTTTGCACTTTATCAAGTTTTACTCGGGGCGATAGAATTGCGCCACGCACCCTTTATGCTCTGGATCACGGATCTCTCAATCAAGGACCCATATTATATTACGCCGGTTATTATGGGGATAACCATGTTCATTCAACAAAAAATGACCCCAACGAATATGGACCCGACCCAAGCTAAAGTCATGTTAATGATGCCGGTTGTTTTTACCTTTCTTTTTCTTAATTTTCCTGCCGGTTTAGTCGTTTACTGGTTGATCAACAACTTACTGACGATTCTCCAACAGTACCTTATTCGCCGTCAGCCGGATTGATTTTTTAGCGGTGATTCAGTGAATTTAAGCGATACGATAATAGCTTCGGCAACAGCTGTTGGTGAAGGTGGTATTGCCGTAGTGCGGATTTCCGGCCCACGCTCGCTTGATGCACTGAAAACCTTTTTTAAACCGACAGATCCTAAGGCTGATTATAAAACTCATCAGCTTTATCATGGAATTATCACTGACCAATCCGGCCATCATGTTGACGAAGTGATGGCCGTTTACATGGCACCGCCACGCACCTATACTTGTGATCCAGTGGTTGAAATTCACTGTCATGGAAGTCAGCAAGTCGTTAAATCTATCCTCAAATTATATTCAAATTATGGCCTGCGTTTAGCTCAAGCCGGTGAGTTTACTTATCGTGCTTATGTCAATGGACGGCTTGATTTAAGTCAGGCTGAGGCGGTCGCAGATCTTATTCATTCAAAGTCTGAGTCCTCGCACAGATTAGCCCTCTCACATGTTGAGGGTTTGTTGAGTAAGAATATTTTTTCTATAACCGATGGTTTAAGAAAAACTCAAGTATTATTAGAGGCTTGGATTGATTTCCCAGAGGAAGATTTGCCCGAAGAGGACCTGCTGAATATTACCGATCAGATTTCAACTTATATTGGAAAAATAAACGATATTACAAAAACTTATAATACCGGCCGAGTTCTTCTTGAGGGGGCTTCTATTCTTTTGGTTGGCCGTCCCAATGTCGGTAAGAGCTCTCTACTCAATTTCTTATTGGGCGAAGATCGTGCAATCGTGACAAGTATTCCAGGTACGACCAGAGACCTGCTGGAAGAGGGTGCCACTATTGCTGGAGTTCCGGTATGTTTGGTTGATACGGCCGGTTTGTGTCGGTCAAATGACCCCATTGAGGTGGAGGGTGTACGTCGGGCGAAACGTAAAATTTCTCTGGTAGATTTGGTGTTGTTTTTGGTTGATGGTTCTCAGCCTGTTGAGGAAGAAGATCTTTTTGCCTACGCGGCCTGTGTTGACGCCCCTGCTTTTTTGGTGACGACTAAGCTGGACCTAGATCAGGTTGCGGATACTTCTTTCTGTTCTTGGCGGAATTATGCTATTTCGGTAAAAACTGGACAAGGATTGGAGTCTCTCAAATCAGCTATCGCAGATTTTTTACTCGGAGAGTATGCAGTTGGTTCTGAGTCTGTAATGATAACAGAGCAGCGCCATTATGATGCGTTGGTTTCTTCTCGAAACAATCTGGAATCCCTGCATTTGGCCATCAAGAGCAATGCGCCACTAGAGTGCATGGTTTTTGATCTTCGTGAAGCCCTGTATCATCTTGGGCAAATTTCTGGTGAAACGACACCTGACTCAGTGCTCGAAGGTATCTTTTCTAAGTTTTGTATCGGCAAGTGATTGTTTCACGTGAAACATATTGACGGGGTTTGATCGAATGTCCAGTTATGGAAAAAAATATGATGTGATCGTTGTCGGGGCTGGACACGCCGGGTGTGAGGCTGCTTTGGCTTCTGCACGGATGGGTTGTTTAACGTTGCTGTTGACCATAAGCTTGGATACCGTTGCGCAGATGTCTTGTAATCCGTCTATTGGTGGTTTGGCTAAGGGACATCTGGTTTCAGAAATAGATGCGCTTGGCGGTGAGATGGGGTTGAATATTGATGCTACCGGTATTCAGTTTCGACGATTAAACACAAAAAAGGGGCCGGCTGTCCGTGCCGGTCGGGCGCAAGCGGATCGCATGGCCTACAGTGCTCGGATGAAACAGGTGATTGAGCGGCAAGAGTTGCTCGATCTGAAGCAGGGTTCGGCTGTTGATCTGCTTACTGAGGGGGGGCGGATATCTGGGGTCAAGATTAGGGACGGCATGGTTTTTTATGGTCGTACCGTTGTTTTGACCACTGGCACTTTCATGCGGGG
>JAUVEB010000046.1 GCA_030595055.1 Desulfuromonadaceae bacterium
GTAAGAGATGTCCATAAGTTGGATGTGGGAGAAGTTGTCAATTTTAAGGATTTGAAAGTTGAAGGGATACAGACGATACATGGTCCATTACTTGTTAATTTATTTTCAGGACTGTTTGAGATGAAAAATGAGATAATTGAACGCAGTCAAGGCGGACAAGAAGTTTTCCTTGGACCAATAAGAGTTCAAAAAACCGAGAAAGCTATGCAAGTATATGACCACGGGACAGTCAAGCTCTTTTTTGGATTGATAAGACTCGAAAAAGATAATGTCGGCTTTGCCCGCGGCTCAATAGGATTTAAGATTGCAATTGGAGATAAAACAGTTGTTAATCTTGGTGACACGATGCTACAGCAAGAATGGACAGGATTGAACCCGGATATTCTGATGATTCCTATCGGTGGACACATCGCAAAAAACACCATGAACGAAGACGAAGCTCTTGAAGCCGTTAAACTCATCTCACCGAAAATGGTAATACCCTGTCATTATAATGGGGCTTTTTTCTGGAAAAGAAATGTTAACCCGGCAGGTGATCGGTACTTTAAGAAGCAGGTGGAAAACATGGGTATTGAGTGCAGAATCATGGGTTATGGGGATGAGATTGTATTTTAACTAAAGTACCCACTCAATTTTCGTTAAAGGATGCTCGCTCATGCTCGGGGTCGGACCAAGCTAACCAATCGATAATTAAAGAAAATGTTCCGTTCTTGACCCCTGAAAGGCTCTAATAAGCCGATTTTTGGGGTCAAAAACAAACCTGTAAGTAATTACCGTGCAGTGTTTTCACTTAGAAGGGGGAGTCGGTCGTGCCGAGAGCTCATAGGCATTTCATCCCCGGTTACATCTGGTACATCACGTACCGGTGCCGCAAAAAAGAATTTTCGCTGAAGTTTGCCCACGATCGCCAGCAGTTCACTCGCTGATTATACCAAGTCCGGAAGAGGTTCGATGTAAAGATTCTGGTAACTTCAGCACAGTACAAAAGACCGTCATTCCGGCAGGATTTTATCCGGAATCCAGATTTTTGGAATAGTTTTTGTTGAATATCAACAACTTGGCTTGGTCCGACCCCGTGTTACCGCATGGGGGGTGGCATGAAAACAGCTCATCGGATAAAATAGACAACAGCCGGTCAGGACGCTTTGCTAAACATTTTTGCGGTTCAGATCCGCGATTGTACTAATCAGTAGGAGATCGACACCATGAGATGTTTTCAACTAAAGGCAATGCGTACGAAAAAACAGCTTGCATTGTCAATAATTCTATTGTTATTGGTTTTCTTCCATTCTGATATAACGTTTGCCGGTCCTTACCTTGATTCGGCGCATGGGGATACCTCTTCTGGAGTAAACCGATCAAGCACGGCCTCACTGGGGTATACCAGGGCCAATTGTGGGCATTGTCATGAGCAACATGCAAGTATTGGCGGGTCAGAACCTGCACCTGTAAGTGGAAACCCTTCTCCTTTTGCGCTCTTTTCCGACAATTTTAGCAATGATGCGACCGGACCTTACGATCCGGCGGATAATTTTTGTTTTTATTGTCATGTCAGCGTAGGGGCTGTACAGACCGAGGGTGGGATCATCAATAGGCAGTACAGCAATACCTTCGGTTGTTCTAATTCCCTTGGCGCCTCCAGTATCATCGATGCTTTCAATCTCCGTTCCTATCACAACCTTGAGGATATTCAGGGCTTTGCCGCGTCTAATTTTACATTTTTCGAGAGTTCTTCGAACCCCTGTGTTGCCTGCCATAATCCTCACCTGGCGCGCAGAAATCGGGAATATCCATCAGATCCTGACTACACGGCGATTTCAAAGCCGACTGACCATGAAAATTTGTGGGGCACTGTCGATACCATGGGCAGCATATATAATAACAGCTACGAGCCGCTGTTTTGTAACGACTCCCATATTGACCGCGAGCCTGCCGCCAGCAGCGATGCCGTTCAGGGCAGAGCTAATACCCCTGATTATGTAGGCTTTTGTACGGATTGTCATACCCCCACCGCTACGATCTACAGCAATACGCTGGGCCGCAACCTCCGCAAAATAGATTGGGGTAACGGCGGGGAAAAACATGGGGTACAATTAACGGATGGTCATGATTTTCAAGCCTCCGGTCACATTATAACTCCAAGGATAGGAGGCGGTGGATTAGTCCAGCCGCCATATTCAGCGAACGACGTAGGCAGCGATTATGTTCTCTCCTGCATGGACTGCCATGAACCCCATGGTTCTTCGAATATTATGTTGCTCCGGAGTCGGGTAAATGGTGGTGAACTGGATATCTCAATCACCGCTCCGGACGTTAAAATAGGCATGGCTAACAGTGCCATAGACGATATAGGCTATTTGTGTCTGAGATGTCACTACGATGACAAGGCTGGGAAAGAAGCAGGACTCCTGGGCAGTTTTAATCAAACGGTGGATAATCACTGGAGATATGTTCATCATGCGGACGCAACGGGCTATGACGCCCCATATGGAGGTAGCCTTACGGGAACTTGTGGTAACTTAAATTGTCATTCGTGGTCTGGCGGCGGGATGGCTAGACCATTATGCAGTGACTGCCATTTCCATGGCTCGGTTATAAATATTACTGTTGGCTCGCAAACTGGTAGCACTCGAAAAACATTTTAATTTGCTTAACCCTCCTGGATACATAAAGGTCCATTATTTAATGTCCAGCTTATTTTTTCCCTTTTTTTCACGACACATCTAACATCCCGTGCACTGCAGCTTCTAACAGTGCTATAGAAATTGGTGTGTGGTGCTTGGAATTACCGTTTCAGTCCAAATCACAAAAAGCGATTTCCTATCACCCTTTTTCATATAAAAAACAGGAGGAGAAAGTATGAAAAGGCTTTTTTGGTTGTGTTGCATTGTTTTCATGGGAACCTTTCTGGCGCCATGTTCTTCGTTCGCCTTTCATAGTAATAATTACAGTGGCACTTGGAGCTGCGAACTTTGCCATCCCGGGGGTCCCCACGCCCATATTCCGGAATGCATAGAATGTCATGATAACGACAGTGGCGCTCCCTATACGGATACGGATGCTCCGGAAATGACAACCCACTCAAGTGCAGCTATGGGTGATCTGGCCAATGCAGAATACGGCGAATGGCAATGGGCATGCGTGGATTGTCATGAGGCTCATCGTAATAATGGAATCAGTATGAGAGGCGGGGTATCAGACCCTTCCTATATAGTTGCGGAATTTACCGCCGATTACGCAGTAACTGTTGACTATGTGACGACCATGGACATTACGTCTCCAATAACTATCAATGACTCCACGTGGGCAGATCCTGCTACCTGGGGAGCAAAAAGAGGACCTGAACGTGGATTGGTATTATTGGTTGTAATTCGAGATAAAACCTATTGGTATGAAGTACTCAATGCCGATGCTGACAGCATTACCTTTTCTAATGGTGCAACTTTTTTTCCACAGTACCCAAAGAGCAACCCCATATTCATGAAACTCGTATATGGTATGTTCATCCAGAATGAAGTAAACGGAACCTCGGTGACATTTCCCGCATTCCCCGAAGGCAACACCTGGGCTTATGATGAGTCGGGTACTGGTTTTGACCCAATCCCGGACGGTATCTGCCAAGTTTGTCACGTGAACACCTCGGCTTGGAACGTGAACGGCAGTGGTGCCGATCATTTCAACGGTTGGGATTGCATAGCCTGCCATCGCCATGAAAATGGCTTCAAGTTCGTGACGCCCAGCACTTGCCCTTTGAAAAATTAGTATCGAGTAGCCGAGGGAGGGCAACCTCTCTCGGCTACTCGGTAGGACCTTCTTGTTTCACATCATGGGACGCTGGAGAATGGTGCCAGTTTAAGGGCTTTTGTAGGCTGGGAGTAAAGCCGGGACAGCTCCCACCCTTCGCCTTCGCTCAGGAGCCGGTGAGGACAGTCCCGGTTTTGCCGGAAAGAGTGGTGCCCCTCCCGGATTCAGTTCTTTTCTTCAATAATCAGGTTCGGCAGCTCATCGGTGTCGTCATGCTTGATCGGGAAATGCTCTTGGAGCAGTTCACCGCAGCGTTCCACCGCCCGACAGACGGCGTTGCAGGTATCATCTGATTTGAGGCCGGCGATGATGATTGCAACGATCTCGTCCCAGGTGTGTTCCGGGACCTTGGCGTTAATCCCGCTGTCAGCCAGCACCTGAACCCGGTGTTCGAACAGGGAGATGAGGATCAGGATTCCGGTTTTGTCGCGCGTCTCGTGCAACCCCTGTTCGAGGAAACTGACCAGCGCTTTCTCTTTGACCTCGCTGTCCAACTCCTGGGGATTGATCAGTTTACGCTTCAGCCCCGGCCAGCTACGGATCAACTGCTGAAAAAGGAAAAACCCGACGATAAAAACCGGCAGAAACCACCAGATCGACTCGCCGCCGACGGCCCAACTGACCAGCAATCCACTTGCCAGCGCCAGAGTTCCGCCGCCAATCAGGTCGGCGCGGGGATATTCATAGCTGGCATCGACCACCATCGGCACGATTTCACCACTGGTTTTCTCTTCCGCGGCCTTGACGGCAGTTTCGATTCGCTGTTGTTCTTCGGATGTAAAAAAATCTGCTGCTGATTTCATTTTACCAACCTCCAGAGGCTCCACCGCCTCCTCCGCCACCACCGCCACCGGAAAATCCACCGCCTCCGCCGAAACCACCGCCGCCCCCCATGAAGGGACCGCCGACATAAAATCCGCTACGACGATAATGGCCTCTACGGCGACCGCCGATGCGGCCGATCAGAGGACCAAGAAAAAACAGCAGAAAGACCAGGCCGAAGGGGCTGCTCTTCTTCTTATTGTTGCTCGTCCGTCCAGTTCCTTTGTATTCACCCCGGACAGCTTTCGCCATGGCAACCACGCCGTTGACAATGCCGCCGTCGAAATCGCCCTGTTTCAGGCGCGGAGAAATCTCGTTGTCGATGATCCGTCCGGCCAGCAGGTCGGTCAGGCGCCCTTCGAGTCCGTAACCGACTTCGATGCGCAATTTATGCTCTGCTTTGGCAACCAGCAGCAGGGCACCGTTATCCGTGTCTTTCTGGCCGATTTTCCATTGATCAAAGACTTTCAACGAATATTCATCCAGGGCCTCGCCATCGAGAGTCGGGATGGTCAGAATCGTGATCTGGGTGGAATCACTGGCCTCGAAGTCGCGCAAAAACTTTTCCAGCTTGAGCTCGACGGGCTGCGAGATCAGACCGGCCCGGTCGTTGACGTAACCGGTCGGACGCGGCACATCAAGGGCAACGGCCGGAAGGCTGAGCAGCAGAAGGAAAAGAATCGTTGCCGGAATCCGCATCAGAAGGTCACTTTTGGTGCTGTCGCGGCCCCGGCATCAGCTTTGAAGGATTCTTTGCGCTCCAGGGTGAGCAAAAAGTTGTTGGTCAGGTTGTTCGGGAAGGTGCGGATCGAACTGTTGAAGGTCTGCACCGCCTTGTTGTAGCGTTGGCGGGCGACATTAATCCGGTTCTCGGTTCCTTCCAACTGATGTTGCAGATCCCGGAAATTCTGGCTGGCCTTCAAGTCGGGATAGCGCTCGGCAACCACCAGTAACCGCGACAGGGCTCCGGAGAGTTCACCTTGGGCCTTCTGAAACTGTTGCAAGACGGCGGCATCCCCCAGTTTTTCAGCTGAAATATTCATCTGGCCGACCTTGGCACGGGCATTGGTCACTTCGGTGAGCGTTTCTTTTTCATGCGCGGCGTAGGCTTTGACCGTCTCGACCAGGTTGGGAATCAGGTCGGCACGGCGCTGGTAGGTGGCCTCAATATCGGCCCATGCGGAAAAAACCGCTTCTTCGTTTTTCTGAATCGTATTGTAGCCGCAGCTGCTTAGAAACAGAATGCTGCCGAGTAGAATGAGTAAAGTGCGGATCTTCATTTTGTTCCTCCGGAAAACTGTATTCTGGGTTTTATCAACGGGTCATCTAGTGTAGATGCACTCGCAAAAAATCATGAGATGGCGACGCCATCATAGCACAGAAGAATGTTTTGGTCGGGGGCAGAATTAAATTCGTAACTATTCAGCATTATCAGATCAGGAGAAAAAACGCCTGTCACCCCTTAAGTGCTGCTATCGGGGATCCAGTCTTTTCTGTCTTCTGAAATCTGGATTCCGGCTAAAATCCTGCCGGAATGACAGTCTTTTGCACTGTGCTGAATTGTTTACTTAAATTCTTTCTTCTTCAGTATTCAGGGAAGAGAACAACCCGTCGTTACCAGATTATATGGTAGACAATTTCAGGTTTATGCCATGTTCAAGATTTATATACACTTAGATATTCGACACATTGTTCATATTGAGTCCGCAGGATAACATAGACCGGGGTCCCTTTTGATCACCTTTGAGTGGGTGGAGATTAAATCTCGGGCTATCTCTTGATCTTTTTCATCAGACAGCTTTCCCTGTTCAATCAATCTCCAATACCGCACCTACCGAAGCGTAGAAAAAGCGTTTGCCGAATTCGTTACGCAACTGAGCGGCTCGGGGTTGTCCGGTGCAGTGGGAAACGCCGAGTTTCTGGATATTGAACCGTTCCAGTGCCGTCAACGTGTGTTCAAACTGCTCGGCACTGACCGGTCCGAGATGGGTGCCACCGATCACCGCATAGATCTCTGTTCGTTGAAATTTTTCAAGAACATAGTCCAACGTATTGATCATGCCGGAATGGGCACAACCCAGCAGCACCACCAGTCCGCGCGGGGTATCCAATACCACCGCCATGTCGTCGTGGAAAGGATCCGCTTCAAGCTCGCCGGCAGCGTTACGCTGCACCAGGTTGCCATCCCCCACTTCAAAATCGTTACGGCGGGGGATGGTGCCTGTTACGTACAGATGGGGGGCGACCTGTTGAAAATCGGGGGTGAAGGTAAAACGCGCCCCTAAGGTCTCCAGCAATTCGCGCCGCTGGGGAATACCGATAAAGCGCAAGGCCTGGGAGCTTTGAGAATAGCGCTCTGAAAAAATTTCAGGATGGGCGAACACTTCCAGTTCGCCGGCGTGGCGCAGCACCTGTTCCAAACCACCGACATGATCATAGTGGCCATGACTGAGGATCACCCCGCTGAGTTTGGCCAGAGACAAACCAAGCACCTGAACGTTGTTGATGATGCCCAGACCCTGTCCGGTATCGAACAGATAATGTTTGTTGTCAATTTCCAGCCAACATGAGAAGCCGTGCTCGCCAATGGCCGGAATCGCCCGACCGACACTGTTTTCACATAGGATGGTGATTCGTGCCTGCATGTTCTCTCCTGTCATCATCTAAATAAAACCTGAATTCGTAAGTTACCCGGCGGCAAATAGCGCAAGCTATTGAACCCTTCAAGCAATCCAAGCGCCCACACTCTTTATATACCTTGGACCCACGGATACAAGATATATAAAAAGGAGAATTGTCCTTACCTGATTATTTAGCAGTTAGTTTCAGTTTTTTAACATGTTCAAGATTTAGTAACTAGTCAGCAAAATGTGCTGGTGAGCCCATGAAAATGGTGTCTGTCGCCCGGATGACGACAGTCAAGCCCTGGGGATGGTCATGTATTCATTCAGTCGGAGGCCCTTGGAATGGGCAGTACCGGCACATCAACACCCATTCTGAATAGTTGATTTATGTTCTTTCCGGCATGCCACGAATCGTCTTGGTCCTGCATTGCCGGTTAACTCTCCGGGCTGCGTCTCCCAACGCCTTTGACGGGCGCAAGATCATCTTGTTTTGCCTGAACGAAAAAAGCAGCCCACCTCTGAAAAGAAGTGGGCTGCTGAATAATGGTGGCGGTGCAGAGATTCGAACTCCGGACACTGCGGATATGAGCCGCATGCTCTAACCAACTGAGCTACACCGCCGTACTATATGGTTACTCCCTTAAGGAGGATCGGCTTTGGTTGCGGGAGAGGGATTTGAACCCTCGACCTTCGGGTTATGAGCCCGACGAGCTACCAGACTGCTCCATCCCGCGTCACAAGTTGAGGAAAATAGTATTCTGCCGAGTAAATGTCAAGCAAAAAAACTGTGGTATTTTCAACTGGCCGCAAGGCCCTGCTCTGTCATCGGAAAACGGCATTCATCAGTGCGGCGCAAACTGGCAAGCTGTTTATTGACGCGAGACAAACCCTTTTATTTGCTCCATTTTTTCAGCCAGTTGCTGAACCGACTTAGCGGTGTCGGCATCTGCATAGGGACCAAGCCGCACGCGATACCAAAGCCCCTTTTGTCCAAGGTCCGCTTCCATTACAAAAGCCGGGAAGCCCTTATCCAAAAGCCGTTGTTTGAAAACTCCGGCATCAGCAACCGCTGCGAATGAACCAACCTGGACAGCATAACTCCCCTTGGGATCAACTTTCGGCAACACCGTCAGCGACTTTTTCACTGGGGGCACAGGCTCTTCAATGGTGTTGACTGCTGCCTGGGTGGATATTTTAACAATCGGCTGATCAGGTAAAGAAATCGGCGGCACCGCCTCTTTTTCCGACGGTGGCGGTTGCGGTGGCAGATTGATGCCGCTGCCGAGAGGGACACCCTTCTCTTTGGCCAGCTGATCATAAAAAGTCAGTTTTATCTCTTCCCGCGGTTCTCCGGCCGCTTGCCCGGCCACAGGGTTTTCCGCCACATCTTCGACGTTATCAATCACCGGGGACACCGCTGCGGGGGGCTGGGCCATCAGGATTTTTTCCGCGGCCTGTTGTTTTTGTACCAGATCCCGTTCTACACCACGATGCCCGACAATAACCCCGAGAGTAAAACTGGCCAGAGAAACCACCAGCACCAGCATCAGCAGGAGCAGGGTCTGTTTTTTCTCCATCCGTCGCTGGGTTCGAGTTTTGGTCGCAGATTTCATAAATCCCCCTTACATCTGTTCCGGTGCTGAGACACCGAGCAGTTGCAGAGCATTCGCCAAGACAATACGAATACAGTTAACCAGATATAGACGCGCCTGAGTGGTCGCCGGGTCATCCACCAGCACCCGTTGACGATTGTAATAACTATGAAACTGAGCTGCCAATTCCTGCAGGTAAAAAACCACCCGGTGTGGTTCATAGTTCAGCGCCGCCCCGACAACCATCTCCTCATAACGGGCCAATTGTTTGGCCAGCGCCAACTCTTCGACCAGTTTCAGCTTGCTGTGATCAACCTCCCCCAAAACGGGCTGTACAATGCCCTCCTCGGTTGCTTTGCGGTTGATACTGCAAACCCGGGCATGGGCATACTGAACATAATAGACCGGGTTGTCAGAATTCTGCTGCTTGGCCAGTTCCAGATCGAAATCGAGCTGGCTGTCACAGCGGCGCATCAAAAAGAAGAAACGGCAGGCATCTCTCCCCACCTCGTTAATTACCTCACGCAGGGTGATGAAGTTTCCGGAACGCTTGCCCATGACAAACGGCTGTCCGTCGCGCAACAGGTTGACCATTTGGATGAGCAGAACCTCAAGGTCTTCCGGCGGGTGCCCCAAGCCGGCCAACATGGCTTTCATCCGCGGGATATAGCCGTGATGATCAGCGCCCCAGACATCAATCACCCGGTCGAAACCGCGCTCGAACTTTTCCATGTGATAGGCAACGTCGGAAGCAAAATAGGTCATGCTGCCGTCCGACTTGATCAGTACCCGATCTTTGTCATCACCGAAATCGGTGGTCTTCAGCCAGAGCGCACCCTCATGTTCAAAAGACAGGCCCCGCTCTTTGAGTTTGGCCAATTCCTTGTCAACCAGCTTGAGATCGTAAAGACTTTTTTCGCTGTACCAGCGATCAAAACTGATCCCGAAAGCTCGCAAGTCCTCGGAAATCCATTCCAGAATTTCAGCAACGCCGAAACGGGTACAGTGTTCAATTGCCGCAGTTTCAGGGACATCGGTCAAGTCACCCTGTTCAGCCCGGAATTTAGCGGCCAGTTCGCGGACGTAGTTCGCCTGGTAACCATCTTCCGGGAAATCAATAGCTTCACCCTGCAATTCACGCAGACGCAGCAGAATGGAGCGGCCGAGAATAGACACCTGGTTGCCGGCATCGTTGACGTAGTATTCGCGTTGAACATCAAAGCCGGCCGCCTGCAAAACGGCAGCGACGGCATCTCCGACGACGGCGCCGCGACCATGACCGATATGCAGGGGTCCGGTGGGGTTGGCACTGACGAACTCCACCTGAACTCTGATCCCTTCACCCACCCGGCTGCAACCGAAATCGGCACCGGCCTGCATGACTTGGTCAAGTACCCCGTACCAACAGCTCGCGGCCAGACGGAAGTTGATAAATCCGGGCCCGGCAATCTCGATCTGTTCGCAGAGGGGATTTCCCTGCAATGCTGCGACCAGAGCTTCCGCAATCTTCCGGGGAGCTTTACGTTCCACCTTGGCCATGGTCATTGCCAGATTGCAGGCAAAATCTCCATGATCCGGATTTTTCGGGATTTCTAACTGGATCTCTTCCGGCAGCACACCGGAGTTCAGGGTTCCCTGGTCGTAACATTCCTGCAGAGCGGCCTTAATGGCCTGACGTAACTGTTTTTTCATAGATTCACTTGTTGCCTTTTCTATTGACCTTCTTTCGGGGGGAGATGGTAAATCAGCTCTCCTTCCCGCACCATACCCAGTTTTTCCCGGGCCAGCTGTTCCCAGTAATCCCTGTCATTTTGTAAGCGTTCAATCTTTTCCCGCAGTTGCTGCTGCTCCTGTTGCAAGCCAACCAGCGTTGCTTCCAAATGTTTTTGTTGGCGTTCCGCTTGCAAAATCCGGATAACTCCACGGTCACCGAAAACAGCATAACCGAACATCACCAGAATGATCACCAGCAACCAGAGGGTAATCAGATTTTTGTTGCCGACTGTTGCCGACTCACGGGCAGGGGCCAAACACACCTCCCAAAACAGAGTTTTGACGTAAAAAGTGACGGGAACCCCCGCCTGCCCGTTTCTTCATAACGGCCATATCCCAGCCGTTAAACTTCGCATGCCGGCCGGAACAGCGTCAACTGTCTTCTCGGACAGCCTCCCAGGAGGCTGTCCGAGAAGACGAGCCGTAGCGAGAAATCGGCTGTTCGAGGGCAGATTTTCGTAGGTTTGAGAGCGAATAGCACCGCTATTTGTCGAAAACATACGGAAATATGAACCGATCAGACGGTTTCGCAGTAGGTTCTTGTATTGTCCGACAGCCTCCTAGATCCCTCCGAGGTTGCCACTTACGCCACCGACGCTGCCAATCCCCGACATGGTAAAGGTCAACATGACGGCCCGATCTGTGTCATTCTCCCGAAACGTCAGCAAGGCACTCCAGCACTGCTGACGATACTCAATACCAAGCAGATCCTCCAGCTGCTCATTTTCGGCAAAATCATAGCGTTTTTCATAACCGACATAGAATGGTTTAAGAAAAGCCACATCCAGTTTCAACGAACCGTAATCTATCCCCTGGTCACGATCATAGCGATACATCACCTGTAGTGCGTTCTCCTGCTGATCCTCAACGTGCCCCTCAACAGCAAACTTGCTCCATTCCCCCCGATCGATATCGAACGTACTGTCCATCAGCACTTTTGCCCGGTCAGTCGGCAAAAGTGTCAGCTCGCCACGAATGGCTGAAAAGGGTTCATCTTGCGCCTCTTCACGCAGGTCGTAATTCTGTGACAAGCGCAGATAGAGCAGATCCCGGTAGGTTGCATCCCCTTCTTCCCGGTTAAAGCGCGCCGTAAATCGCTGTACCAGGGCGTATTCGATACGGTTTGCTTCGGCAACGCGGTCACCGGCATCAAAATCGGGCAGGTGGGTCTGGTTAACGTCCGGCGTGTACCTATAAATGACTTCAGGTTCGAGTGAATGGCGCAGTTTGTCAATCGGACCGATCGGTTGTTTGTAAATCTTCTGCAGACGGGTATTGACTCGGGTGGTAAATTCAACGATCCCTTCCTGCTCAGAGCCGGATCCATCACTCAGCCCCCAGTAATAACGATCACGATAAGCCACCTCCGGGGTCACATCGATCCGGTTCCAGAGTTGCAGGCTGGTCGAAAGATTCGGTCGAAGCATCAAACGTTCGCCCCGCAACCCCTCATCACGCCGGAAATTTGTGTATTCACTCTCCAACTGATAATAGAATATCGACTCACCGAGCCGCTGCCGGATGGCATCAAAGGTGATTCGCGGCA
Source organism: Desulfuromonadaceae bacterium (assembly GCA_030595055.1). Lineage (GTDB taxonomy): Bacteria > Desulfobacterota > Desulfuromonadia > Desulfuromonadales > Geopsychrobacteraceae > Malonomonas. The sequence goes on from JAUVEB010000046.1 coordinate 12,162, forward strand.
GTAATTGCAGGGTGGTGGGATCATCCACCTCAAGATCCTTGGTGTATTTAAACTGTCCGATCAGGTTGTACTTCCCCCAGTTTTTGCTCAGAGAAAAGATCGACTGCACCTTATCCTTATTGTACTCTTCGGCAACCTCACCGAAATCCTCAAAATACTCATCATCATCGACATACTCGGCATCGGCAACCATCCGCACGCCGCCCGGCAGCAGTCCGTTGTGCTGCCATTCAATGGCGTAACGTTCCTCACCGACCTCAACCCCATCCACCTTGTCGACATCGATGTGGTAGACACGTGCCTCGCCGACATTTCCTTTGCCGAAGATGTAGCGATATTCCAACCCCTTTCCTATCCCCATCTCGGAAAGATAATCGAAATAAATGGTGGCATCCTGGTTCCGGCCGAGCACCTGATAGTAGGCACCGTTATACTGAAAACCGCGCTGCTCCGAATAGCCGACCCGCGGCACCAGCAGACCCGATTCCCGCTCCGATTTCGCCGGGTAAACCATGTATGGAAGGTAAAAGAAGGGAACATCCTTGAGATAAAAAACTGCGTTTTTGGCTCGGGCATAGCCACCGAGGGTTACGTCGAGCTGACTGGCGCCGAATTTCCACGAAGGGATTTCCCCGTCACAGGTGGTAAAAGTCCCGTCACTTATCCGGTAATCAAACGTGCCGAGCCGTTCGATATTTTTCCCAAGTACATGCAGGTTCTGCTCACGGAGAAAAAGATGACCATTTTCAATGGAGCCGGTCTCCTGCTGCAGGTTGTAATGTACCTTGCTGCCGGAGAGCTGCTCATCCGGGGAGGTCATCAGAACATCCCCTTCTGCTTCGACTTCGCCACTCTTTTGATTCCACCAGAGGATTCGGCTGCGTACGTCCATCTCCCCCCGGATCAGTTGCACATTGCCACTGGCCCGATAACGACCCGTTTCATTGTCGTAACTCAATTCGTCTGCTTCCAGAGTCACCGGAAGTTCGGACGAACCACCCTGCTGCCAATCGGCAGCACCGGCATCAAGGGAGAAACAACACAGAGAGAAGATGATGAGTAAACGCAACAGCATGGAATCAGTATCCAGATAAAATCAGTCTGAGATTGATAGTAACTCGGCCGTCGGCAGAAAATGCTCACGGGCCGCCGCGACCAAAAAAAGGGATCCTGCCACCAGCAGCGTTTGTCCCGCAGTCCGGTTCTGCAGGGCAGCGGCAATCGCCGCTGCCGGATCAGCATACTCGGCGGCCAGAATACCTGACTTTCGCGCCAGTTGCACCAGTTTTTCCGGTGGCACCGACTTATCCACCGGCGGACGGGTTGCATAAAGGCGGCTGACAAAAGGCAGCAGCGGAACTAACAGTTTCTCCGCTTGTTTATCCGCTTTCAAACCAACGACCAGATGCAGATCACGCAGCTTCCGCTGCTTCAGATAGTCGGCCAGCACCTCGGCCCCGGCCGGATTATGCGCCCCGTCGAGAAGAATATTCTCCGCCAGCCACTCCAGGCGCCCCGGCCAGCGGGTCTGTTCAACCCCCTGCCGCAGGGCTGATTCCGGGATGGCAACGCCGGCCTGTCGCAAATAGGCTGCGGCGGCCAGAGCCAGAGCCAGGTTCTGCTGCTGATGCACTCCAGGCAGTTTCGGCCGCAGTCTCGTCAGTTCGCAATTCAACCCCTGAAACGAGAGCTGTCCGGCTGCAGCTTGCCAGTTGTAATCGCGCCCAGCCTGCAGCAGAGGTAACTTTAATACCACAGACTTGGCATGCAGGACAGCATCGACTTCAGGTTCTTGCCGGGCACTGATGACGGCCACCCCCGGTTTGAAAATACCGGCTTTTTCCGCCGCCACTTCGGCCAGAGAGGTCCCGAGAAAGGCGGTGTGATCAAGAGCGATCGGCGTGATCAAACAGAGCTCCGGGTCGACCACATTGGTCGCATCCAGCCGCCCGCCCAGGCCGGTCTCAAGGATCGCCCACTCAGCGTTACTGCGTTGAAAATGGAGCAACGCCAGCGCTGTGGTAAATTCAAAAAAGGTCGTCCGCAACTTTTCAGCATACGGCCGCAGCTCTTTGGTCAGCGTAACAACTTCGGCTTCAGTTATTTGCCGGGTGTCGACCCGCACCCGTTCGGTGAAACTGTGTAGATGGGGGGATGTATAGAGCCCGGCCCGGATGCCGGCTGCGGAGAAAATATTCGCCAAAGCCGCGGCCGTTGAACCTTTGCCGTTGGTCCCGGCGATATGAATAATCCGCAGCTCACGCTGCGGATTACCGATCCTCTCAAGCAGTTCGCGAATATTTTCCAACCCCAGTTTGATCCCGAAAAGCTGCAGCGAGTAGAGATAATCGAGGGTCGCTCGGTAGCTGTCGCTCATCCGCTAGTGCCCCGTGTGGTTAGGCGTGTCAAAAAAATCTGAGTCATTTTGGGTGCTGTCAAGGCGTCGCCAACGCAGGCCTGGCCGCGCGCTAAACCAAGTTGGCGCAATACGGGCAGTACCTAAAATGGCCGGAATCGGAAGGCAGGAATAGCCACACGGGGTACGAGGAGACTGTCGGACTATCCGGGCCGAATTTGCAGCCGGCGCATGGATAGCCTGACAGCCTCCTAGCTTTTAGTAAAAATATGCAGCATCTGCGACAGGCGCTGTTTCATCTCGCTACGCGGAACGATCATATCGACCATGCCATGTTCCAGCAGAAACTCGGAGCGTTGGAAACCTTCCGGCAGGGTTTGACGGATGGTTTGTTCGATAACCCGCGGTCCGGCAAAACCGATCAGGGCGCGTGGTTCGGCGATATTCAGATCTCCGAGCATGGCGAAACTGGCAGTTACCCCACCCGTGGTCGGGTCGGTCAGCACCGAGATAAAGGGGATACCGGCCGCTTTCAGCTTGGCCAACGCCGCGCTGGTCTTGGCCATCTGCATCAGCGAGAGAATACTCTCTTGCATTCGGGCACCACCGGAGGAAGAGAAAATCAGCATTGGAGCTTTGGTTTCCAGGCCCTTTTCAATGGCCCGGGTGATCTTCTCACCAACCACTGAGCCCATGCTGCCGCCCATGAAAGAAAAGTCGAAAACGG
>JAUVEB010000119.1 GCA_030595055.1 Desulfuromonadaceae bacterium
CGCATCAACAACAAAAAATGGAACCCCGGCCGTTCCGGAGATTTCTCTTGAGCTGCATTTTTTCACCTGCAATTCACGAACTTTCCAGAGTTGTCGAAAATGCCGCACCAGCAGCGACAGAATTTTCAGTGGTGCTTCCCCCGCATCAACAAGGCGCTTGACCAATGCCAGTGCTTTAGCCGCATCACCCCGCCCGACAGCATTGCCCAAAGCAAAAATATTTTCCGCACGATTTTTGGAAACCACCGCTTGCACATCGGCGACATCAACCAAGCTCCTGTCGCCAAGATAATTGAGCAGTTTCTCTAACTCGCTATGAACCTCATACAAACCGCCACCGGATAGATCACAGAACAGATCCAGTGCATCGGCAGAAATTCGCATATCGCGTTCATCGAGAAATGAACGGATATATGCAGGAATTTCCCTCTCTGATAAGGGTTTGAACTCGACCAACTGGCCGATTTTTTTGAATTGCAGGAAAAACTTGCGACGACTGTCGATTTTTTCCGCGACGAAAAGCAAACAGGTTTCCGGTGCCGGATTATTCAGGTACGGAATCAGTTCTTCCAGCTCAGCCGCCGGCAGCAGGTGGGCTTCCTTAACCGTGACCAGCCGTTTGTCGGCAAAGACCGGCAGCGTCAACGCGGCCTCAAGAATCCGCGTCGCAGTGACCTCTTTACCATGGAATTGATGATCATTGAAATCGTCTGTTGCGGAGGTCAATACAGACTTTCTGACCAAACGGACAGCACGCTGAACAAGAAAAGACTCTTTGCCGTAAAGATAGAGGAGCTCAGGAACCTTGCCGGAACGCAAAGCACGTGTTAATTCGTCAGCAGTCATCACTGCGCCGTTTAGAAATCATCCAGCAGCCGATAGAACAGTTCTTCGGCCAACCGCAGGCTGATCTCTTCAATCGCCTGCTGTTCGAAATCTTCCTGTAATGACTTATCATCAGCTGCCGGATATTCATCATCCCAGGACACCTGCCCTTGCCAAAGCAATCGACCATCTTCAACCTGGCGAAACTTCGCACTGACAACCATTGTGGAGCGATATTCACTGATATCGTCATTTTTATCGTAGGAATACGCACGGGTTCGATAAGAACTGATCACACCTTCCAGCACTGCTTCGGCCTGCTGCCGATCTTCAACCTGAAGCAGATTCGCATTGCGCGCAAAAACTTCGCTGACCTTACTGCTGAGATAATTTTCCAGACGAGGTTCAGCCGTCCCGTTGGCAAAAAGCGGAAGAAAAATCTTCTGCACCCCACCAGGCAAGGCGCCCCCCTGCGCAGGGAAATGATATCCACAGCCGACAACGGTCAGCAACAACAACAAAACAGTAAGAAATCTCATCACGACACCACAATATTGATCAGGCGACCGGGCACGACAATAATTTTGCGCAGCTGTTTCCCTTCAACAAAACGCTGGACATTCGGCTCCGCGAGAGCTGCTGCCTCAATCGACTCCTTATCGGCATCCACGGCCACGGCAAGCTTACCACGGACCTTGCCGTTCACTTGGACAACTAAAGTTATTTCAGCAGACAGTAAAGCCGCTTCTTCCCATTGCGGCCAACCGGCGGTTTCAATACTCTCATGATGACCGAGCATTTTCCACAGTTCCTCACAGACATGTGGAACAAAGGGATTCAGCAAACGAACAACTGTTTCCAGTGCTTCGCGCACAACTCCGGGATGCTCCGATCCCTCTTTAAAGGCATAAACAGCATTGACCAGTTCCATGACAGCGGCAATTGCCGTATTGAAATGGAAACGACCGTCGATATCTTCGGTCACTTTCTTGATGGTTTGATGCGTTTTCCGCCGCAAATCGGCGGCAATTCCCGAGACGTCATTCGGCAATTCAGCATTTTCAAGCAGATCCAAGTTGTCGACAACGCCACGCCAGACACGGTTAAGAAAGCGCGAACAACCTTCGACACCCTGTTCATTCCATTCGAGATCTTTCTCCGGGGGGGCAGCAAACAGTGAAAACAGGCGAGCAGTATCCGCGCCATACTGATCGATCAACTGATTTGGATCGATCACATTCTTCTTCGATTTACTCATTTTTTCAGTGCGCCCGAATTCCACCGTCCGATCACAGTGAGCACACTTTCCATCAATAACCTGCTCCGGATAAAGCCAGCCATGTTCAGGACAACGCTGGGTCTCCATGCAGACCATTCCCTGGGTCAAGAGTTTTGTGAAGGGCTCGTCGACATCAAGCATTCCCAGGTCACGTAACACTTTGGTAAAAAAACGTGCATAGAGGAGATGCATAACAGCATGCTCTATCCCGCCGATATACTGATCCACCGGCAGCCAGTAGTTGGCAGCGGCCCGGTCGAGGGGACCATCCGTATAATCGGGACAGCAGTAACGAGCGAAATACCAGGAACTTTCGACAAAGGTATCAAAGGTATCGCTTTCCCGCCGGGCCGGCTTGCCGCAAACCGGGCAGGCAACTTTGAGGAAAGCTTGATGACGCGCCAGTGGAGAGCCCCCTTCCCCGGTCAGTTCAACATCGACCGGCAAGGTGACCGGCAGATCCTCTTCCGGAACCGGAACGGCGCCACAGGAGTCGCAATAGATGATCGGAATCGGCGTCCCCCAGTAGCGCTGGCGAGAGACGCCCCAGTCACGCAAACGGTAGTTGACCGTCTTTCGTCCTTCGTTACGCTGATCAAGGTAGGCAGCAATCTGCTCTTTGGCTGATTCATTCTCAATGCCGTCAAATTGGCCGGAATTGACCAGCAAGCCGGGACCGATATAAGCCTCTGCCATCCCTTCCGGAAGCAGCACATCCCCTGCCGGCTGAATCACCACCTGGATCGGCAATTCATATTTGCGGGCAAACTCAAAATCCCGCTGATCATGCGCCGGCACAGCCATAACCGCACCGGTCCCATAATCCATCAAGATAAAATTTGCCAAAAAAACCGGGATGTTCTTTCCGGTTAATGGGTTGAGGCAATAGGAACCGGTGAAAACACCCAGCTTTTCCAGATCTCCGCTGGTTCGTTCAATTTTATCCTGTCGCTCAACCTGGGCGAAAAACTGTTCAACGATCTCTTGCTGCGCAGCGGTTACCAAAGATTTCGCCAGGGGATGTTCCGGTGCCAGACTCATGAATGTGGCGCCGAACAGAGTATCGGGACGGGTCGTGAAAACCTTGACTTTTTGACTGCTGTCAGCAACCGGGAACTCGATTTCGCAACCATAGCTCTTACCTATCCAGTTGCGTTGCATCGCCAGCACCCGCCCCGGCCAATCGGGGAGTTTTTCCGTCCAGTCCAGGAGCTCATCAGCGTAATCGGTGATTTTGAAAAACCACTGCTCAAGCTCCTTCGGCTCAACCGGATTATGACAACGCCAACAGCTGCCATCTTCAACCTGTTCGTTAGCCAACACCGTCTGGCAGTCCGGGCACCAGTTCACCGACGAGCCTTTTTTATAAGCCAGACCGCGTTCAAACATCTTCAGGAAGATCAATTGTTCCCAACGATAGTAATCAACATTACAGGTGGCAAACTCACGCTGCCAATCATAAGACAGGCCGATCCGCTGCAATTGCTGACGCATGCTGTCAATATTTTCATAGGTCCATTTTGCCGGATGAGTTTTATGCTCGATGGCCGCATTCTCTGCCGGCATGCCGAAAGCATCCCAGCCCATCGGGTGCAGAACATTAAATCCCTGCATCCGCTTAAAACGGGCAACCACGTCACCAATCGCATAATTACGGACGTGCCCCATATGAATCCGCCCCGAAGGATAGGGAAACATTTCCAACAGGTAGTATTTCGGCTTATCCGAGGTTTCACCGACTCGAAAAGTCTGTTCCTGCCGCCACTTCTCTTGCCACTGCTGCTCGACATTTCCGGGAACGTACTGCTTTTCCATAGATCCTCCGCAACGGCCAGATAACCGTTGCTCGATACTCTCTTCAGGAAATCCGGGAGACCGTCGGACATCCGGGCCGAGGCGAAAACTTGGAAGTTTGTGACCAGATTTGGGCTCGTTTAAAGGCTCATAGCCGTAGCTATGGGTCGAAAAGGAGCCCAAATCTGGGCCAAACAGCCGGACTTGCAACTGGCTCATGGATAGTTCAACAATCTCCGGGGAGATTATATACACAAAAACCGGCACAGGCCGGCATCATGCTTTCACAACAACGAGAAAACTAGTTGACTAACGATTCATATCAGACCCTGCGACAAAGCATGCAACAACAGAGTCAAAGCGACTATTTGGCGCGATAAGTAATCCGCCCACGGGTCAGATCATAAGGGGAAAGCTCTACAGTCACACGGTCGCCAGGCAGGATGCGAATATAATACTTGCGCATTTTCCCGGAAATATGTGCCAAAACAACATGATCGTTGTCGAGCTTCACCCTGAACATGGCATTCGGCAGGGGTTCGACAACGATCCCTTCAACTTCGATTGCTTCTTCTTTTGCCAACTGTTCCTCCTGAAATAAACTAAGTCTGTCCAAAATAAGACGGATTGGCGTCTTATTACATGTTCACAGCACGCTGTCAAGCCCGTAACCGCCCGTCTTCTCCTTATTACTCAACGGCAAGCAGACGACGCACGATTTCGATGACCCGGGCGGCCTGTATCGGCTTGGTAAGATATTCGTTCGCGCCGAGGGCAAGAGCCTTTTCCCGATCCTGTGCGGCTCCTTCCGTGGTAATTACAACAATCGGTACAGTATTATACTGGCTGTCATTACGGATCAGACTGACCAACTTCAAACCATCCATGATCGGCATATTGATATCAGTCAGCAACAGACTATACGACTCAGAAGCAAGCTTCTTCAACGCAGCAACTCCGTCACCCGCCTCGTCAACCTGCAAACCGGGGATGCGCCGCAAAGCAAAAATGATTAATTGCCGCATGGTCGGCGAATCATCAACCACGAGTACCCGTGCCATCTCCATCAGTAATCCCTCTAGCCACCAAAACCCTAAAAAAACACTGCGTTACTTTAACAGTCTGGACAAATGATTGCCAGTATTAGCTGTGGCCACGAACACCGCAACAACGATTTTCTATCTCTTGCAGCATGCCGCCCAGCGGAATTATTTTTTCCACTAAACCGGTTTGAGCAGCTTCTTTCGGCATACCGTAAACAACGCAAGATTCTTCTGCTTCTGCTAAAATCCGACCGCCATGCCGGGAGATCTCCAGCACTCCGGCAGTTCCATCGTTCCCCATGCCGGTCAACACGACCCCAAGAACGTTAAGACCATAGGCACAAGCTCCGGTGCGAAACAAAACATCGACTGATGGCGTGTATATCTGTTCAGTCGGTGGGTCAACAAGACGGATCCGCACGGCCTCGGCAAAATGCCGGAGTTCAAGATTCTTGTTGCCGGGGCAAATAAGAACCTGCCCGGGAAGCATCCTGTCACCATCCTCAGCTTCCTTGACATCAAGGACGGAATATTCATTCAATCTTTGTGCAAACGATTTCGTAAACCCGGGGGGCATATGCTGCGCGACGGCAATCGGAACCGGCAATTTTACCTTAAGAGAAGAAAACAGCTGGTGCAATGCCGGAGGCCCCCCCGTTGAAGCCCCGATAAGCAATGCCGTCGCTTGGTGATTTGCCGGTGGTAACGGCAAAATCTGTTTTCCGGTCGAGCCGCCTTCAGCACCAAAGCGCTGCCGAATTTTTTTAACACTTAACTGTGCCGCCAAATAAACCTTGCTGATCAGATCCTGCCGGAGAGCATACAGGTCTGAGCTTTTTGCACGGGCCGGCTTGGCGATAAAATCAACAGCACCTAGCTCGAGGGCTTTAAAAACATCCGGTTTTTCACTATGCGAAGAAACAACAATGACCGGAACCGGGCGGTTCTGCATAATCAACCGCAGCAGGCCAAAGCCACCCATGCGCGGCATCTCAAGATCCAACGTTACGACATCGGGCTCCAGTTGCAGAAGTTTTTTTAATCCTTCTTCACCGTTCATCGCATAACCGACCACCCGGATCCGCGCGTCGGTTTCAAGCATTTTACCGATTGAAACACGACTGAAAGCTGAATCATCAACGACCAGAACGCGTACAGGACGACTCATAAGATAACTCCGCGTGCCGGATCCGGCCGCTGGTAGACCATATCATGGGTAAAATGTCGCAGCACAAAATCGGTACTGATATTCATCAATGATTCTGAGTGACCGAGCAGCAAAAAACCCCCTTTGGACAACTGCTGATAAAGCCTGGAAATAACTTTCTTCTTTGCTTCCAAGTTAAAATAAATGATGACATTTCGACAAAAAATCGCATCCATCCTGCCGAGTAAGGAAACTCGACTGACATCCAGCAGGTTAAGATGGCTGATCGTGACTAAGCGTTTCACCTGATCGGAAATGCGCAGACGACCGTCTTCTTCGGTAAAATAGCGCTGGACATAATAATCTTCGGTACTGCGAAACGAGTTCTTTCCGTAGATCCCTTCACGAGCTTTGATTAAAACCTGCTTACTGATATCGGTGCCGATAATTTCAACATCCCAACGTCTCAATTCCGGGTTCTGCAGCATCAACATGGCGATGGTATACGGCTCCTCCCCTGAAGAACACCCGGCACTCCAGATCCTCAGACTCCGGTCTCCTGTACCACGCTTATTCTTGATAATTTCCGGAAGAATTTCGTCAGTAAAGGCTTTCAGTTGAAAATCTTCCCGGAAAAAATATGTTTCATTGGTCGTCAACAGATCAATCACCAACGACAGTTCTTCTTCGCAATCCCGACTGTAGCGAAGCAGATAAAAGTAATCTTTAAAACTGTTCAGTTGCAGTTGAGACACCCGCCTGTTCAAGCGTTTTTCGAGCATATATTTGGCGTCGATATCAAAATAAAGCCCACAATAATTATATATATAATCACGTATTTGACGAAACTCTTCGTCAGACATTCTTATGTCAGGTTTAAACACGAACATACGCAGTCAGGCCCCCAAAGCTCTTTTTTTCAA
>JAUVEB010000207.1 GCA_030595055.1 Desulfuromonadaceae bacterium
ATACCTGCTGCCTTTCTATCTCTGCCTCGTCATTCTCTTGTGTGCCGGCCCGGTCTCTGCTGACCATCTCGGCCCGCACGGGACCATCCGCATCGGTATCTTTCCCTTTGAGCCGATGAATTTTATCGATGAGCAGGGCAAAGCACAGGGGTTTAATCCCGACCTGCTCAGAAAAATCGCGGAAAATGAAAACTGGAAAGCGGTTTTTGTGCCGATCAGCCGGGCCGATGGACTGAAACTGTTACAGACCGGTGAGATCGACCTGATGCCTTCTGTGTCCCACAGCTCGGAACGGGCCGAGGTCATGGATTACAGCTATGAATCGGCGCTTGAACTCCAGGGACAGGCCTATGTCCTGCCGGGAGATGGTATCAAGAACATTTCTGACCTGGCCGGGAAAAAGGTTGCGATCATACACCATGACATCAGCGGGCAGAATTTCCGCAAAACCGCCCGACAACTGCAGGTCGACTGCGAGTATGTCGAGGTGCCGAATCTTGCCGAGGCCTTTGCCGCGGTGCAAAGGGGTGAAGCGGCCGCCGGGGTTGCTCCCCAACTCTACGGCCTGCTCCATGCCGGCAAATACAACCTGATCCCCAGTTCCATCCACTTCGCCCCGTTTTCTATCCATTTTGCAGCCAAAAAAGGAAAAAGGCACAAGCTGCTCAGCCAGCTTGACTCCTACCTGACCCACTGGAAAGCTGACAAAAACTCCTACTACTATCAGCGGCTTAATTATTGGCTGGGCGACAACCGTTCGCTGCCGTTTGCCCTGCCGGACTGGATCTGGGCCGTTCTGGCCGTGGGAGGACTTACCACCCTGCTCTCCTTTTTCATGAACCTTGTGTTCAAGAGCCAGGTCAGAAGACAGACCCTGGAACTGTCGACCAAAGAGGCGGCGCTCCGGCAAAGCGAAGAAAATTACCGGGAAATTTTCAACGCCGGCAGTGACGCCATTTTTATCCATGATGCCGAAACCGGTCAAATTCTCGATGTCAACCAGGCAATGCTCGATCTCTACGGCTATAACAACAAAGAACAAGCCCTGCAACTTCTTGCGGTGGATGTCAGCGCCAATGTGCCGCCCTATACCGAGCAGGAAATTCGGCAGCATCTGAAAAACGTCATCCAGCAGAGGCCGCAGCACTTTGAGTGGCTGGCGAAAAAGAGTCACGGGGAACATTTCTGGGTCGAGGTCGGGCTCAAATATTATCAGCCCGGGACCGCCGGGAGGATTATTGCCACGGTTCGAGATATCTCAGCACGCAAGCAAGCCGAAGAAGCATTGCGTCAGTCGGAAGAAAAATTCTCCCGTGCCTTCAAGCTCAGCCCGGATGCACTCTATATCAGTCGTCTTGTCGACGGTGTTTATCTCGAGATCAACCAGGGGTTCTCCGACATGACAGGCTGGACCGAGGAGGAGGTTCTCGGCCGCAGTTCACGGCCCGAAGACCTGGACGTCTGGTGCCAAGTTGAAGATCGTGAACAACTGGTGACAAAATTGCGCACGCATGGTGAGGTGGTCGGATTTGAGGCGAAATTCCGCCACAAGGACGGTAGCACCCGCATCGGCCTGAGGTCGGCGCGAGTGATCGATATTGCCGGAGAACCCTGCATTCTGTCGATGACCCGGGATATCACAGAATGGAAGCGGTTGCAGGAAAAGCAACGGGCCCTGGAAGACAAGGTCTTGCAAGCGCAGAAACTGGAAAGTCTCGGCGTGCTGGCCGGGGGGATTGCTCACGATTTCAATAATATATTGATGGCCGTGCTTGGTCATTGCGAGTTGGCTTTGCGCCGCCTGGCGACGGAATCACCGGCACGGCAAAATATCGAACAGATCAAGCTTTCGGCAAATAAAGCAGCGGATCTTTCCAACCAGATGCTGGCCTATTCCGGCCGGGGTAAATTTGTTGTCGAGCCGCTTAATCTGAGCCGGGTGGTTGAAGAGATGCAACAGATGCTGGAAATTTCCGTCAGTAAAAAAGCGATGCTGCGCTATGATTTTCCGCCCCACCTTCCCAGCGTGGAAGCGGATGTCACCCAGTTGCGGCAGATTATTCTCAATCTGGTCATTAACGCATCTGACGCAATCGGCGACAAGAGCGGGGTGATCGCCATCACCACCGGGGCCATGGATTGTGATCGTAGCTACCTGCAGGAAACCTGGCTGGATGAAAACCTGCCCGCCGGACAATATACCTACATGGAGGTGGCCGACACTGGCTGCGGTATGGACCGGAAAACCATCGGGCGGATTTTTGAACCTTTCTTCAGCACCAAATTTACCGGGCGGGGACTGGGGATGGCGGCGGTCCTCGGTATCGTTCGTGGGCACAAGGGAGCGATCAAGATTTACAGTGAAGTCGGCAAAGGAACCACGTTCAAGGTTCTCTTGCCGGTCTCGGCAAGACCGGTCGAACTTTTTAACAGCAACAACCCGGCCGAACAATTACAGGGGAGCGGCCTGGTACTGCTGGTTGATGACGATGAAACCGTCCGTAGCATCGGCCGGGAAATGCTCAATGAATTCGGCTTTGACGTCGTGACCGCAGCTGACGGTGCCGAGGCCGTGGAGATTTTCCGCAAACAACATGAACAGATTCTGTTTGCGTTGATGGATCTGACCATGCCGCATCTGGATGGTGAACAGGCATTCCGGGAATTCCGCCGCATCGATTCAGCCGCCAAGGTGATTTTGTGCAGCGGCTACAACGAACAGGAGGTCACACAGAAATTTGCCGGCAAGGGCCTTCATGGCTTCCTGAAAAAACCCTACCAGCTTTCCGAATTACAGAGAGCCATTCAGCCGCTCCTTGATGAGACCACCGATTAACCCCGCATACTGCACTGTCAATCTTGGAAAAACGGCTTGTTCATGTTACCCTCCCCGGCATGAATTTACAGACTTGGGGCTGGTCCCCGTTTTTTTCAACACAGTTTGTCACTTGGCAGGGGAAAGGCTATCGGCCCGCCCGTGTCATCCGTGGCGAAAAAAACTATTTTCGTGTCTGGACTGAAACAGAGGAGTTGACCGTCCGTTTCTCCGGCAAGGTTCGTCATAAAGCCGCCGGCCGTCCTGATCTGCCGGTGGTCGGGGACTGGGTGGTTGTCGAACCTCAACCGGGTCAGCGCGGCATCATCCATGCTCTGCTCAAGCGGAAAAGTTCCTTTGCCCGCAACCTTCCCGGCCGTCGCAAAGGGAAGGGGCGGGTACGGATTGAGCAGCAGGTGATTGCCGCTAACGTCGATGTTGTGCTGATCGTCAGTGGCCTTGATCGCGATTTTAATCTCCGACGCATTGAGCGCTATCTGACCCTGGTGAGCAGCAGCGGTGCCGAAGCCGTCGTTCTGCTGAACAAAGCCGACCTTTGTTCCGAACCGCAACGCTGCAAAAAACAGGTTGAACAGATTGCCGGCGCTGTCCCGGTACACAGCTGTTGCGCCCATGACGCGGAGCAGTTGCTCTTTTTATCCACCTACCTGCAACCGGGGCGAACCCTGGCCCTGCTCGGCTCTTCAGGAGTCGGCAAATCGACCATCCTCAACAGTTTGCTGGGAGAACAACGGCAAAAG
>JAUVEB010000216.1 GCA_030595055.1 Desulfuromonadaceae bacterium
ACAAGCCGATTCTGACCGACAGTGGCGGCTTCCAGGTTTTTTCCCTGCCGAAAAAAAGGATCGGTGAAGATGGCGTGCACTTTCGCCATGAGCTGACCGGTGAAGAGATTTTTCTTGGCCCGAAGGAAGCGATGCAGATCGAGAACGACTTGGGTGCCGACATCATCATGGCCTTTGACGAATGTATCCCCTACCCCTCCAGCCACGATTATGCAGCCAAATCGATCAAAAAAACCATCCGCTGGGCAGAAAGTTGTCTGGAACACCACCGCCGCAAGGATCAAGCGCTGTTCAGCATTGTTCAGGGGAGTGTTTATGATGATCTGCGGCGCGAGTGCGCAGAGACTTTAACGGCAATGGATTTCCCCGGCTACGCCATCGGCGGGGTCAGTGTCGGTGAAGGGTTGGAGTTGTTGAAAAAGGTGGTCGACTATACCGAGCCGTTCATGCCGAAGAACAAACCGCGCTACCTGATGGGGGTCGGCCTGCCGGAAGACATTCTCGAATCGATTGAACGCGGCATGGATATGTTCGACTGTGTCATCCCGACCCGCTACGCACGTAGCGCAACGCTCTTTACCAAACGTGGCAAGATCCGTCTGACCAACAAAAATTTCCGGCGTGACTTCTACCCGGTCGATCCATCCTGCGACTGCTACTGCTGTAAAAATTTCACCCGAGCCTACCTGCACCACCTGTACAATGCCAACGAAATCCTCTCGGCGACCCTCGCCGCGATTCACAACGTGCGCTTTTACCTGAACATGGTCGCGGGGGCGCGTACAGCAATTGAGGCAGGCGATTACCCGGCATTTAAAAAAGAATTTTTAGCCGAGTACCGTTCCGGGGAGAAAAAGCGGAAGTAGAACTGCTGTTGTGAATCGCTAAAAAATACAATAACTTAGATAGTGCCCATCCGGAAGCTCCGGATGGGCGCGCTGCAAGTTTTCATAAGGGAAACGAGCAATTTTTCTCAAGGTCAAGGAAATCAAGCGGTTGCGCAGAGGCGTGGCTGTCTACGCCGCACAAGCAAACGTGCAGATTGACGCAGAGATTGTGAAAAAGGGCCGTTTCCGGATGAAAACTAGATACCGACAGAAAAAGGGAACGGCCATCCGCTCCCTTGCGCATTTAACGGGCAGAACCTCAGGGCACGTATTCTATTGCTGAGGTCTGCTGGGTCCCGCATTCTTTGCATATAAAAACCCGTGTATCATGCCACCAGGGTTCAGGACCCCAATAACTTTCATTACCAATACAGTCGAGATGTTCGACATCATTGATATTTCTTACTTCATTACATTTGGTGCAAAACAGCCAGATCTTGCCATCGGCACAGGCCTGCAAAAACTCTCCTGGATTTGACATTAGCAACAAAACCCTTCTATCGCGATTAAATCCACCATCAAACCAGCCAACAGTTATTTTTTTGAAATGGCCGCTGTTTTACCTTCAGCACGTAACTTTTTCACGGAACGGCCGGCAATCCCCCAACAGTCTGTTTCAAATTCGTTGATAATGACTTGGGTTGATGTCGGGTTTTTATTAAGAACCGACACCAGAAGATCGGTAATCCCCTCAACCAACTCGGCTTTTTGTTCGTTGGTCGCACCCTTGGTAATATTCACCTGCACATATGGCATTTTCTATTCTCCTTATTGAAACATAACGATCAACACCCTGAAGAACCATTATCCTCAAGCGCATCGGACAATGCAACCCGAATAGCAATTCTTTGCCGACGTAATCTGGAAATAATAACGCGCAACTGTCGATATTCGGCAACAGACAAATCACGGTCACGGTAAATAGCTCCGCCGTAGATCATGGAAAATTCATGGCATAACGGCTCATTGGCCAAACGAGCCAACGCAAACAATCCGAGTTTCTCAGGCAGACTTTTAAGACCGCAGCACTTTGCCACCTGCTTGCGATAAGCCCGCAGCAGTCGTACCGCCCGGGTGCTTTTGTTCCAGTATAAAAACAATACTGCGAAGACGCCGAAAATCGCACCCGACCAAAGCAGAGAGGGCAAAAAGCGGAGGTCAATCTTTCGCAAATCGCGAACCCGGACGGCAACTTGACGCAGCGTGCCGAACTGCTGTCGCAAATCATAGTTGAGGACAACACGACTCCAGTAATGCAACAGCGCATCATTGAATGCTCTGAGAGAATCCAGAGCTTGACGATTCTGCTGAAACAGGGCCAAATCAGCATTGACAGCCAGACGACTTGGATCAATTCGCTGCCAAAGACCCTCATCATCAAGGGCCTCGACCCAGACGTGAGCAGCATTCTCCCCCACCAGATAGTAGCCGCCTAAATGATTATATTCACCGCTCAGATAGCCTCCGACCAGACGTGAGGGAACCCCTGCAAGCCGCAACAACAAAGCGAATGATGAAGCAAAATACTCACAGTAACCGCGTTTACTTACAAACAAAAAAGTATCGACCGGATCGTCGGTCCGCGGCAGCCGAGTGTTTGCATAACTCAGTTGTTGTTGCCGAAAAAAAGTTTCCAGCAGCGCTATTTTTTCACCATAAGTTTCTCCTTGAACGAGTTGTTCAGCGACTGCCTGTAGCCGCTGTGAAATTTTCTCCGGCAGCTGCAGGTACTTGTCAATCGGGCCGAGTTGTCGACTGTGAGCAGCATACTGAGCACGCACCTGGTAGCGGATTTTCTGCGCCTCCCGCCAACGCCCGGTCACCACCCCGTCGGCAGCTAAATTGTGCCTTATGCCGGCGACTGAACGGGGGGCATCCAAGGTCACCAGGTAGCGATCTGCTTTCGGTGACGCATAAATGGTCACCACTGTTTGCGCTGCCGGGTCGGCAAGAAGTTTTTCTTCTGCCAACTCCGGCACACGTTTCCAGACCTGTCCTTCCAGTCGGTTTAAAACAATCCCCCGCCAATAGATGTCATGATCAGGCAGGCGGCCGGTTTCGGCACGAAAAGCAATTTGCCCACTTTCAGCCAGTTCGGCAAACGAACCGGGACGAACCTGATCGGCCATGCCGATACTCGCCACAGGCTTCGGGTTCAGAAAATTCCACAACGGCGTCTGGGTTCGCGGCAGAATCACAAAAAAGACCAACATCAGCAGCAAGGATCCGACCGGCAAAAGCACCACAATTTTCAAGAGCGTGAGCCATTGCCGTCGATTGAAACGAAGCCGTGGTTCTGTCGCATAAAAGCTGAGCAAAACCAGGCCGATGGTCAGCAGCAAAACAATGAGCACCAGATAAAAAAGGTACGCAACATCAAGAGTCAGCATCGAGGATGCAGCCAACACAATGGTCGACAGCAGGAACAATTGGAGAACATGTCGAGGTGATTTTTCTGTTGCCAGGCGGACCGCCAGCAGGAGACAAAGCATCTGAATCAGCGGTTCAACCAGATTTGACAGGGACACCTGCAAAAGAAAAAATGAAAAAAATGCGATAGACAGTCCG
>JAUVEB010000136.1 GCA_030595055.1 Desulfuromonadaceae bacterium
GAAGAAGAGCCGCTATGGTAAGATCTTCTACTCCTGCAACCGTTATCCCAAATGTAAGTACGCCCTCTGGAATCCGCCCAAAGCCGAGCCTTGCCCCAAGTGCAGCTGGCCGCTGACGGAGATCAAAACCACCAAACGTTGGGGCACCGTGCAACGTTGTCCGCAGGAAGAGTGTGATTGGGAAAAGGAGTTGATCCCACCGGTGAAAAAAGCCCCGGCGAAAAAGGCAATCACCAAGAAAGCGGCACCGAAAAAGACCGCGGCCAAGAAGGCCCCGGCAAAGAAAACCGCTGCGAAAAAGGCTCCGGCAAAAAAGAGTACCAAAAAAGACGCCTGAGAACAGATATCATCAGGTACAATGACCGGTCGGGCCAACAGGTTCGGCCGGTTTTTTTGTTTTCATATCGAAGGATCAAGTATGCAAATTACCATCATCGGTGCAGGCTTAGCCGGTTGTGAAGCCGCTTGGCAGGCGGCCAAAGAAGGCTGTGACGTCAAGCTGTACGAAATGAAACCGTTGCGTTTTTCACCGGCACACGAAAGTGAGAAACTGGCGGAGCTGGTTTGTTCCAACAGTTTACGCGGTGCCGGAATGAACAATGCGGTCGGCTGCCTGAAGGAGGAAATGCGCCGGATCGGTTCACTGTTTATCGAAGCCGCCGATGCCACCGCGGTTCCGGCCGGTGGCGCTCTGGCGGTCGACCGGGATGAATTCTCCAGCTATATCGGCGATAAAATAACCGCTGAGACGAAGATCGAACTGATCCGTGAAGAGGTGACCAGCCTGCCGATCGGAGAGACGGTGATTTTGGCCGGCGGTCCGCTCACCTCTGCTGCTCTTTCCGCTGATCTGGCCAGGCTGACCGGCAGCGAGCACCTCTACTTTTACGATGCCATCGCACCGATCGTCGAGGCCGACTCCATTGATTACGAGATCGTCTGGCGCGCTTCGCGCTATGATAAAGGGGGAGCCGATTACCTCAACTGCCCTTTGAGCAAGGACGAGTACGACAATTTTGTACAGGCATTGATCGATGCCGATAAAGTTCAAGGGCGCGAGTTCGAAAAACTGATCCACTTTGAAGGCTGCATGCCGATCGAAGAGATGGCCGCCCGCGGGCCGCAGACTCTCTCCTTCGGGCCGATGAAACCGGTCGGCCTGCCCGATCCGCGCAGCGGAAAAATCCCGCACGCGGTCATCCAGTTGCGCCAGGATAACCGCCACGCTTCACTCTACAATTTGGTCGGTTTCCAGACTCGCCTGACCTATCCAGAGCAGCAGCGGATTTTTCGCACCATTCCCGGATTGCAGAATGTCAAATTCGCCCGCCTCGGTAGTATGCACCGCAACACCTTCGTTAACGCTCCACGTTGTCTGACGCGCACTTTGCAGCTCAAGTCAGCTCCGCATATCTGTCTGGCCGGTCAGCTCAGCGGTGTCGAAGGCTATGTCGAATCAGCTGCCTGTGGGCTGCTGGCAGGAATTTTCAGCGCTTACCGGTTGCGCGGTGAAGCAGCACCACTGCCCCCGGCAGAGATGGCCATGGGTGCCCTGCTGACTCATTTAGCGGAAGCAGATGCTGAAAATTTTCAGCCGATGAACGTTAATTACGGCCTCTTCCCGCCATTGGAACTCAAACGCAAGATGAAACGGGCCGATCGCCGTCTGGCGATGGCGGACCGGGCACTGGCTGCGTTGCCGAAATGGTGGGAACCGATTGCCGCAAAAAGAAGAGAAAACAAATGAACGATAAAGTCATCCTTGCCTCTGCTTCACCCCGCCGCAAAGAGCTGCTTGAGCAGATCGGCCTCGCCTTCGAGGTCGTCCCGAGCCGGGCCGAAGAAAAAGAACTGCCGGGAGAAACTCCGCAAGAGCATGTCGTTCGGCTCAGCATCGACAAGGCCTCCGAGGTTGCGAATCGACCCGAGATCACCGGTCGCTGGTTCATCGGCAGCGATACCATCGTTCTCTGTAACGGACAGATTCTCGGTAAACCGCGTGATGAACAACAGGCAGCCGTCATGCTTCGGCAGCTCTCCGGGCGTGAGCACCAGGTTCTTTCAGGCTACGCGATCCTCGACCGAGAGACTGGCAGGCAACATACCGAGGCGGTCATAACTCGGGTCCGTTTTCGTGAATTGACAGATGAGGAAATCACGCGCTACATTGCCAGTGGTGAACCGGCCGATAAGGCCGGAGCCTATGCTATCCAAGGGCTGGGGGTCTGTTTTGTCGCCGGGATTGAGGGCAGCTACACCAATGTTGTCGGTTTGCCGCTCTGCCGTCTGACCCTCACCCTGAAAGAGCTGGGCATCCCCCTGTCGATATAATTTGATGGCGACGCCATCATACTTTGTCCGGAGAAGAATCCGATGAACGATATTGCCGCTAACCTCGCCGCTATTCATGAACGGATTGTTTCAGCTTGCGACCGGGCCGGCCGAGACCCGGAAGAGGTGCGACTGATTGCCGTCTCCAAGGTGAAACCGGCTGCGCTGGTCGAGGACGCTTTTGCCGGTGGGCAGCTGTTGTTCGGAGAGAGCTACGTCCAGGAATTTCGCGACAAGGCTCCGCTGGTGCAAGCTCCGGTCGAATGGCACTTTATCGGCGGTCTGCAGACGAACAAGGTGAAATACCTGCGTGGCCGGGTGGCGATGATTCACTCGGTCGACCGGTTGGCGCTGGCCGAGGAGATCAACCGCCAGTGGCAGAAGATCGGCAGCCGCATAAAAATTCTGCTGCAGGTCAATATCGGCGACGAAACCGGCAAAGCAGGCTGCGCAGTGAAAGATCTCGAATCCCTGGTGCGAGCCGTTGTCGAGTTGCCGAACCTGCAGATCTGCGGATTGATGTGCCTGCCCCCTTACTGCACCGATCCGGAAGAGGTACGCCCCTATTTCCGTCAGCTGCGCGAACTGGCCGAACAGATCAAGGGATTGGCGCTGCCCGGTGTCGCCATGGCAGAATTGTCGATGGGGATGAGTGGTGATTTTGAAGTGGCGGTCGAAGAGGGTGCAACCCTGGTGCGGGTCGGCACCGCGATCTTCGGTGCACGGATCAGGAAAAACTGATGGGCAAAAAACCTGAATACCTGCTTTTTGATCTCGACGGCACCCTGGTCGATTCTGTCGCGGATCTGACAAACTCCCTTAATTTGTTGGCCGCTGAGTTGAAGCTTCCCCGGTTGACGCGAGAGCGGGTCAAGTCCATCATCGGCGACGGGGTCACCAAGTTGATTAAAAGGGCCTACGGAGAAGAAAATTACACACAAGAACAGCTCGTTCGCTTCCTCGCTATCTATGGCGAGCATCTTCTCGACAACACCTGTTGTTATCCCGGCGTAAAAGAGCTGCTCACCAGCCATCCGGCCGAAAAACTGGCTCTGGTCACCAACAAGCCGCACCAACTGACGATGAAGCTGTTGGCGGGGCTGGATTTATTGAAACATTTTAAAATCGTCATCGGCGGTGATAGCTTTGCGGAAAAGAAACCTCACCCGCTTCCCGTACAGAAAGCCCTGGAAGCACTGGGTGCCGAGCCGGATCAGGCGGTCATGATCGGTGATCATCACACCGACCTGCATTCCGGTAAAGAGGCCGGCACGGCTATCTGCTTCTGCAGTTACGGTTTGGGGAACACCGGTGGAGTTGTGCCCGACTTTACGGCGCAAACCTCAACCGACCTTCTGCAACTCTTCTGTGGATCCGCTTCGTGAGTCATCCCCGACTGACCCTGAAAGAAATATCGCTGTTTTTCTTTCCGCTGTTGCTCAACGTCCAGCTGATGAGTGTTTCGCACACGATTATCAACGGAGCCCTGGCACGGCTGGAGGACTATATCACCGCCCTGGCGGGGATGTCGGTGGCGATGGTCATCCACCTGCTGATCGCGTCCCCCTCGTACCAGAATCATACCATCACCATTGCCATGGTTCGCGGGCGCAAATCGATGTACGGCGTGCTGATTTTTATCGGCCTGGTGGCGACCTACGTGGCTGTCATGCTTTCGCTGATTGCTTTTTCCCCGCTGGGCGACCTGTTGCTTGTTCGACTGTTGGGAACACCGCCGGAGGTTGCCCGGGCAGCCCGCGAAGCTCTCTATATCCTGGCCGTGCTCCCCTTCTTCACCGGTCTGCGCGGCTTCTGCCAGGGATTGCTTATTCAGGCTCGTCGCACCAGTCTGGTTTCCGCTGCGACGGGAGTTCGCGTCGGCGGTCTGTTCGGTCTGCTGGCCATCGGTCAAAGCTGGTTTTCCGGGGCCCAGCTCGGCGCCTTTGCCCTGGTCGGCTGCGTTATCATCGAAACCCTCGTCATCGTCGCTCTCGCCTGGAAAGTGCACCTGCCGCTGGAACGGGGCGAGACGGAAAAAACCACCGGGGAAATTCTGCATTTTTCTTTCCCCCTGGCCTATTCCTCCTGCCTGCAACAGACCATTCCCCTCTTGATCAGCGCAATTATCGGCCGGCTGTCGGACGGCACGCTGGCTCTGGCGGCGTTTGGTGTGATCCGCGGCTTCCTGTTTTTACTGGCCGGGCCGATGCGCAACCTGCAACAGGTCTACCTGACCTTGGTCAAGTCCGCTGCCGATTATCGGATGATCGTCCGCTTCAACCTGCTGGTCTCCTCTGCTATGGGTTTGTTGATCCTGTTGACCGCCGGGCCGCTCAACCAGTTGATTCTGGGTCAACTCCTCGGTGTCGAACCCGAATTGCGTCATTATCTGCGCTGGGCGCTGGCCGCCTGTACCCTCTTCCCGATCCTCTACGGAGCCAACAACCTGTTGCGCGGCTGGTTTGCCGGTGCTCACCAGACCGGCCAACTGGGCCGTTCGACAGCTCTCAAAAGTTCTTTTCTCTTGTTGCTCTGGTGGCCGATCGTCAAATTTCAGCCACCGGTCTCCGGGATTATCATCGCTATCGCCCTGTTGCTCTGTGCCGAGGGTCTCGAAGCTCTATATCTGCGCATCCAGCGACAACAGCAACCGGCGGAACTCCGTCGACTGGCGCCGCTGTAATTTTCGGACAGCCTCCTGGCCATCCCTGGAAAAAGCGGCATAAATTGCTCCGATTTCGATCTGCTTAACCGCAGGTAAACCTTTGTTTTCCGATGACAAGGAACGGTATTTTATGTTTAAATGCCGGGCCAGTCAGAAGACTTATGCCGTGACGGCAATCGATAAAAGGAGTTCAATATGTACAGCTGTTCAGATTTAAAGAAAGGCCTGAAACTGCTCATTGACGGTGCTCCGCACGTTATCGTGCAATATGACTTCACCAAGCCGGGCAAAGGTCAGGCTCTTTATAAATGTAAACTACGCAATATGATCACCGGCGCCCTGTTCGACAGAACTTACCGCAGTGGTGAATCCTTTGCTCCGGCCAGCCTCGATGAACGGGATATGCAGTACCTGTATCAGGATGAGACCGGCTATGTTTTTATGGATCAGAAAACCTACGAGCAGGTCATCCTGAGCGAAGCGACCCTCGCTGATGATAAATATTTTCTGGTCGACAATATGGAAGTCAAAATTCTCATGTACGACGATACCGGTATCGGCATCACCCTGCCCAACTTCGTCAACCTGCGGGTCGCCCAGTCCGATCCCTGGGTTAAGGGGGATACCGCGGCCGGAAACAATAAGCCTGCGACGGTCGAAACCGGCTATACCCTGCAAGTTCCCTCTTTTGTTGAAGAGGGAATCCTGATCCAGATCGATACCCGAACCGGTGAATATGTCACCCGGGTGAAGGAATAACGTGGCACAAAATTGGCAGTTGGCCCGCAAACGGCCCACGCTTGAAAAACGGGCCCGGATCGTCCAAGCGATTCGGGCCTTTTTCATAGATAGTGGTTTTCTTGAAGTGGAAAGCCCGCAACGAATTCCCGCCAACGCCCCCGAACGGTATATCGACGCGGTTCCCTCCGCAGACTGGTTTTTACAGACGTCTCCCGAACTTGCCATGAAACGCCTGCTGGCCGCCGGCTATGGCAACATCTTCCAGATCAGTCACTGCTGGCGGGCCGGGGAACGCGGCAAACAGCATCTGCCGGAATACACCATGCTTGA
>JAUVEB010000204.1 GCA_030595055.1 Desulfuromonadaceae bacterium
GTGGTTTTATCGGCTTTTCAGGCCGATGATTTTACGAGTGAGAAATCACTTTCAGGAGAATTCCTGCTGGGCTATCACTGCCAGAGGATGTCTTTTTGTAATGCCCAATCAGACAAAACTCACGAAGATTCATAGGGAGGAAAAAGAATATGAGCAGTTTGGGAAATAAAATTGACTTTGCTGTAATTTTTAGCGTGAAAAATGCCAACCCTAACGGTGATCCTTTAAATGGTAATCGCCCTCGGACAGATTATGATGGATATGGTGAAATTACAGATGTCTGTCTTAAGAGAAAAATCCGGGATCGCTTACAAGAGGGAGGTCACGCTATTTTTGTCCAGTCGGATGAAAAGAAAATTGATGGCATGCCGAGCTTAAAAGCTCGCGCAGAGTCTGAAGAATATGGTTTAGGAAAGGATGCATTCAATAGAAAAAAAACACCGCCGGAAAAGACTGCTAAATCAGCATGTGAGAAATGGCTTGATGTAAGAACATTCGGCCAATTGTTTGCCTTCAAAAACGAAGCAAAAGACGGGGTATCAATCCCTATTCGCGGTCCTGTTTCCATTCAATCGGCATTCAGCATTGAACCGGTAAGTATCACCAGCACTCAAATAACCAAAAGCGTTAGCGGTGAGGGGGATGGTACCAAGAAAAGTTCTGATACCATGGGGATGAAACACCGGGTGGATCGAGCCATCTATGTCACATTTGGCAGTATGAACCCGCAATTATCAGAGCGGACCGGGTTTAACAATGATGACGCCAAAACCATCAAGGCAGTATTGCCGAAACTCTTTGAAGGTGATGCATCTTCAGCACGGCCTGAAGGCAGTATGGCCGTTGAGAATGTTATCTGGTGGCAGCACAACAGCAGAGCTGGACAATATTCTTCAGCCAAAGTGCATAAGACGTTATCAGTGAATCCAGATGGTAGTTTTGATCTTAGAGAACTTACAGGTCTAACCCCCAAGGTTATCGAGGGTTTTTGATTCTGCACTTCTCTTTCCCGAGGGGGAAAATGCACAAAACACTCGAAAAACAATTCCGCGAGCGGGCGGTGGTGCTGGGTAACTCCGGAGATCCGTCCGCTCTGATGGAACTTATCGAATTGACACGACTGCCGGTTGCCAATGTGCGTCGACTGGCCGCGTCGGCCATCGGCAAACTGGCGGGGTTGACTGACGCCTCGGTGGCGGTGACTGCTTTGCAACCACTGTTGCAGGACAGACATCCGCAGGTCAGGCAATATGCCATCAAGGCGCTGAAGTGTTATGGAGCCTTGTCAAAATCTGCACTATCCGATTTGCGGGATATTGCGATCAGTCCAGTAGAAAAGGAATATAACCGGAGCGACGCAAGGCTGGCTGTTGAAACGATTGAAGAAGCTTTGCGCATCGCAGAAGAGCAAGCTGAACACTGCTGCCGGCGCTGTGGCGTCAAACTGGAAGCAGACGAATATGTCCGTAGCCACAAGGCCTTTCAGCGTCCGTTCTGTAACTATTGCTTTGATGAGGTTTTTTTGGAACGGCGCAACTTTGAAACCAAGGTGGAGCTGCAGAAAAACATCCGCGCCAAAGACGGTACCTGGGTCCAGTCTGACGGGGAGAGATTGATCTGCGAAATTCTGGATGGTCGGAAGATTCGCTATCGCTACGATGAACGTTTCCGCATCCTTGACGGTTACGCCATCCGCCCCGATTTTTACTTACCGGAATTCGATGTCTATATCGAATACTGGGGCATGAGTACGGCCGATTACAAAATCGGCATGCTGAAAAAACAGCAACTGTACCAGCAGCAGGGCAAAAAACTGATTTCACTATATCCCGAAGACAAAGCACTGATGCGGGAGAGGTTGTTGGAAAAACTGGAGAAATATGCCTGACTGACTTTGCATTCGCTCCGCAATGTCAGCGATATCAGCGGAAGGAGGGATTGTGTACAATGAATCCGACTACATCATGCTGTCGGCTTTGCAGCACTACATGTTCTGTCCGCGCCAGTGCGCGCTGATTCATATCGAACAGCAGTGGGCCGAAAACCGTTATACGGCAGAAGGCAAAGTGTTGCACGAACGGGTCGACAGCAATCAATCTCAACAACAGGGCGGGGTGCGTGTGGTGCGCACTCTGCCGATCTGTTCGCGGCTGCTGGGACTGAGCGGGCAGGCGGATGTGGTGGAATTTCATGCCGACGGCCGGGTTTATCCGGTTGAATATAAACGCGGTAAGCCGAAAAAAGATCGTTGCGATGAGGTGCAGCTTTGCGCCCAGGCGCTCTGTCTGGAAGAGATGCTGGATGTGCAGATCGACAGCGGTGCATTGTTCTACGGGCAGCGGCGGCGCCGAAAAGAGATTCAGTTTGATGAGGAACTCAGGAGTTTGACGCACGATGTCATCCGCAAAACTCATCAGATGATACAAAGCGGTCAAACCCCTGCGGCCGAGTACGACAAAAAGTGCGATGCCTGTTCGTTGCTCAGTTTGTGCCTGCCGAAAAGTTGCGCTTCGGCACGATCTGTCAGCCGCTACATGAACCGGATGCTGGGAGGGGAACCATGAGAAAGATGCTCAACACGCTCTACGTGACCACGCAGGGTGCTTATCTGCACAAGGAGGGGGAGACGGTCGTCGTCAAGGTCGAGCGCGAAAACCGGCTGCGACTGCCGATTCACACCCTGAGTTCGATTGTCTGTTTCGGGCAGGTGTCGTGCAGTCCGTTTCTGCTTGGTCACTGCGCCGAAAAGGATGTCACCGTCAGCTTCTTGACCGAATACGGCAAGTTTCTCGCGCGGGTGCAGGGGCCGGTCTCCGGCAATGTGCTGCTGCGCCGTGAGCAGTATCGCCGGGCCGATTGTGAGCAAGCTTCGGCCAGAATGGCACGGATGTTTGTGGCCGGCAAGGTGGCGAATTCACGGGTTATCATTCACCGTGCCCTCCGTGATCATCAGGGAAAAACTGAAGAAACCGACATGGAGCAGATTTGCCGGCTGTTTTCGCGCTATGCCAAACGGTTGTTGTTTGAAGACGATCTGGACAGTATCCGCGGGCTCGAAGGACGGACGGCGCGGGATTACTTCGATCAGTTCAATCATCTGATCGTTGCGCAAAAGGACGCTTTTGTTTTTACCGGCCGCAATCGCCGTCCGCCTCTGGATCGGGTCAACTGCCTGCTGTCGTTCATCTACACTCTGCTTTATCACGACGCCCGTTCCGCGCTGGAAACTGTCGGTCTTGATCCTGCGGTCGGTTTTCTGCACCGGGATCGCCCCGGTAGGATGGGGCTGGCTCTTGATTTGATGGAAGAATTCCGTCCCATGCTGGCCGACCGGCTGGTGCTGTCGCTGATCAATCTGGGACAGGTCAAAAAGAAGGGTTTCACGGTCACCGAATCGGGCGCCGTCAAAATGGATGACGACACTCGCAAGGCTGTGCTGGTGGCTTATCAGAAACGGAAACAAGAAGAAATCGAGCATCCTTTTCTCAGGGAGAAAATCCCCGTCGGCATGTTGCTGTTTTCCCAGGCGCAACTGCTCAGCCGTTATCTGCGTGGTGATCTGGATGACTACCCGCCGTTTTTGTGGAGGTGAGCCATGATGGTAC
>JAUVEB010000137.1 GCA_030595055.1 Desulfuromonadaceae bacterium
AAACGCTTTTTCTATCGTTGGCAGAATCATCCCCCCATCCGGGATCACCACAACTTTTGCATCAGTCGGAAGATCACTCCCGGCCTTTTCGATGGCGGCCGTCAGATCGGCAGCTTTTTCCATCCCCATTTTCTCTGTCTGTTCGGCGGTTAATTCACTGACCAGCAGAATCCGGAAACGCCGCGCCTTACTCAGGGTGGCATGGGCGGTCTGACCATTGATCTGATAATCCGCCCGCAACGCGGCTTCAAACTCGTCGAGATCCTGATAGCGAAACCAGTCGAAAAAGGTCGGATGACCAAATCCGTCCCGACAAGCCGCCAGCAGAATAATGGTCCCACCCTTGCGAACCGCTCGGCAGCCGTAATCGAGTGCCTTCTGCGACTGGATAAAATTAATGTCTTTCGGTTCCCCCCCACAGGAAATAATCGCCAAATCGACGGCAGCCGTCAACGCTACCTGAAAATTCTTCTGAACCAAGGCGCAGCCCGCCAGATGTGCCTGCTCCAGGTCGCCACAGAAGACCCCGAGAAATTCCTTTTGCGGGGACAATACCGTGTTGAGCAGAAAGTCGGGTTTAACCAGTCGTGCGGCCTGCAGCAAAGCCTGATGAACCGGGTTTCCCTCCAACACCCCGGTGGTGGCCCGCAGGTGCTTGCCGCCAACCTCCGGCGGATTGAACACGGCGAAATGGCTGTCCATACAGGTCTGACGGCCGGCAATCCCCGGCACCAAACCTTTGCGGCCGCCGCCAAATCCGGCGAAATAATGGAAACCCACGGTGCCGGTGACGATCAGCCGATCAGCTTCCACCGCCCGCCGATTGACCACCACCGACAGACCGCTTTCGCTCTGCCCCAAATCAACCAGCTGTTGCGAATCATCACAGTCATGATCGTACACGGCTATCCGCCCGGCAAGCGGCCCAAGGATCTTCCGGTGCTCAGTTGCCGTTTGCCGGCGATGAATACCCAAGGCCACCAGAATGCTGATCTGCTCATCAGGAACCCCGATGCGGTTCAGTTCCGCAACCAGAATCGGCAAAAAAATCTCGCTGCCGCTGTAACGGGTTATGTCAGAGACGACAATCATTACCGATTCCTGCGGCTTGACAATCTCGGCCAAGGGTGGAATCCCCAGCGGCTGCTGTAACGCCTGACGGATCAACTGTTCCGGATCAGCCGGAGAAAACTTTTGCGGTCTCAGCCATTCTGCGGGGAAAGGCAGCTCTGCCGACTGTTTTTCGGTACCATATTTAAGTTCAATCCCGACCATTTCATCCTCCACAGATCTTTCAGTGGACATCTGTTGATAATAAAATTATTTTCACAATTCCGCAAGAATAGATGCAACAATCTCATCGTGATGCCATCTCAAAGCTTTTTGCGAATCCATCAGGGTTAATCTTGCAGCAACAAGTCTCCCTATGATAATTAAGGCATCAATGTAACTGTTCGGAACGGGTGCTGTATGTGCTGAACAGTTACACATCAATCTTCATTCTGCCACTGCAGGAGAGTTTTTTATGAAACTGGAAATTCAACCGGTGACCAACCCCAAACCGGGGATCACAGACGAAAACAGTCTGGCGTTCGGTCAGCAGTTTACGGATCGCATGTTTGTCATGGAATATGACACCGGCAAAGGCTGGCACTCGGCCCGCATTCAACCCTATGCCCCCTTTACCCTCGATCCGGCGGCAATGGTTCTGCATTATTCGCAGGAAATTTTCGAGGGGCTGAAAGCCTTCCGGCGCGCCGATGGTTCCATTGCCATGTTCCGCCCGACTGACAACATCAGTCGTTTCAACCGCAGTGCCAACCGCATGTGCATGCCGGAAGTCGACGAAGAGTTTTTCCT
The DNA here is from genome assembly GCA_030595055.1 of Desulfuromonadaceae bacterium. Lineage (GTDB taxonomy): Bacteria > Desulfobacterota > Desulfuromonadia > Desulfuromonadales > Geopsychrobacteraceae > Malonomonas. The sequence continues at coordinate 1,861 of JAUVEB010000137.1, forward strand.
GAATTCCCTGCTGGAACTGATCCGCCTCGAAGCAGACTGGATACCGCACTCGGAAGGAACCAGTCTTTATATCCGCCCGGCCATGATCGCCACTGAGGCGATGCTCGGCGTTCGCCCGGCTGACCAATATCTCTGCTACATTATCCTCAGCCCGGTCGGCGCCTATTACAAAGGCGGCATTGCCCCGGTCAAGATCTGGATCTCCGATCACTATGTCCGAGCCACCGAGGGTGGCACCGGCGAAGCCAAAACCGGTGGCAACTACGCGGCCTCTCTCTATGCGGCCCGGGAAGCCACGCTGAAAGGTTACGACCAGGTGCTTTGGCTTGACGCCAAGGAGAAACGTTACGTTGAAGAGGTCGGCAGCATGAACATGCTCTTCCTCTATGATGGCAAAATTGTCACCTCCCCATTGCGCGGCACTGTTCTCGACGGTATTACCCGGCGGTCGGTCCTCACGCTGCTCAGGGAGATGGACTACGAAATTGAAGAACGCGCCCTGACTGTCGATGAGGTGATGGAAGGAGCCCAAAACGGCCGCCTGCAAGAGGCCTTCGGCGCAGGAACCGCCGTTGTCATCTCCCCGGTCGGCTCTTTTTGCTATCGGGATCAGTGTGTTCAATTGGGCAATGGGCAGACGGGAGATCTGACGATGAAACTCTACGAGACGCTGACCGGCATTCAGTATGGTCGTATCGCCGATAAACACGATTGGGTTGTCACCCTGTAAATTCAACTGACATCGCTGATTGACTTCATGACGCCTATTCCTCCTTGGAACAGGCGTCATTTTTGTGTACACGACAAAGTAAGACAATAACTCAATATGGCCAATTCCGCATAATTACAATCGCCACAAAACCCACCTTGCCTCTCCGCAGCATCATACAACCCATTGAAATCACGTACATAATACAACACAGAAGCACTCGAGGCTGCAGCTGGCACAAATTCTGCTTTAGCCAGAACTCCCTGTTTACAACCTGGCCGGCTCTCTTCCGGACGTGCCGGACCATACGGATGAAAATCCTAAAAAAATAGTAACGATTCAGCAAGATGTGCTGGCGATGCCCATGGAAAGGGTGAGGGGACTGTCCCCCGGTTCTGGTCTCAAGGGGGGGGCTGTCCCCGACCCTGGAATGGGCGGCATCGGCACATCAGCACCCGTTCTGAATGAAATTGTTACAAAAAATATCATCACTGCTGATGAACAAGGAGTCGATCTATGTGTCGTATAGGTGCAATCAAAAGTCTCAACTACATCCATCCAAGCATGGCTCTGCAACTGATGCAATCGCAACAGAAAGGGCACGACAACTCCGGTTTTGCCATGGTCATGCAAAACCTCGGCGGTATCTTTGAGCCGTACAAACATCTGCCGACCCTGTCGATGGCCTGTACCGACGAAGGGGTCAAGATTGCCGAAGATCTCCTGCATGAAGTCGGCTTCAACCGGGTGACACAATGGGCCCCGGAGGTCAATGACCAGCCCGGTCTGGATATCAACGCCATGCCGAACTATGTTTTCGAAACCTTCAAGTATCCACGCGCCTACAAACACGCAAACCGGAAAGAAAAAGAAGAGCTGCTGCTCGACACCCGGTTAAAGTTACGGCGAGCGCTGGAAGAGAACGAGGAAGGTTTTGTCTACTCCTTCTGGCCCGACCTGCTCACCCTCAAGGAGATCGGTGCCCCACGCGACATCGGTACCTACTTCAATCTCTGGGAGACCGATAACCGCTTCACGGCCAAAGTCATTACCGCCCAATGCCGACAGAACACCAACTATGACATTGTCCGCTATGCCGCCCACCCATTCCACCTGCAGGGGTACACGGCACTGGCCAACGGCGAGAACACCTTCTACCTGAAAAACAAGGAATTTCAGCAGGGATTGCATCGCGGTTACATCGGTTTTGAATCGGACACGCAGTGCCTGCTCTACACCCTGCATTATGTCCACCGCGAACTGGGTTGGCCATTGCACTACTACAAACATGTGGTGACCCCGCTCCCCTTTGCAGAAATCCAACAGCGTGAAGACCAGAAGCAGTTGCTGGGCATCCGTCAGTCACTGGCCCACCTGGAGCTCAACGGTCCGAACACCATCATCGGCATGCTCCCGGATAACACCCTGTTCACCTGCTGCGACGCCAAGAAACTGCGGCCGGTGGTGATCGGCCGCGACAACAACACGATCGTCATCTCTTCGGAGGTCTGCGGGATCAACGAAATCCTCCCCGACCGCGACTGGGAAATCGACATCTACCCGAATGAGCGCGAAGTTGTCATGATCAATGACGACCTGGAGGTGCAGAGATGGAAGCAATAAAACAGAACGACGTCACCGCCAACGATCTGCCCTGGAAGATCGTCTACGACGCCAGCCGTTGCACCATGTGCGGTTCCTGCGTGGCAACCTGCTCCTTCCGGGCCATTGTGCCGAAAGTTGAGCGGCGACGGATGGTCTTCTCTGAAGGCAACTTCCCCGAGCCGAAGACCCGTTTTTCTGCCGTGCCGGTGATCCGCCAGACCAAGTCGATCCGTGACTATTGCCGCGGCTGCGGGATGTGCGAAAAGGTCTGCCCGAACGACGCCATCAAACCGGTGCGCAATCCTGATACCCGGCTGCCGGTCATCACCCGCTGCCTCGGTGGGGATTCCATCAAGCGGGGAGGACGGAAAAATCTGGAGGGCTCAATCCGCACCCTCGACAAAATCCGCGTCGGCCGGATCTCACAAATGACCGACCCGAGCCTCGACGCCCAACGGCATACCTTTGACCTGCTGGCTCCCTTTGGCCGGATTCTGCCGCCCCATAAACTGCCCTTCACCCCGGATGATGATCAGCAACTGATCACCAACGAGATCACCCCACCGGTCAACTGGATCTATCCGGTCATTATCGGTGACATGTCGATCGGTGCCCTCTCCTGGCGGATGTGGGAAGGGGTAGCCATGGCGGTCGCTTACCTCAACGAGGAGTGCGGCATGCCGGTGCGGATGTGTTCCGGTGAAGGCGGCGTCCCGGCACGACTGCTGAAATCGAAATACCTGAAATACCTCATCCTGCAGATCGCTTCGGGGCACTTCGGCTGGAACCGAATTGCCAACGCCATGCCCCACATGGTGGAAGATCCGGCCGGCATTCTGATCAAGATCGGCCAAGGCGCCAAACCGGGTGACGGTGGCCTGCTTCAGGCCGGCAAAGTGGCCGAGCATATCCAGGCCATCCGCGGGGTTCCGAAGGCCGACCTGCTCAGTCCACCAAACCACCAGGGCCTCTACTCCATAGAGGAAAGCGTACAGAAGATGTTCCTCTCCTTCAACGCAGCCTTTAAATTCCGCGTACCGGTCGCCATTAAGGTTGCCGCATCAGCCACCTCGGTCAGCGTCTTCAATAACCTGGTACGTGACCCCTACAATATCGTCGGCGGCTTTTTCCTCGACGGCATCGACGGCGGGACCGGTGCCGCCCATGAAGTCAGTCTCGATCACACCGGCCACCCGATCGTCAGCAAGTTGCGCGACTGCTACCTGGCGGCCGTCACTCAGGGTCGCCAAGGGCAGATCCCGCTCTGGGCAGCCGGCGGTCTCGGTAAAACCGGCGATCTGGCGGCTGATGCCTTCAAGATGATCGCCCTGGGTGCAAACGGGGTCTTCACCGGCAAGCTGATTCTGCAGATGGCCGGCTGTGTCGGCAACGACATGGGCCGCTGTAACGCCTGCAACACCGGTCTCTGTCCGACCGGAATCACCACCCAGGAACCGGCCCTGACCCGCCGGCTCGACCCGGAAAAAGTGGCACAGAATATCGTCAATTACTACTTGGCGATGGATCAGGAGTTCAAGAAGTTGCTGGCACCGATCGGCAACTCATCGCTCCCCGTGGGTCGCTCCGACGCCTTGATTTCTACTGATCGCGCCGTTGCCGAACGCCTGCAGATCCAGCACGTTTGTTAAGGAGGACAAAGATGCCGCTAAAAATCAATGGATTTGATGAAAATAAACAACGGATTTCCACCCAACAACTGCTGAAGAAGATCTATATCGGGCTCGACAAAGGGGAAACCGAATTTGAAATTCTTTCCAGTGGTCACCACAACATCGGCGGCCCGCTCTGGACCGAAGAGGGCATCCCGCTGAAATTCACCGTCAAAAACCCCGG
>JAUVEB010000156.1 GCA_030595055.1 Desulfuromonadaceae bacterium
AAAACATTCCGGATCGAAGAGATCGATATTTTCGAGAAAGCCCCCCCATTTACTGTAACTTTTGCCCACCACTTCCGGATTGGCGCTGAAAAATTTTTCAAGATTCCAGCGCCCGGCCGGAATCTCGCTGATGGCATCGACCTTATTCATCAACAGCTCCAAATAGCTGTCGGGACCGTCAACTCGGCCGGGATAACGACAACCGATACCGACAATGGCTATTGGAAACCTATTGCTAACCTGCCTGCGACTCATTTCTTACCCTTTTCCCTGTTCTTTTCCGATCGGTATTTTCTTTTTTAAAAAAGTTCCTGGAAACGATGTTGTCAAAAAAAGAGCTCCACTCCTACCATCATACTGTAGTCGAGCAGAGCACCGAATTCACTTTCCCGATCACCCTGATAGAGGGTTCCCGTGGCGAACAACTGGACATGATTACCGATATTGTAATCACCGTAGGCAAGCAAAGTACCGGACTCATCATCAAGACCGACGGTGCCGCGCAAGAGAAAACTCCAGTCATCCATAAGACCATGATCATAATACTGGAAAAAGAGATAATTTTTGCGCCACAGGCTTTCCCGGGCGGCAGCTTCGTCCAGAGTGGCAAAGTACAGCGGCAGGGATTTCTGGCGTGAACCGCTGCCGTTGTAAAAGTATTCGAAATGCAAGGTAGCCCCACCGGTAAACGTATAGGAAGTGCCGACCAGGGCTTCGACTTCATCATTATTGACACTGCCTTCACCGTAAAGCAAAACGGCATCACTGAGATTCCAGCTCGCAAAACCGCCAAGCCGGGGATCATCTGATTCCGGCTTGGCAAGATTCAGGCTGAAATAGGCGGTGTCGGCCAGGTAGTCAACCTTGGCGGCGCAGGTTTTCCTGAAATCGGTGTACAGCTTCTTGCGCCCCTCGTCGAGGTTGGCGATCAGGGAAAAAGTCCAGCGCCGGCCAAGGATCCAGATAAGCTTGCCATAGTCGGCCCCGGCAACCTCGATTTTCGGGTGATTGCGGCCATTGTCGGTAAAAAAGGGATTTGAGGGAGAGATCAGAAAAGCCGGCCCCCACTGCAGATCTTCCCGGCCATAGGAGAGAAAGAGGTTGGAGAGCGGCTCAATTTGAACTTGCCACTCATTGACAAAGAGATCGCTGTCACTTTCCGATTCTCCCTTTTGGCGGCCTTCGCGCCAATGCTCCCAGCGCAGTTCCAGGCGGGGTTTATAGAGCAGCTTCAAGCGGGACAGTTCAAGTTTGAAATCGGGCCTGAGATCAAGCCCCAGAGTATGGCGAGGGATCTCGAAAAGATTGTCGGGATTGAGATCGGAATCGGCCGGATTTTGCAAAAGGGCGAAATTGAGGTTACGTAGCTGCCAGGAAAAACCTTTTTGTAAGCTCTCCATAAAATGGTTGGTCGCCGACCCGTCAGCGGCGATGACCCTTAAAGGGCCGCAAACGATGATCAGGCAAAAGATGATAGGCGCCGGTTGAAACAAATCTTTTTTCTGCATGTCTGTACCCTCGATACTGACTTTAGACTACCTTGATAGCCCTTAGATTATTGACCCAGCAGGTTGATATTGAATAGCGCCTGGGGAATTGCTTGCAGCAGGGGGTCAGAAAAATCGAGTATCGTCCAATCCTTTGACATCAGGTTGTCGTGGATTACCATGCGCGAAATAAAGGGGCTTTGCCCGCCGGCGGCCGGAACCCGGTTGGCATACTCCATGCGGGCGGATTTCAGAAGTCTGCCGCCATTCGTGGTGTAAAATTCAGCTCTGACGCCGACCAGGCGACGACGGCTGACCCAGTACCTGATGCAGCGATAGGTGGCGTTGCCGGACTTGGCCCGCAAGTCAAAAACCAGGCATTCTTCACTGTCCACAAGTCCGTGGTCCTCTTTAATTATATCATAATTTTCGGCGTAATTGGTGGAAGCGATGTCGCCATTGGTCGCCAGGCCGAGCAGCTTCTGCCGTTTCGAAACTGGCACCGGTTTGCTTAAACCCGGCTTGTAAAACCACATGTTGCCCTGCAGCATGATCAGCATGTGACCACGCCGGTGGGCGGGGGTCAAAATCTCGGCAACAACATCGAAACCCCGGGAACGGACATGAATCGTGCGATTGTTATCTCTGCCCTGCTCCCGGGCGGTAATTTTCAAGGTCCAGGAAACTCCTCCAAGATTGCCGCGCGCCTCATCACTTTTCTGCAGAATTTCTCTGGCCGAAAGCTGCTGCCCGGCCTGGGGCCGACAAGGAAATGTAATCAGGGCGAAAAAAACGATCCCGTAAAGAAAAAACAGGTGCCAGGCTGGGGGCTTACCGGTCATCGCCAGCCTACCTCTCCAGAGAGTATCGATAAATGGTAAAAACATCAAATATGTCCGAGAGCATCGATGATCCTTAAGGCTGCGGCCCGCCGGGCCGGAATGACTGCTGCGATCGCGGCCAGCCCAATCATACTGATCGTGGTCAGGATGAGAAACCCGGGTACGAGATGGATCTCCAGGGGCACCTCCTTGGGAATGTTGGGGGGCATCCAGGTCGGTTTAAAGCTGGCCACCGCAGCCCAGACACCCAGGGTCAACAACAAACCACCCAGGGAGCCCAGGCCGGCGAGTATACCACTCTCAATGGCAAATATCCGGATCACTCCGCCACGTTTCAAACCAAGCGCGCGCAAGGTACCAATCTCCCGGATACGCTCCATCACCGCCATACTGACTGTGTTGACCACACTCAAGGCGACAATGGTCAGGACGATGAGAAAGACAAAAGAAAAAATCACGTTAAACATGTTGCGAATCCGCAGGTAGGATGGTTGCAGCTCCTGCCAGCTGCGAATTTCAACAGCCAGGCCTGAGTTTTCGCAAGCCTTGGCCAGGACTTTGCTGACCGCCGCGACCTGCCGGCTTTCCTGGAGCAGAAGGTTGACACGCCCGGCCCCCTTGGTGTCGGCCAGGGTCTGGGCAAAGGCCAGGGGCACGGTAACCGAGAGATCATTGAGGATATCGAGGGCGGCATCGTAGGTCATGATAACCCTGGTATCGAGGGCATTCATGAAGCCGTCGACGGTACTGGTCATTATAATCATGTTGCTTGCGAGCGACAGGTCGAGCTTATCAGCCAACCCCTGGCTAATACCGGCTTCGGCGAAAGCGTTATCGGCAAAAGGTGAACCGTTGAAAAGTTTCAGCTTGGTAGTAAAACCACGGGCCAGGCCCTGGATCCGATTAATGGCGGCGGGATCCTTGCCCTCGGCAATCATGATGGTTGAAACCTTGCCGTTGCTGACCAAACCCGTAAGGTTGAGCTGGGGCGTGGCGATAACCACCCTTTGCTCCTGCCGGCAGAGGGCAAGAATGGTCGCCAGATCTTTCTCATTAAGCAGGTAGCGGGTCGGGTCAAGCGCGCCCTTGTCAAGATAACCTTTTTTAAAGATGGAAAGATGGCCGTAACTATGGGCATAGATATAGGTGTCTTCCAGCCCGCGAAAGATATAGTCAGTAAAACCACCGAGCAGGTTGATGGCGGCGAAGCCGAAAGCGATCGCCCCCAGGGTAACCAGGGAACGACGTTTATTCTGTAGCAGGTTGCGACAACCCAGCTTAATCCAGGTCAACATCGGCTCTCCGTTGACGCGGCCCACAGCCGCTTACGTCTTCGACAATGCGACCGTCATGCAGGCGAATGCGCCGGCTGACCTGGGCCAGCAGGCGTTCGTTATGGGTTGAAAAAAGGAAGGTGGTACCCAGTGCCCGATTGAAATGGCGCATCAGGGAAACGATATGATCCGAGTTTCCGGAATCGAGATTGGCGGTCGGCTCGTCGGCGACGACCAGGAGTGGTTCGGTAACCAGGGCGCGGGCGATGGCGACCCGCTGTTGCTGGCCGCCGGACAGTTTGTCGGGACGGCGACCAGCCTCGCTTGACAGCCCAACCGCTTCCAGCATGGCCAGCGCCTTCCGGCTGCTGGTGTGCTCCTTTTCACCACGCAGGGTTAAAGGCAGACTAACATTCTCCAGGGCGGTGAGGACGTTGATCAGGTTGAAACGCTGAAAAATAAACCCGACGGAACGGTTCCGATGAACCGATTGCTCGGCGTCCGTCATTTTGGCAATATCCCGACCGTTGATTGTAACCTCACCGTTGGTGGGCAAATCAAGTGCGCCAACCAGGTTACAGAGGGTTGATTTCCCGGAGCCCGAGGGCCCCCAGACGGCAACGAACTCACCCTGCTCAATATTCAGGTCGATGGCTGTCAAAGCGGTCAGGAAAGTATGACCGAGAGAATAAATCCGTTCAACCTGTCTGAGCTCAATTAGAGACATAATCAATTTTCTAAATGATTTTAAATACGCCTCAAACTGTACCATAAACCATCAGTAAAACAACATACCATCTGTAGAAAAAGCGGCGATGGGAAACGATCTCCCCCCGGCGGCGCAGGGTTTCAATATTGACCTTGGAATCAACCAGTTCCACCAACTCCGGGCTCATCACCATAATCTCAAATAGGGCGTTGCGTCCCCGGTAACCGGTCCGCCGGCACTCGGAACAGCCGACCACGTGAAAGATCTGCGACGGCGGCTCAAGCTGTCAGGGTGAAGTTAAAAGCCGCCAGACACGTTCGGCGATCGGCCAGGGACGTTTACAAAAGGGACAAAGTCCGGATCAGGCGCTGGGCCGTAATCCCCAACAACACGATCTGGGGGCTGTTTCTGAATGAACTTGACGGCTGCAACAATTGGGCACAAAGTATTTTTATGCCCAGATAAGCTAGACTGGATGCCTCTGGAACACTTCATCATGTAATGGGGCGTTGGATTAAAGGAATAAAAATCTTAAAGTTCATTCAGACGCGGCGCTAGATATGGTGATCATAAAGAGCCTCAGAGGGTGTGCCAGTTTTACCTCAAGTCCGGCTTCCGGAAGCCCATCCACCAGCCATTAACAGTTCAGGGTTGACTCCACGGTCACAGTGGGCCTAGAATTGAATTGGCAGAGTTGGTCAAGGATCATTTTCAGGTCATTTGGCAGCTTTTTACTCACGAGAATCCTTTCGTTGTCATCAATGGCACAGAGGAAACAATCTCTGGAGTGGAGATCGATCCCGCAATAGTGTTTCATTTGGTGGCCTCCTTTCGGTGTCGGATGTAAGCAAAGAGTCTACATACATCATATCACCTGGGCGGCCGCCTTTAATAAGTATCAAGCGCGGTTGAAAGCAGCAAGCCAGTTCACCGGTATTTTTATAAACTTAGAGTCAAGGGGGAAGGGAACATGAGCTATCCTGAATTAAATCGGGGAGATAGAGGAGAAGACGTAAAAAATCTTCAGACATTTCTAAACCGAGTTGGCGCAATGCTGATTGCTGATGGTGACTTTGGAAGTGGAACAGAACGTGGTGTCCGATATGCACAAGATATTGCGAATCTACCAAGTACAGGAACAGCAGATAACGAGCTATGGTCATGGCTCGAATCAAAGCCAGAGCCG
>JAUVEB010000118.1 GCA_030595055.1 Desulfuromonadaceae bacterium
CAATTCCCGTTGGCCACGACCAATCGGAACCATCGCATCAATTGCTTTAAGGCCAGTCTGCATCGGCTCGTGAACCGATTTCCTGGAAACAATACCCGGTGCCTTGATTTCTACCTGGCTATAAGTTTCGGTCTGGATATCACCTTTACCATCAATTGGAATCCCGATACCGTTAACAACTCGACCCACCAGAGCTTCACCGACCGGAACCCGCACAATCTGCTCAGTTCGTTTGACCAGGTCACCTTCTTTGATATGTTCAGCCTCACCAAGAATCGCGGCTCCGACGTTATCTTCCTCAAGGTTCAGGACCATTCCCATAGTCCCGCCGGGAAATTCAAGAAGTTCACCGGACATTGCCTTGTCAAGGCCATGAATACGGGCAATACCGTCACCAACCGAGATGATGGTCCCCGTTTCACTGACTTCTACTTCGCGACCGAAGTCTTCAATCTGCCGCTTGATAATCGCGCTAATTTCTTCTGCTCTTATTTCCATAATATTTTGTTACCCCTTTGCTAAGGTCTCTGCAATCCGTTTCAGCTGGGTTTTCACACTGCCGTCAAATAGTTTACCGCCCATCTCGGCCTGCAGGCCGCCGATCAGCGATTTATCTGTTTCCACACTCAGCACCACCTGCTTGCCGGTCTGTTTTTCCAGACCCTTTTTGATGGTCGTTGCCCGGGTTTTGCTCAACTTATCGGCCGAAGTAATCTTGGCCCTTATGACACCGGACAACTCATCAGCAAACTTACGATAATAGATATCGATCTGCGGCAGGTAGGCGATTCGATCCTTTTCAAGAAGCAGATTCAGAAAGTTTCTCATCCCCTCGCTCAACTGAAGCAGATCTGACAAATCGTTAAAAATTGCTGCTTTTTTTTCCAAAGAGAACGTCGGACTGTCGAGCAGCAACCGCAGCATCTCTTCTTTTTTCAGAATCGAAACCACAGTTGTCAGTTCTTCGGCATAGGGCTCAACCTGCTGCTGCTCAGAAGCGATATTCAGCAGGGCCTTAGCGTACCTTATGGAAATTGCACTACTCCTCAATTTAACTCTCCCACCTTCTGCAGATACTCGTCGATCAGACGCGTATCATCATTTTTGGTGAAGTTCTTTTTCAGCAGATCCTCAGCGATACTGATTGCCAGTTGAGCAGCTTCCTGCTGAAGCTCTCTGCGCGCCTTGACGACTTCCAGATCTGCAGCTTTTTCTGCTTCTTGCCCAATCTTGATCGCCATTTCTTTCGCATTCTCGATAATTTTCTGTTTTTCCAGCTCGCCCTCACGCTGGATGGCAGCACTGATCTCTGCAATCTCTGCAGTGGCCTGTGCCAGCTTAAGATCATACTCGGCAAACTTGGCTTCAGCCTCTTCCTTGGCTTTCTTAGCGTCCGCCAGGGCCTTCTCAATCCCTTCACTGCGTCCACTAAGTCCTTTTTTTATCGGCTTACGCAAAAAGTAGACAAGAAGGGCAACAACCAAAGCGAAGTTCAGTACTCGGTAAAGGAAGTCTTTCAGCAGCAGACCACCGGCAACGGGATGAGCATCACCGGATGCCTGTGCGATCCCACCCAGCAGAACAACCAACAGTATGGTCAGGACAATGGAAGTAATTTTACTACGCATAACGATTCGAACCCTTCTGAACTTAAGCCAGTTCGCGACCGAGAATCTTGGTGGCAATCTGTCCGGCCAAAGCTTCTGCTTCGCTTTTGAGTGTCTTGCTCGCCTCAGCCGCTTCACCGGCAACCTGTTCCTTGATTGCCTGAAGGCGCACATTGGCCTTATTCTGTGCTTCAGCCAGAACCCCCGCTTCCACTTCAACCGCAGTTTTTTTCAATTTACTGCGCTCGTCATTGGCGGTAACCTTGGCGTCATTCAGCTGTTGCTGGTAACGCAGCATCTTTTCCTCAATATCAGCATCCAGACTGCGTGCCCGTTCATGCGATCCATCAATCGCTTCACGTCGTTCAGAGACAACCTTCATCAATGGCCGATAAAGCAATTTATTGAGAATTATCAGTAAGATCAAGAAATTGACAAACTGCAGTCCAAGAGTCCAGTCGAGACTGATCACTTAAAATCTCCCCTTATTATAAGTTGGTATTTTCCGGGTTGGTATTTTCCGGCAATTTTTCGATAGTCAGTATACTGTATACAAGAGATCGGATGGAAAAAATAATCGGCCCAGTGGGCCGAAGCACAGCATTGCTACCATAACAGCCGGCCGGTGTCAAGCGAGAGTCCGCCGCCGTTACAATCCGGCGCTACCTTTAGACATCCCAACACCTGAAGATTGTTTTATTGTGACTGTTCAGTAAAATGTGCTTGATGCCCACGGAAAGGGTGTCTGTCGCCCGCGGATGGCGACAGTCAAGCTGGGGGGGGATGGCCATGTATTCATTCAATCGGCGGCCCTTGGAATGGGCGGCACCAGCACATCAGTTCCCGTTCTGAATCGTTACGTTTTGTTTTTTATTTTACTGCTTTATTTACTGCCTTTGAGTCAGCATCACTATGCGTCGTTGATGAGCCCATCTTAATCTCTCCGTTAAAAACGACGCTTTCCTCGATTTTTATCGAGGGTGTCACAATTGATCCATCTACCCGGGCCGGCGCCCGCAGCTCCACCATGCCGGTTGCAACGATGTTTCCCTTAAATCGGCCACTGAGGATCAAAGCCCCGACCTCGATTTCACCCTCGATTTCAGCGGTCTCGCCTACAATCAGAGTATCCGTGGAATGGATCTCCCCGGAAAAACATCCATCCAAGCGCACCATTTCATCAAAGCTGAGTTTCCCCTCAAAACGACTTCCGGGACCGAGAAAAGCCTTGATCTCGGCTTTTTCGATAGCAACTGGCTTTTTCATTCGACCCTGCTCCTGTTTTTTTCCACCAAACATACAGCTCACCATCACAGATCATGCAAGTCGTAAGATCAGACCGATACCCCCAACAACTCAAGCAGTCTCTCCAGCTCAGCCTGGTCGTGATAACCAATTTCTATTCGCCCCCCTTTCCCTTTCGGGAATAGCCTGACCCGGGCTCCCAGAGTTTGCTTCAAGGCGTTTTCAACAGCAACAATATTGGGGTCCGGTTCCCTGATTGCTGCTTTAAGAGGCCTTTTAACAGCAACGATATTTTTGATTTTTTTGACCAGTTTTTCTGTGTCACGAACCGAAAGTTTTTTTCGTATTACTTCAGCGCAGGCTTCGGCAATATCTTCATCGCTCTCAAGCGACAACAAAGCCCGGGCGTGTCCCATACTCAGGCGGTTTGCCAACAGTTCATCTTTAACCTTTTCCGGTAAGCGCAGCAAGCGCAGGGCATTGGCCACTGTCGAGCGATCTTTGCCAACACGTTTGGCAACCTCTTCCTGAGACAGATCAAAACTATCCACCAGGTGTCGATAAGCAGTTGCTTCCTCCAGCGGATTAAGGTCTTCCCTTTGGATATTTTCAATCAAGGCAATTTCCAGTGCCCAGTCTTCAGTCACGTCCTGGATAACGACCGGGACACGCTCAAGACCCGCTTTTTGGGCCGCTCGCCAACGTCTTTCCCCGGCAATTATTTGGTAATGATCGGCCATTTGCCGGATGATCAGCGGCTGGATAACACCTTTTTCCCTGATGGATGCCACCAGTTCCGCCATTTTGCCGTCGTCAAAAGTTTTTCGCGGCTGGTGGCGGTGCGGTCTTAACTCTTCGATCGGACAGGAAAAGTACTTTTTACCCCCCTCCTGAGCCGCCGAGCTGAGTAAGGCTCCGATCCCCTTGCCCAAGGCCGTTCGTTTCGCTTTAGCCATGAATCCCTCCCGCCAATACCTCTTCAGCCAACGCCATATAAGCCTGTGCACCACGTGAAGAGATATCGTACATCAATGCCGGCTGTCCGTAACTCGGAGCCTCGGAGAGACGGACATTGCGCGGCACGACGACATCAAAAACCTTATCGCCGAAATGGGCGCGAATTTCATCGCTGACCTGACGACAGAGATTGTTCCGTCCATCAAACATGGTCAACAAAATACCACCGATTTTCAACTCAGGATTGATCTCCTGTTGAACCAAGCGGACGGTCTGCATCAACTGGCCAAGACCCTCCATGGCATAAAACTCACATTGCAAAGGAACCAGTACCGTGTCTGCCGCGGCAAGCGCATTAACCGTCAACAGGCTGAGGGACGGAGGGCAGTCGATGATAATGTATTCGTATTGATCCGAAACAGTACCAAGCTCTTGCTTCAGGCGCTTATCACGATCATCCGCATCTATCAATTCTATTTCCGCACCGATCAAATCAGTGTTGGAGGGCAAGATCTTCAAAAACGCCAGATCAGAATCGCGAATCACCTCATGGGCAGTTTTTTCGCCCAACAAAACATTATAAACGGTTGAATATACTTCCGTTTTATCAATTCCAAAACCAGTACAAGCATTCGCCTGAGGATCCATATCCACAAGCAGCGTTTTCCTTTCAGCAGCGGCCAGGGAAGCTGCCAGATTGACAGCGGTCGTCGTTTTACCAACCCCGCCCTTCTGGTTTGCAATGGCGATAATCCTTGCCATCTATTTTTACTCCTTTTCCAGCAAATGGACACGAGAATAGCATAGCCAAAAACTAAATTCAGCCTATTTGTGTCTCGTGCCCCGTGCGGCGGATCCTGTCTTCGAATTCCAACCCTTTTCGACGTTGCCCGCGCTTCTCCAGCTTGACTTAACGCACGGCAAGGCCTGCGTTGGCGTTACCTCGGCAACACCAAAAATATCTCAGTACTCATTGACAAGATAAACTGCACGGGGCACGAGCACTGGCAGGAGGAGGTAATTATCGAACAATTCAGTTCTTGATAAATATAATCAGCCGTCTTTCAGACCGACTGGAGGGAAGATGGTAACTATATTGCCCCCCGAAGGTGCAGAACTTTACGAACCTGTCGAGCTCAAGGTCGGCTAATTCTCTTTTTCCCTCCGGACCCTTCATCGCCAGCAGCTTTCCGCCGGGCTTCAATCTGGGAAGAGCAATCTCCAGCAACTGATCCAGGGATGAAAATGCCCGGGCAATGGCGAAATCAAAGGGATGATCAATGAGCTGATCTTCTCCGAGAGGTAACAGCCGTTCATGACAAGGCTTCAAGTTCTTAATCTGCAATAGTCGTTTGAGGTGTTTTTGAAAATGAATTTTTTTACCGACGCTATCAACCGTCGTAACCTCCAACCCCTTTCTAGCAATTGCCAATGGAATTCCAGGCAACCCACCACCGGAACCGATATCAAGCAATCGTCCGGAAGCTGGTAAATATTTGAGCATAATCAGCGAATCAACAAGATGTTTTTCGCATGCTTCGACCCGGTTGCGAACGGAGGTTAAGTTGATCCGCTGATTCCAGCGCAACAATTCATCCAAAAATTGAACTTCCCGCTCAGCGACAGCTTTACTTAATTCAACATTCAACAGACCTAGAGAGTTAATAAGTTGTTCGTTCATGTGTTCGTTTATGCCGATTTTTACGTAGATAGACATTCAGCACGGCAACCGCCGCCGGAGTAACGCCCTGAATCCTTCCGGCCTGCCCCAAGGTTGTCGGTCGCACCTTATTAAGATACTCTCTGACCTCAGTAGAGATGCTGCCTACCTGAGAATAATCGAGATCTTCCGGTATCTTTATCTCTTCATACTCCTGAAAACGCTCAACCTGTTCGAGTTGCCGCTGAATATACCCTTCGTATTTGACGGCAATCTCAAGCTGCTCAAGTGCCGCATCAGAAATGCTGTTCAGTTCGGGGTAAACAGCCTTAAAGTCACCGATTTGCAATTCAGGCCTTCTGAGCAAAGCCTCTAACGTCAAGCCACTTTTAAGCTCTCCCAGCGCAAAACTTTTTACGGCGTCACGATCGGCGGAGGTTATCATCGTCCCACGTAATATCTGTTCGCCTTTTTGCACCTCTTGCTGCTTGCTTAAAAACCGCTCCCAACGCTCATCAGTAACCAATCCAACATCGCGGCCAATTTCAGTCAAACGCTGGTCAGCATTATCTTCACGTAGCAACAACCGATATTCCGAACGCGAAGTAAACATACGATAAGGTTCTGTTAACGACTGAGTGACCAAGTCGTCCATCATGACACCGACATACCCCTGGTCGCGACCGAAAACCACCTGATCCCTCTCCTGACAACTGAGTGCGGCATTCATCCCCGCGAGCAGACCCTGTGCTCCCGCTTCCTCATATCCCGAGGTACCGTTGATTTGCCCGGCATGATAGAGGCCATTGACGGCGCGCGTCTCCAAGGTCAACTTCAACTGTGTCGGCTCAACAAAATCATATTCGATTGCATATCCCGGCCGCATCAACTCAACCCGCTCCAACCCGACCATTGTTCTAAAATATTGCAATTGCACATCCGCCGGCAACGACGTGGACATGCCACTCGGATACATTTCACTACTGTGCACACCCTCGGGCTCAATAAAGGTCTGGTGCGAATTTCGATCTGGAAATCTGAAAATTTTGTCTTCGATGGAGGGACAATATCTCGGACCGATCCCTTCAATTGCCCCGGCAAACAAAGCGGATTTATCTATATTGTCCCGAATAATCTGATGGGTTCGTTCGTTGGTCGAGGAAATAAAGCAATCAACCTGTTGCCTTTCTATCCGCTCGGTCATAAAGGAAAACGGCCGTATATTTTTGTCTCCGGGCTGCCTTTCCAACTTACTGAAATCTATCGACTGGGCGGCAAGCCGTGCAGGAGTACCGGTCTTCAACCTCCCGACTCGTAAACCTAATCCACTTAACGCATCCGACAAACCTTCGGAAGCCAACTCTCCAGCCCTACCACCGGAATAATTATTAAGACCGACATGTATCAACCCCCGCATGAAAGTGCCAGTGGTCAAAACAACGGTACGACCATAAAAAACCATGCCGTCCCTAATCTTGACCCCAGATATCCGCCCCCCCTCAGTAAGCAGATCAACAGCCGAACCCTGCTTCAGATCGAGCAACTCTTGC
>JAUVEB010000190.1 GCA_030595055.1 Desulfuromonadaceae bacterium
GATAATCCGGTGAAATGGGCCGATGACGAGAACCATCCTGCGCGGTGACCACTGTCTGTGCAGGGAGGTTGGATGTAGGGGCACGGCACGCCGTGCCCGGGGTGGGGACTTGCGGATTCATAAAAAAAGAGGGGCATTTCCATTTTCAAGGAGTGCCCCTCTTTTATGTTAAGTCCGACAATGTCCTAGGAGGCTGTCCGACAATACAAGGACCTACTGCGAAACCGTCTGATCGGTTCATATTTCCGTATGTTTTCAACAAATAGCGGTGCTATTCGCTCTCAAACCTACGAAAATCTGCCCTCGAACAGCCGATTTCTCGCTACGGCTCGTATT
Organism: Desulfuromonadaceae bacterium; assembly: GCA_030595055.1. Taxonomy (GTDB): domain Bacteria; phylum Desulfobacterota; class Desulfuromonadia; order Desulfuromonadales; family Geopsychrobacteraceae; genus Malonomonas. The sequence goes on from JAUVEB010000190.1 coordinate 337, forward strand.
CTCGGACAACCTCCCAGGAAGGACTCCTGGGGCTTACTCCCCCCAGAACTTCCACCATTTTTTGCGTTTTTCCTCGCGCATCTTCTGTCCCTGCTCGGAGCCCTTGCCCAGTTCCTTCTGCGTCTGCTCCATCTTCATCTTTTTCTGTTTCTCCAGCCCCTTTGCGCCCTCTTCAAGCTCCTGCTCTGTTCTCTCACGAGCCTTCTTTTCGAGCCGCCGGCCCTTTTCTTCGGTCTGGTGGATGCGCTCGCGCACCTCTTCCTGTTTTTTCATCCGCTGCTGGTCCTGCTGCTGAAGCTTTTCACCGGCCTCTTTCTCTTTCATCTTCCAGGACTTCATCGGGGCCTGGACTTCTTCCGACATGCGGGGAGTTGACGACATCTCCTGGCCGTCGCCCTTACCGCCACCACCCTTCCCCGCCCAGGCAACGCCTCCAAGGATCAGTGTTAAAGACAGGGTCAAGTTCAAAAAACACACTCCGATCATGGTCATTCGTTTCATTATCACGTGCTCCTTTCGATAAAAGAAATTGCATAGCAGAAATTTTACCAGGAACTTCAAGGCCCGCAAAAATTTCAGCCAATAAAAAGAAATCTTTTTTATGGTCCACCCCATTTGGCAGCATCATGGGACCGAGTGGTCTTCGGCAAGCTGCCGGAAAGCTCGGACGTTGGGGCGCCGCAGAAAATATTCCGGGGAGAAAATACTGGTTAATTTGATCACCATCATCAGTAGGCATGTGCCGGCGGAAATTGGCGCTCTTATCCCGGTGCGAGGCGACGACCTGCCGCAGGTCGTCCGCCGGCGGTTGTCGCTCTTTTGCGTTTCGGTGCTAAACTGAAGTTCTGAGGGGAAGGGAGAAGCGATGGAGTCTCGAGCCCGGTTCTGTTTTCTGGGACGACTGAAAGTACTGCCGGCAGCGGCAAAAAGCGGGACCGTTGAGTACCTGTTTCGCGGCAGTCCGGCGATCAAGGACTCGATCGAGGCGTTGGGGGTGCCGCATACTGAAGTCGACCTGATTATCGCCTGCGGCCGCTCGGTCGATCTGAGCTATCGGCTGCAGGATTCCGACAGGATTGACATCTTCCCCTTCGGCTGTTCGCCGTCCATCGAACCGCTGCAGCATCTCAGCCCGCCGCTGCAGGCCGATCCGTCCTTTGTCCTCGATGTCCACCTCGGCAAACTGGCCCGGCGCTTGCGGATGCTCGGCTTCGACTGTCGCTATCGTAACGATTACTCCGACCCGCAGCTCATCGAACTGGCCCTTGACGAAGGGCGGATCATCCTGACCCGCGACCGGGGTGTTCTCAAGCATTCCCGAGTCAGGCAGGGCTATCTGATCGGTTCCTCCCGGGCGGAGGAACAGGTCCGGGAAGTTCTCGTTCGCTACCGGTTGCACGGACAGATTCGGGCTCTACGGCGCTGCCCGCAGTGTAACGGATTACTGGAGGCGGTCGAAAAGGAGAAGGTCCTGCACCGCCTGCAGCCGAAAACGGCCCTTTACTATGATTTGTTTCAGCGTTGCCGGGATTGCGATCAACTCTACTGGCAGGGGACGCACTACGAAAAAATCGGTCGCTGGATACAGCAGTTACTGGATGAGGCTGCAACTCGGGGGTGAAGAAAGGAGACTCGGATGGATTTTGCAACGTTGCGCAGCTACCTGCTGGCAAAAGCCGGCGCGCTGGAGGATTTTCCTTTCGACGACAAAACTCTGGTGCTCAAGGTTGGTGGCAAGATGTTTGCGCTGCTGGGTCTGAACGATGAGCCGTTGCGGATCAACCTGAAGTGCGATCCCCTCAAGGCGGAGGTTTTACGGCAGCGCTACCCCGCCGTGCTGCCCGGTTACCACATGAACAAGCGGCACTGGAATACGGTTGTTCTAGACGGCAGCGTGCCCGAAGAGGAGGTGCTGGCGATGATTGATGATTCCTATGAACTGGTGGTCAAGGGTCTGCCGAAGGCGCAGCGCCCGAAATAGTTCCCGCCCGAACCTTCCGGATGGCCACAAACTGGAAACCCCGCCACGCGTTGCCGCTGGAGGGGTTTGGGATCGCCGGTATCTGGATCGAAATCAGCTACCGCGGCGCTCCAGCCAACTGCCCGCTTTCTGCAGGTCGCGACCGAACCCGCTGACGCATTCACAGCCGGAGATGAACAGGGTCGAGAGCAGGATCAGGACCAGTATTTTGCGGATCATGGCAATTCCTCCTTGTCAGACTCAATCAATACCGGAGCATCATAACAGCGGCGCTTACTGATGTCGATGCTTTCTTAATGAGCCGTTGCCGCTCAACCCGGCTGCTGAAATACAATCTTGCCGGCGGTCAGGTTGATCAGCTGTGCCCGGAGCTTCTCCTCCTGCTCGGCGGGGAGTTTCAGTTGCAGGCGGATCTGTTCGGCAAACTGCCTGGCGACGATTTCGGCTTCAAAGTCGGGCAGCCGCCGTTCAATGCCGCTTAGCTGCGCATAGTCGAAACTGAGCGCAAGCTCTGTCCAGTCGATCTTCTCCGCCGGCTCGAGCTGTTCCAGGGCCGTCTGTACTGCGCGAGTGTAGGCTTTGACCATCCCCCCTTTGCCGAGTTTGATCCCTCCGAAGTAGCGGGTTACCACCACGGCGATATCGCCGACACCTCCGTGCTGCAGAACGGTCAGCATCGGTTTGCCGGCAGCGCCGTGCGGTTCGCCGTCATCGCTCAGGCCGATTCTATCGCTGCTGCCGGGCGGGCCGATCAGGTAAGCCCAGCAGTTGTGGTTGGCGGCGGGAAATTCCTGCTTGATGAGAGCGACAAAAGCCAGCGCATCTTCCGGCGATGAAACCGGTTCGATGCTGCTGATGAAGCGGCTGCGTTCGACCTCGATCTGGCTGCGGTGTGCTGCTGCCGGGATGGGATAGCGGGTCTGGTTCATGAGATCCTGAAAAAAATCCCCTCCTGCAGTCGCGGAAGGGGATCGAATTAAGCGTTCTTTGTCTGCTTCTTCTGCCATTCTTCCCGCCAGGAGCAGAGCAGCAGGATGGCGACGCCGACGCAGATGGCGCTGTCGGCGATGTTGAAGGCCGGCCAGTGATACTGGCGCCAGTGGACATCAAGAAAGTCGATCACTTCCCCCATACGGATGCGGTCGATCAGGTTGCCGATGGCGCCACTGAAAAGCAGGCCGAGGGCAAAATGCTGCCAGCTGTCTTGGCGATCAATTTTGCGCACATACCAGAGGATGCCGATGCCGGCCAGCAATGAAACCCCGATGAAAAAGGGGAGACGTATGGCGTTATCGGCAAAAATGCCGAAGGCCGCCCCTGGATTGCGCACGTAAGTGATATTGAAAAAACCTTTGACCACCGTCAGTGTCTGGTGGAGCTCAAAAGTGCTGTCAATGTAGATCTTGCTCAGCTGATCCAGCAGCAAGCCGATGGCTGCCGTCAGGGCAAAAATCCGGTAATTTTTCATATCACTCAGTAGTTAAAGCCGCTGTGCAGCGGCTACAGATGCTCGGGTGTTCACTGTTCTCCCCAACGCTGGTTGCATAATTCCAGCAGCGTTCACATTTCTCACCGTCGGCCGGCAATACCTGGAGTTTCAATCCGGCAATCTGTTCGGCATCAATCCCATTGTCCAGGGTATCGACCAGCTCAACCTGCGAGACGATAAAATAGGCCGGCAGTAACTGCTGGTATTGCTGGAGTAAAGGCTGCCATTCGGGCGGGACGACAAGTTGGATTTTTGCTTCCAATGATTGCCCCAACTGCTTTTCCGCACGGGCTTTTTCCAGAACTTTTGAAACTTCCGAGCGAACTTTTTGCAACTGTTCGTAGCGCTCTTCCAGCTCGGCATCGAAGTGCCGGTCCATCAGTTGTGGAAACTCC
>JAUVEB010000116.1 GCA_030595055.1 Desulfuromonadaceae bacterium
CGGCTCGGTTGTTGAGGGCTGTTCTTTTTTGGGGGAAAACGGCTGTTCTTTTTCGCTTGCGGAACGTCCTTGTCAATGTCTTGCCTTGATTCCCGACCCTGCAACGCTACAGCAGGAAGGTTGTGTCTGTCAGTTGCCGGATCTCTTCAGCTTCGCAGAGGCGCAGCGACAGTGGAAAAAATACTGGAGCATTTCTGCTCACAAATGAAAAGCCGTCGGGGTTTCTGACGGCTTTTCAACGCGTTATCAAGCAATCGTGTTGCTAAGGTAAATCAGGAGTAACTATTCATCATAATTTGAACTGTTGGCAAAAGCATCTGTCATCCCCGAATGTCTTTATCGGGGATCCATAGTTCCAAAATCTGGATTCCCGATTAAACCCTCAGGAATGACAACTATTTCTATCGTGCTGAATAGTTATAAACTTTGTTCGGCCAAGGGAAGAGCGGGGGTAAAAGAAAGTTTCGCCATGAAAAATTATGCGGCCGGCACCGACAAAACCGCCATCGTTGTCGCGTCCTTCGGCACCACTTATCCAAGCGCCGTCAATGCCCTGCCGGCCATCGTTCAGGACATCCGGACCGCCTACCCCGCACACCACGGTGCAAATGGCCTTCACCTCCCATATTATCCGTAAAAAATGGCACAGCCGGACAATGGATGCCGACTACCGTAAATCTCATCCGCAGATCCCGGAATATTTCTATCGTATCAAAAACATCCTCGGAACCCTGGCTGACCTGCGGGAGCAGGGTTATAAAACCATCGTCGTGCAACCGACCCACTTGACCCACGGTGAAGAGTTCCTCGCTCTGACGGCCCAGATTGAAGACTTGAGATCGATCAAAACGACGAGAGAAGACCGGCAGCCGTTCAACAAAATCGCTCTCGGCCGACCACTGATGGGAAGCTGGCAACCAACCTCCCCGGACACGGACGATCTCACCCGCCTGGCCCGGGCCGTCGCCGAAGATGTCGAAGCCGCACAACAGGCGAATGCCGCACTGGTTTATATGGGGCACGGCAACGCGCACCTCTCCACCGGGCTTTACGACGAGTTTGAACTGCGGATGAACCGGCATTACCCACAGATCAAAACGATTATCGGGTTAATCGAGGGGCATCCGAACCTGGATGAAGTTGTGACCAAATTACAACAGGCCGACAGCAAAAAAGTTCTCCTCAAACCGTTGCTGATCGTGGCCGGTGACCATGCCGCCAATGATATGGCCGGCACTGAAGAAAATTCATGGAAAACCCTCTTACAGGTTGCCGGGTTCCGCGTCAGTCCGATCCTGCAAGGGTTAGGCGACAACGCCGCTGTCCGCCGGATGTTTATCGATCATCTGCAGGATGCTGCCACGGAGGCGGGGATTGAACTGCGCTGAACCCCCCGGCGGCAATATTTTTCCCTGTTTTAATAAGAGATGGCAGCAACAGCCCTTGCAACATCATGTCAATAAAATACTTTAAATATCAATCAGATGGAATTGTCCAATTAAAAAACAGTACGGTTTTCAAGAAATAAACAACTGACCGTTAAATCCAAACAACTCATTAAGTCGCAGCTACAGGAAGATTTCTCAGTGTAAAATCTGCTATAATTTCTATCGGCACATAAGGAGACCGTCTTCAGCCCAATGGAAACACCTATGAAACTTTTTTTCGCAACAATCGGCCTCTGTCTGGCACTTTCGCTGCCGAGCATTGCGCACGAGCTTGATGTCCTTACTCTCATTACCGAGGAATACCCCCCTTTTAACTATACGGAAGATGATATCAGGCAAGGCATTGCCTCGGACTTGTTGATTGAAATGTTTGCTGTCAACGGTTCCCTGAAAAGCCATGCAGATATCGCCTCACTCCCCTGGGCCCGTGGTTACCAGATCGCCAAATCAGCCAAAAACATCCTGTTTTACAGCGTGACCAGAACCGCAGAGCGGGAAAATGATTTCCAATGGGTCGGTCCGATTATCGAATCGGAAATCGCCCTGATAGGAAAAAAATCAGCAAATATTCACCTGAACGATATCGAACAGATCAAGCAAAGCGATTTACGCATTGGTGTCGTTTTTGAAGATATCGGCCATCAACTATTGAAAAGCCGAGGCATTGACAACAAGCAGATTTACCCATTAAACCAGGGGAAACAGTTAGTCCGGATGCTCGTAGAAGACCGGGTTGACCTGATCGCCTACGGCAAACTGGTGGCTTGCTGGACGCTGAACAATATGGGTGAAAATACAAACGAATACACTCCTATCTACTGCCTGAAAAGAGCTCCCTACTACTACGCCCTCAGCCTGGATGTGGACGAACAACTCGTCAAGCAACTGCAATCAGCCCTGGACCGGCTGAAAAACAATCGACGGATCGAAGAACTGACCCAAAATTATCTGACCAAATGCCCCTGTGACCATCCGGACCCTTAACCCTCCCTCCGCTCGGAACACCGTATCTTCCTTAACAGGTCATAATTTCCTTGACAGCCCGCCTTAAACATTGTTTAAAATGTTGTTTAATCATGACTGATAAAGACCAAAACCTCTCTGCTCGGGAACGCATTCTCAGTGTTGCCGAAAAAATCTTTCTCGAGGAAGGATTTGACCGGGTCAGCGTTCGCGACCTGACGACCGCCGCCGGGGTCAATCTGGCCCTGGTCAACTATTACTTCGGCGGCAAACGCAATCTTTATCTTGAAGTTTTACGCCGAAAATTCAGCAGTTATGCTGAAATAAAATGTCTGTCTCTGCGCCGGGAGTTTTCTGAAATGGTTTCGCCTGACCTGAGAGGGATCATTGCCATTTACGTTATGAGCTACCTCGACAGTGATCAAAGCTTGCTGGCGACGCAAAACTTTCATGCTTTAATCACCCGACAACTGGCCGAAGACAAAGACGCCGTGCGGTTGCTGCTGCAAGAGCTGGTTACGCCTGTACAGCAATTATTGAAGGACGAAATCAAACACGTCTGTCCAGATCTGTCGGAAAGCAAAATATCCTTCTGTATCAGCAGTATCACCGCTCAAATTTTCCACTACATTCGCTGCCCGGAATCCTTCGGTATTCTCGCCGAAACCAGTGAATCCGCGAGTCATCGCGAAGAAATTGCCCAACATATCATTGAATTTTCGCTCAAAGGGATCCAAAAGGAGACAATATGCGACTACATCCCTTAAAAATGCTTCTTTGCAATTTATTCCTGGCAGGCCTAGCGGCAACTTCCGGATTTGCCGCCGAGGACAAAAAGCCCCAGGGGCCGCCGCCAATGCTGGTGGAAGTCGGGGAAATTGTCCATGGCAAGGCCCAACCGATGATTGAACTGGTCGGCAGTGTCCGTTACGGGCGCGTGTCCAGGGTGTCTGCAGAAGTCTCCGGGATTGTCGAAGAGATCAACTTCAAAGAAGGAGAACGGGTCGAAGCCGGGCAAATACTGCTGAAGCTGCGCAGCGACCTGTTAACAACCAGCGTTGCCGAAACCCGGGCAAACCACCAACAGGCCTTGCACGAGCTGGAACGGGCCCGCAAGGATCTACAACGGATCAAAGCCCTGTACAAGGAAAAATCGGTCTCTGAATCTCTCTACGATGACATCTATTACAGGGTGCTCAGTCTGGAACAACGCGCGGCCGCACTCAAAGCATCCCTCGATCGCCAACGGCTGGAATTGCAGAAAACCCGGATTCCCGCCCCCTTCAGCGGGCTGGTGCAGAGCAAGTTGACGGAGCAGGGGGAATGGGTCAATACCGGCGGGCAGATTGCGGTGATTGCCGACAACCTGGACCTCGAAATCCATATTGATGTCCCCCACCAGCTACTCAGCTACCTGCAGCCGGAACGTGAGCTTTCCGTGCGTAGCGGCGGCAATAATTATCACGCCCGCTTCATCCATTTCATCCCCCAAGGGGATGAGGCCACCCGCACCTTCACCGTCAAACTGAAACTGAAAAATGCCACAGAGTTGATTGAGGGGATGGAGGCCCATGCCCGGCTGCCCAACGGACCGGGAATCGAAGGGTTGCTGGTTCCACGCGATGCAGTGATCAAACAATTCGGCGGGGATGTGCTGTTCATTGCTGCTGCGGGCAAAGCGAAAATGATCCCGGTAAATATTCTCGGCTACCGGGGGATGCAGGTCGCCATCTCGGGAGAAGGGTTGGCAGCAGGCGCTCAGGTCGTCGTCAAGGGGAACGAGCGCATCCGCGACGGACAGGCAATTCGGTTTTAACCTGCAGGGGCGATCACAAGGATCGCCCCTACCGACATCTTAATCGGGATTCTCTATGGATATCATCCGTTTTTCCATCCTCAAACCGGTCACGGTGCTGGCCGGTATCATCATGCTGCTGATGTTCGGGGTGATCAGCCTCAACCAGCTCCCCTACCAGCTCAGCCCGACGGTCATCAAGCCGGAAATCCAGGTGACCACCACCTGGCGCGGTGCCACCCCCTACGAAATTGAGCGGGAGATCATCGAGGAACAGGAAAATACCCTGAAGGGACTGCCCGACCTGATCGAAATGGAGAGTGAAGCACGCAACGGGCGCGGCAGTGTGACCCTGCACTTCAAGGTCGGAACCAGCGTTGAAGAGGCACTGCTGCGGGTTTCCAACAAGATCAACGAGGTTCCCACCTACCCTTCCGGAGTCGATAACCCGGTGGTTAACGCCTCGGGTGCCACCGCCTCGCCGGTCATCTGGATGATCCTGAAGACCGTCGCGGGGAATGAACGCCCGGTGCAGAGCTACCGGACCTTTTTTGAAAACGAGGTGCGTCAGCATATCGAACGGGTCAAGGGGGTTTCCGACCTGTTTATCGGCAGCGGCACCGAAGAAGAGATGCACATCATTATCAGCGCCGAAAAACTGGCCGCCTACCGCCTCACCGTCAATGACGTGATTGCCGCCATCCAGGGGGAAAACATCAACATCTCCGCCGGCACCCTCGGGGTCGGTCGGCGTGATTTCCGCATCCGCACCACCGGTGAATTCAATAATCCGGAGGATATCCGTCAACTGGTCCTGCGCTCCACCGGTCAGCAACGGATTCTGCTCGGCGACCTGGCCGAAGTTCTGCCCGGTTATGCCAAAAAAACTTCAGTGGTTCTGCACAACAGTACCCCCGGCATCCCCATCGGTGTGCGCCCGGAAGCCGGCACCAACATCCTTGAAATGACCAACCGGGTCGAAGCACAGTATCAATCGCTGAACGAGAACAAACTGGCCCCGGAAGGCCTTTATCTGGAATGGGTTTACGATCAGCGTTTTTACATCAACGGAGCGATCGACCAGATCAAGCAGAATATCATGTTCGGCGGTCTGCTGGCGGTCGGCGTGTTGCTGCTCTTCCTGCGCAGTTTGCGCGCCACCATCGTCGTCGCCACGGCAATCCCGATCAGTGTTATCGGCACCTTTATTTTCCTCAACCTGCTCGGGCGGAACCTCAACGTCGTCAGTTTGGCGGGGATCGCTTTCGCCGTCGGCATGCTGGTCGATAACGCCATTGTTGTTATCGAAAATATCGACCGTCACCGCCAGATGGGCAAAAACGCCTTCGCTGCGTCGCTCGACGGCACCAAGGAAGTCTGGGGAGCAGTCCTCGCATCAACCATCACCACCGTGGCGGTCTTCCTGCCGGTCGTCTTCATCCAGGAAGAAGCGGGGCAACTGTTCCGCGACATCGCCATCGCCGTCGTGGCTTCGGTCTCCCTGAGCCTGCTGGTTTCGGTTTCGGTCATCCCGATGTTCTCCTACCGGTTGTTTCGCTTGAAAAAGAGCAAGAGCCGAAAACAACTACCTTTGATCGATGCTGTCGGAAAACGGTTCTCAGCGACCCTGATGAGCCTGGTTGAACTGGCGATCCGCAACTGGCTGACCCGGCTGGCAACCCTCGGCATCCTCATCAGTGTCGCATTTGCCTGTGTCTGGCTGCTGACGCCGAAAATGGAATACTTACCACAGGGCAATCGTAACTTCGTCCTCAGTATTCTGGTCCCGCCACCCGGCCTGTCAACCACCGAACGAACTGATATCGGCGAACAATTTTTCGCCATGGCCAGTCCGCACATCGGTCAGGATGTCGACGGGATCCCGGCGATCAAGAACATGTTTTATGTCGGCAGCGAAGGCTTCATGATTGCCGGGGCCATCGGTGAGCACTGGGATCGGGCCGGGGAACTGCTCCCCTTCTTCAATCGGATGATTTACAGTATTCCGGGGATGTACGGCGTCAGCCTGCAACCGGGGGTCTTCGAATCGGGGATCGGCGAAGGGCGTGCAATCAAGCTGAATGTCAGCGGCAACGACCTGAACCGCATTGTTGCCGCCTCCGGCACCATGTTCGGCATGATCCGCAGCCAGATTGAAAACAGCCAGGTGCGCCCGGTGCCGTCCATCGAACTGACCTATCCCGAAGCGCGCATCATCCCCAACCGGGACCGGCTCAAGGCCAACGGCATGTCGACCCGCGACCTGGGAATCGCACTCGATGTGCTGATGGACGGCCGCGTCGTCGGCGACTTCAAGCAGGAAGGGAAAAAGAAGATTGACCTGATCCTCAAGGCGGCCGATCAGGAAATTCCCACGCCGCAGGATCTTTACAACGCCTCCTTGGCGACACCGAGCGGTAAAGTGGTGCCGGTGTCCTCCCTGGCCGACCTGCAGGAAACCACCGGCATGGCGTTGATCCGCCACCTGGAACGGGAGAGAACGGTGACTCTGCAAATCACGCCGCCGAAGTCGATGCCGTTGCAGACGGCAATGGAGATCATCGACCGGCAGATTATCCCGGCCGTGAAAAAGATGGGCCTGCTGGAAGGGTTACAGGTCGACATGAGCGGTGCCGCCGACAAACTGGTGGAGACCCGCGAGGTGCTGCAGTGGAACTTTTTACTCGCAATATTGATCGCCTACCTGCTGATGGCCTCGCTGTTCGGCAACTTCATCTATCCGCTGATCATCATGCTCACCGTGCCGCTGGCCGGCGCCGGGGGATTCATCGGCCTGAAGCTGCTGAACCTCTTTATCGTCCAGCAACCGATGGACGTGCTGACCATGCTCGGCTTCGTTATCCTGATCGGCATTGTCGTCAACAATGCCATCCTCATCGT
>JAUVEB010000166.1 GCA_030595055.1 Desulfuromonadaceae bacterium
GAAACGCGCCAGCGCGCGTTCGGCACGCGCGGTCAGGCCCGTACACAGCAGGGCATGAATGATGAAAGCTGCATCGCGAAACCAGAAGCGTTTGTAGGTATAGGGGCCTGGGTAGACGTCATCCGGTGAATGCAGTATCAGTGACGTGACGGCGGCATCGTAGAGAAATTGGTAACCTGGCTCGGGGCAGCGCAGTTGGCAGTGCTGCTTGCGCACTTCTTCCCAGGCATCGATAGAGACTGAGCCCTGTGTTCCGGACGCCAGCGGGATACTCGCCGTGATCTGCCTCTGTTCGCCGGCCTTGACCGGGAACAACGCCGCGGCGGTTATCATCCCCACGTCGCAGGCGCCGGCATCCTGATCGTCACGATCCATGAGGTGAATATGGACATCCCCGTTGCGGTAGTCGGAAACGTGGTGCCGTTCAGCGGCCGCGCTGAATTCAATCGTTTGGCTGCCATCGACCGTCCAGCTATTGCGCCCTTCCGACAGGCTGACCTCATGGATAAAGCTGACGCCCTCCGGGTTCTGCGGCCGCAGGGCCAGAACGATCCAGGCATCGGTATCGACCTGTGCCTGCAACGTCAGCTTGCACACCAGTGTGCCTGATTCGAGGTGCACAGCCGCGCTGCTGTGCATGGCCAGGTTGTCAAGCCTGGTCTCGGTCGTCACGCGCACGCCCTGGCCCATTTCCTGCTGCTGTCTGACATCAGCTGCCTGCGAGGGCAGCAGGCAGCGTCCGTCATTCGCCAGCAGCCAGCCATCTAGCGACCAGCCATCATGAAAGGGTGTCAGCAGGCCGCGGGGATCGACAATCGGCAATTCCTGGCAATCCGGATAACCGATGGCGGTCCAGTTGCGATGGGTCAGATTGACATGGGTGAGGGAGAAGGCGCGGGGGATAAAGGCGGCATTGCGGGGGTCAAACTGGCGTTCGATCCAGTAGGGCCAAACCCAGTCCAGGTTGTGCTGAATGACCCGACTATTGATCAGGCCGCGGGCATGAAATACCACGCCGGCGCGCAACAGTTCGACAGGTTCGCCCACTTCTGAGGGCTGGGCAAAGCGGTGCAGCCGGGCCAGTAGGGCGATTGGGTCCAGAAACCCGTGGCTGTGTGCAAGACGGCGGAGGATCAAACGCCAGGGCAACCATTTCATCCAGATCATGTCTCCTCCTCATCAGGACTTTCTCGCATGTAGCGGGCCAGTGCCTGGCGCGCCAGACGGTTGAGATAGAGCACCGCAACCAGGGTGGCTAGAAAACCCAACCCATAGATTGCCCACTCCAGCGGTGTACGGCCCAGATGGTGCTCACCCAAGGTGGCGATATCGGCGGCGATGGAACCGAGATAGACACTGTGGACCGAAAACGGGATAAAACCGACTAGAGAACCGCCGATGTAACCGCGGAAAGAGAAGGAGGTCAGTCCAAAAAAATAATTGGAAATTTTACTGGGGAAGAAAGGGATCAGCCGAGTCAGCAACACGATTTTCCAGCCGTGGGGAAACAGTTCCTCGCTTACCAGCCTGATCTTGGCGTGCCTCAGGACAAATTGCGTGGCGCGTTTTCCAAACAGATAACGTGCCATCAGGAAAGCCAGTGACGCCCCCAGCGTCGTGCCCAGGACTACGACGATCGATCCTTCCATGACACCAAATACAAATCCGGCGCCGGTGGTTAATAATACCCCCGGTAGTAACAACACGACGACCAGCGCCATGATCAGGATGAACAGCAGCGGTGCCCAGGCCCCCTGTGCTTCGAACCACTTCAGCAGCTGCAATACCTGTTCATGGACACCGTAATGAATTAACACGACAAGGATTGCGGCAACCAGCAGAATGCTTGATGCAATAGCCCACAGCGGTGACTTTATGCGGTAAGCAAAAACCTTATGCTTCACCTGTTTGATTGATAAACCCATCCGAGCTCCTTGCACGAGAACCAAAAGGGTCGAAATTAACGAGATGATGAGTTAAAGAATACCATCCATTGCGAGGATGACAAAAACGCGTACTGACAATCAATTAATTCTCTGTCCCTGGAGAGTCTTTTAAGATTTGGTTGGCCCAATGAGTCAAACCCAACGAGGTCAGGGCTGCAAGATTGCAAGTTGATAATTTGCTGCTATCGTTATCCCGTGGCACGTAAACCACGCATCCATTATCCCGGCGCGTTGATCTTCAGAAAGTTGATTTGAGCGCCGCTGGTCAAAAGCGATTGCCGTCAAAAACTCGATCTTCAGCTGTTTTTTTCAGGCTTCATGAAGAGGTGCGTTGCTATGCTTTTTATTGAAATCAGAACATGTTGCAGATTAATTCTTCCAGTTATAATCGTGGCCTACCTCTGCCTGCTGACAGTTCCGGTTTCGGCGGGCAAAATCTACAAATGGCGTGATCAGCAGGGACGCCTGCATTTCTCGGACTCGAAACATAACGTCCCTGCGGAATTTCTGAATGAAGCCAAAGAGTACCAGCCCGATTCTTCAAGCATCACCGTGATGCCCAGCAGTGAACCAATCTCAGACAACGTGGCCGAAACAACCGACAGAGACAAGCTCCGGAAAGACGGCTTCTCCATCCCCTACCTATCCAGGGAAGGCTCGGCAAACCGGGTGATTATCAATGTAACCTTCAACGGCACCGTAACTGCGCCGATTCTCGTCGACACGGGATCCCCCGGACTGATTATTACCGATGACCTGGCTGATCGACTCGGTCTTTTCGATAAAAACGGCAGCAGGCTGATGGTGCTTATTTCCGGCATTGGTGGTACGAAAACAGCGGCGAGAACCATCATCAATAAACTTTCGATCGGCAGCATTACAGAGGAATTTATTCCGGCCCATATCGTTTCAGAGAAGTGGGAGGCTTATGCAGGGCTGATCGGCATGGATATCCTGTCGAGCTACACCCTTACCATTGACCCTGCCAACCGGCGACTCATCGCCAATGAAATTCCGGCGGTGCGGGACCACCCTGCCGGTCGTGACAAGGTCTGGTGGCAGGCCAAATTCAGGGAATTCCGTCATTACAGCGAATTCTGGGAGCAGCAGGTTATGCTGGTTGACAGAAACAACTCCCTTTATTCCAGGCTGCCGCCAAGTAAACACAAGAAGGTTAAAAGTTTTATTTTTCAGCAAAGAGATGAAGCGCAGGAGCTTTTCAGCAAATTGGAACGCTTTGCACGCTGGAGAAACGTTCCGAGGCATTGGCGTCGGTGAACTTTATCCTTTGGCGGCCGGCAATTCCCCGACCCATCCCCAACCCCGTAAAACAGGGGGCTTGCAACGGCATAAGAAGACATTCTATATTCGTCCCGTCAAGGACAACATTGTTGTCTGTTTATTTTTGTTTGAGGCACTCGCAAAAAACATGAGATGGCGTCGCAAAAGTCCGCCCGCCTGCGTTACAGTGGTTTTTCAGAACCTCAACATACACCGTCCGAGTTTCCTGTGACTCCGATGAACAGCCAAAATCGGCAGAGGCGTAGCCATGGAATACACAAGGCCCGGACCCGGTTTCCCTGCGCCGTCTGCAGCGCCCAGGTCTGCGGATGAAAATCTCGCCGGTACCTTTTATCGCCGTCTTCTGCAGTGGGTGAGCGACTTTGACCAATCTCTGGATGAGGAGCACGAGGTCGGGGTGCGCTGCATGACTTCGGGACAGACGACGGCGTTTCACCTGTCGGCGATCAGCTATTGCAACCCGGCACTGCTGCGTTTTGTCGGCGTCACCGACGCGGGTGAGCCGGTCGAAATGATCCAGCATATCTCGCAGATAAACCTGGTGCTGGTCAAGATGCGGCGTCGCGATCCCAGCCGGCCCAAATCAGCCGTCGGCTCCGGGTCCTGCCGGTAGAAAAAGCCGAGGCAGAACCCCTCAGGAGTTTGGCGCGTCTCATCTATGATCTTTCAAGCGGAGGCATACATCGGCACGCCTGCGCGCAAACAAACCGAAGATTAACGCTGCCACGGCAGAAAAGATCCGTTCCCGGACAGAAACTTCTTTTCAGCGCGTGATAAGATATGACGATGCCAGGAGACTGTCGGACTATTCGAGCCGAGGCGAAAATTTGGAAGTTTGAGGCCAGATTTGGGCTCGTTTGAGAGCGCATAGCCATAGCTATGGGCTGAAAAGGAGCTTAAATATGGGCCAAACAGCCGGATTTGCAGCTGGCTCATGGATAGTCCGACAGTCTCCTAGTGTAAGGCTTTTTTCTGCTGCCGGGAACCGATGAAAAAACTCCTCTACAGAGTGTCCCTGATCCTGCTGCTGTCGACTGTCCTGTTCGCCGGGGCCTGCTGGTTCTACGCTGATCAGATTCTGGACAAATTTGCCCGCCCCAAAATTGAAAAGTTAGCTACGCAATTGTTTGCGGCAAACGTTCAGATCAGACAACTGGCCTGGACAGAAACCGGGCTGGAAATCCTTGATTTGAATATCAATTCCCCGGGGCAAGTCTTGGTGGCTATCCCACGAGTGGAACTGAACTTCACCCCCGGCTCACTCTGGCACCGGCAACTTGATGCGCTGCACATCGCCAAACCGCAGGTTGAAATCTTCCCTTCGCAAAACAGGGGAAAAACACAAAAAACGGCCCTGAACATCCCGGAACAGCTTCCCTTTACCATCGAAATGCTGACTGTTTCCAACGGCCGGCTGTTGCTCCATACCGCAGACCGACAATTGCAACTGCACGGATTAAATTTCTCGGGAGCACTGCAGCAGGATATTGACTTCATTCTCTCCGCCTTTTTCGGTCCTGATGAGAGGCATCCTGTCGACATCATCGGAACAGTTGAATTATCCCGGCAGCAAACCTTGACCCTGGCAAGCATCTCCTGGCAGAACCGGCAGCTTCTCACGGCACCACTGCTGATAAAGCTTGCAGGGACTGATTTTACTCTCGGCAGCAGCAGGTTACGCCTGGACCAATTCGATCACGGAAAACTGCAGGAGATCCTGACGGCATTGGGACA
>JAUVEB010000081.1 GCA_030595055.1 Desulfuromonadaceae bacterium
CAGGCCGATACCATTTGCGCTGCGGTGAAAGAGATGCGTTGTCAGACCAGTCGGGGCACGATCAACTTCAATTCCAACGCCTCCATCCCGGCCGCCATAGACAGGCTGGCTGAAGCCGGTATCGATTCGATTCGCGTTTCCTTGAACTCGGCACAGGAGCATTTCTACAACGCTTATTTCCGCCCTCGTGGCTACCGTTTTGCCGACGTGATCGACTCTATCCACCGGGCAAAAAAGAACGGCCTGTTCACCATGCTCAACTATCTGGTTTTCCCGGGGCTGAATGATCGTGATGATGAAATCGAACAACTGCTGGAACTGATTGCGTCGGCGGATGTTGATATGATTCAGATGCGTAACCTGAGTATCGACCCCCAACTCTACTGGAATGCCATGGGTGCTGAAGGTGCGGGCATCGGCATGAAGAAGATGCTCGATCGCTTAAAAAAGGACATTCCCCGGCTGCAATTCGGTTATTTCAACCGCACCAGAGAAAATTTCTATCCGGAAGGATTTGAGAAGGACTGGCCATTACCGGCGACGCTGTAAGTATGAATTTTTTTGTCAAGAAAAGAAAAGTCCCGGCAGGGTCCAAGGGGAAAAAGGCGCTCACAAGGATCGCCCCTACTGCAGGATTTACCTGTTTCATCGCCGGTGCAGTAAGCAGGTGTTTATTTATGCGAAGGTAGGGGCGAATCTTGTATTCGCCCGAATTCTGTCAGTGCTTCAGTATAAAGTTCAACTTCGCGGAACGACCGAAACGGCTGCGGGCATAGGCATCTAACATCCACTCCATTCCGTCATTCATCGACTGAAAAGATTTACTGCGGGTCGGGATTGATCGTGCCAGAGTGACCTTATTGTTAATCCGAGCCGTGATCCCTTCGTCGGTTTTTTCCACGACACCGATCGGCCCTTCCGGACGATCCTCGGTGTGAACGATATAGCGCGTGGCATTGCCGCTGATGCGGTAATGCAGAGTCATGGGAACGCGCATACAGTTTTTCTGCAGCTGACGCATCGCCATATCAATACGTGCCATCGGGACATCTTCTGCCGCCAACCGCTCGTCCTCGCCGGCACTGGCCCATAAGGTTCTTTGCGTCTTAAGAGCCACCCGATACCAGTGGATCGCCTTATCGTAGCTGAGGACTCCCCCTTTACCGTAGTAGAAACAGTCCCCCAGCAGCAAAGCGGGCTCGGTCTCCTTGCCTGCTTCTGCCACCAGACTCAACCACTTTTTGGCAGCCACATAGTCTGACTTCTTATAGTATTCCAAGCCGAGGGAACGCATCGCGGTATAGTTGCCCTGCTCGGCCGCCTGCAGGTAGAGCGTATGGGCATCCTGTTGCGAGTTGTCGCTGGCGATCATACCCTTTTCAACCAGAAGAGCAAAGTTGAGAGGCAACCTGTTATCAGCTGGTTCCTGCTGACGCAGGGTGGCATAGGCCTGATTAAAAAACCGCGCAGCAGCTGTTGGATCCCGGGGCAGTTGCCCGTTCAGGCAGCCAAAAGTTGTCGCGTCAAAGCTGCTGTACCCTTCAGGCAAATCACCCATATAACACTCGCCGAGAAGGATCTGAGCAGCGGACTGCTGACGATCTGCGGCCAGAAGTAAAAAATCAAGACCGGTCTGACGCAGCTCCTCTTTGTCACTACAGACAAATTCCTTGCCCCGTTCATAATAGTCCTGAGTCGAGCATTGCCAACACAGTTTATATCTGTAGTTGTACAGAGCGACAGTACCGACCAGAGCAACACAGCCGACAAATAACAGAACATACAATACTATTTTTTTTCGCAAACTCATCGAGTTTTCATCCTCTGAACGGTGGGCACAATTGCTCCTGCGACAGGGTGGAAACCAGCCGACTATGCACCCGGCAGCAGATCATGTGGATTACCATGACAATCGTTGCAGCCGGCAAAGTCCTGCAGCATTTCGGGGCTGTGCGGCGTATCGTGGCAATCCTGACAGCTCGGGGTATTGCCGTGTTCATCCGCGTGGCAGAAGGTACAGTTGAGCAGCGCATGGGCAAGATGCCCCTGTTTCAGTTGTTGCGCCGGTTGACTGTGGCATCCGGCACAGGCATTGTTCGGAATGGTCTCGCTGTACAGCATGATGCTGACATTGTGTACCGGGTGGCACTGCATACAACCGGCATTGCTTTCAAATGGAGAGTGTGGTTCTTCGTGGCACTCAGTACATTTAGGCAGGGACCCATGTTGTTGCTGATGACATTCATTGCAGCCGAGTTCGGAGTGGGCGCTGGGTTGTTGCATCTGCTGAGTCGGTTCAGCGTGACAACGGGCGCAGAGCGGTTCCAGCAGCTCCAGGTTGAGACTGTCCACCGGGGCATGGGCATTACTGTGACAATCCAGACAATCGATCATGTCCGCTTCACTCCCATGGGGCTCACCGTGACAACTCGCACAGGCGGGTACCCGCTGTTCCCAGCTCAGGTCACGCTTGAAGGTATGAAACTGCTCATGGCAATCCCGGCAGACCATTTTATGAGCTCCACCCCGGTCACGCAGATCAGTGAACACCTGTTCGTGACAACGGGCACAGTCAAGGGTGGTCAGCGGTTCGACCTTCTGGCTGAAGATGTCGGTTTCAGCACTGGCTGAAAAAGCGCCGACTGCCAGCAGGAACAGGCCACACAGGATGATGGTTTTAAATTGATTGGTCATGATTCTCTACCTCGCCCTGGGTCGCATGCTTCGTCGTCACAGGCTTAATTACGTAAATTATGGGGGCCCTTATGGCACTTGGAACAGTTTTCAAATTGCTGGTGCATACTTGAATCATGGGGCTGCCCATGGCAGTTATCACAACTCAGAATGACCTTGTGAGTCCGTTTGTGACAGAAAACACATTCGAGTTCTGCGTGGTAGGTGTGATTGTCGGTCAGTTGCTCGAATTGGTCACTGTGGCAGCTGCCACACAGCTTCGATTTGACACCGGAAGAACCGAACTGCAGACGGCCGGGAGCGTGAGGTGAATGACAACGCAGACAGTCCGCGTAGTTCATCTCAGTGCTGTGGCCGCTGTGGCATTCCAGGCACTCCTGGAATTCCCCGTGTCGCTGATGACATTCATTGCAATCCATCTCGGCATGGGCACTGGGATAGCGCTCCATCTGACGAACGGGATCCATATGACAGGACAGACACACCGGCTTGATGGGTGAAACAACACTGAGATCGATCTCCAGCGGTGCGTGGGGATTGTGGCATGCCGCACAATTATCGAACTTGAAGTGGGGGCTGTCATCCGGATCGTGACACTCCGAACATTCCGGGATGACAGCTTCACCGAGCGGAGGGTGAGCGACGTGGCAGCCGAAACAGTCGAGTTCGGTTTTATGCGCACCGCCCCGTTTGTTGATGTGTTCGGCCGGCTGTCTGTGACATTTAATGCAGTCCGTATCGGTCAGGGACCGTTTTTCTACGGCACTCCAGACCGGGGTTGCAATCAAGAGCAGGAGAATGCTTGTCACAAAGACAATCGCCCGCTCTGCTCTGGCCATCCGTGGTGCGATCCTGTTGCTTTTCATGCTTATCAACCGTTGTCAGCGGGAACCTGAAAATGAATCTGTGCCGGGAGCAGAACTCTCGGCGACAGGTGCGCGATTTTTTCAGCCAAAGCGTGGAGGTCAATACGGCAATCCACGTCGGGATTCTTCTCAGTTATTTAATGGGAACACTAAACACTTAATTAAACATCCCCCGGTTTCTTCCTCTGCGGTCTTTTTCAACTCTCCGAGAAAGATCTTGCAACCAAAAGAATGTCAGGAAAATATCTACTTTTTCCTGTCACAGTTCATTACATAACACCAGACTCCTGAATATTACTCTGCATAACCGGCCTGGAGATGCGCTCAAAGATACAGAATTGCACCCACAAAAGTCAATAGAAGCCTTGATCATCCCCCGCGTTTCTATTTTTCCACGAAGCCATGGAGGGATCCTTGGAGGCTGTCCGAGAATACAAAGAACCTACTGCGAAACCGTCTGATCGGTTCATATTTCCATATGTTTTCGACAAATAGCGGTGCTATTCGCTCTCAAACCTACGAAAATCTGCCCTCGAACAGACGATTTCTCGCTACGGCTCGTATTCTCGGACAACCTCCTTGTGTGCGTAAAACTTTTCGGTCTTTTCTGTAAAAAGAAAACCTTGTAACCGTGGGTATAGAACGAATAAAGAACGTAAGAGCCTGGACTATAATGATTGTTTAAAAAAACACCGCGGAATCTTCCAATAAAATCGACATTGATTCCTCCTGCCCTATTCACACACATGCCGGGTGGCAAGTTCGGCTTCGGAGAGTTCGGGAGCGTCGGCTGAGAGGCTGATACCGCTTTCGATGATCTGCTCGCCCAATCCTTCCAGAACCTTGAGGAAGTTCATGGTCAGGTAGGGGTTGAGCTGTTTTCCGGCCAATTCCAGCATTCGGCCGCTGATCTTCGGGAAGTCCCAGGGTTCCTTGTAGGAACGCCGGGTTCGCAACGCGTCGAAGGTGTCGGAGATCATGGTCATCTGGCTGCACAGGTTGAGCTGCCACCCCTTGGGCACCTTGGGATAACCGGCCATATCGTAGCGCATGTGATGCTCGAAGGCGGTGCAGATGGCGACCTGCGGAATTCCCTCCTGGCTCATCAGATACTGAGCGCCGCGTGATGGGTGCTGCTGCATCTGTTGCCATTCTTCATCAGTGAGCTGTCCCGGTTTACGAATGATCTCTTTGTCGACAAAAATTTTCCCCGCATCGTGCAGCATCCCGGCAATGCCGACATCGTGCAGCAGCTGTTCCTCCAGCCCGAGAGAGCTCCCCTGGGCGAGGTTAAGGATGGAGACGTTGATCGAATGGGTGAAGGTGTATTCATCCTCCCTCCGTAGCGGAACCAGGGCCAGCAGAGGATTGGCTTCCTGCTGGAAGGCGGCGGCGAATCCGGCAACAACCGATGAGACCTGACGGATATCGAGATTGTCCTTGTTGCCGATGGCGTCGTAAAAACCCCTGACATTCTTCAGCTCTTCATCAGTCAGTTGTTCAAAACGCGCAATCGGCCGGACCGTTTCCCGGTCATCGTGGGTATCGACTTCGCCGTAATCGATATGGGGGGTTACGGAGTTGAAGAGTGCCGCCTCTTCCAATCCGACTGCCACCCGTAGCAGCAACTCAATCTCCCCGCTGTCGAGCCCCTCGTAGAAACGGATAAAACCGATGTTCCGGGCGTAAAGCAGACGGGCGATACGCTCGGAGTGAGGGGTCCGCTCCAGCGGTTTGCCGTCGAACAGGAGATCTTTTTTGACGATCAGGAAGGTCAGTTCGTTCTGTTTGCTCAACAACCGCGCAAAACTTTCAAGGATATGGGGAACAAGAGCCCTGACTTGCCGGTGTTCAGTGGAGTAGAGAGTTGCCGCTGCCAGCGCGGCGGAAAGCTGGCGGAGCGCGTCCTGAATTGCCTGCCGATCGAGTATCGGTTTCATCAGATATCCTCCCGAGGCAGCTTTTTCAGGATCTGTCTGGCCTGGCCGGCCACGTCTTCAACCCCATTTTTGATCTGTTGCTGCAGTAGGGGTAAAGCCTGTGCTGCCGGATATTTTCCCAAAGCTTTGATGATCTCAACTTTGATTTTTTTATAGAGGCCGGCCTTGAATATCTTGCGGGAGTTCAGCATCTCGGAAAAAACGCTGAGAGCTTGAGGATTTTTGTGCTCTGCGAGGGTCTGCACCAGAGCTTTTTTGATATCGAAATCGAAACGGAACAGTTCTTTCGCCCGCAGCATGTTCAGCAATTCGGCAGAGAGGTTCGGATTGTCCACCAGCTTGCTGATGGTGACGGCATGCAGAACCTCCTGCCGGTTTTTTGAAGAGAGAGTGTTGATCAGTTTCTGTATCGAGTCGTCGTCGTGCAGCAGCAGGCAGGTTTTCAGCGCTTCCTGACGAACTTTCCGGTGGCTGTGGTTGAGCAGGAGCCTAATCTTCGGAAGCTTGTCCACGGCATTAAGTTCGCCAAGCAGGATCAGCATATTGCGTTGCACAAACCAGCGGTCATCGTTCAGAAAAAGAGCGGCATGGTCCGCAACCTGACGGCCGAGTTTTTTCAGACAGCTCAGGTAGAAAAAGCGGATGGAACGATCACTCTCCAGGGCGGTGAACTCGATCAGCGGCCGGATGAAGGGCACCCCGATCAATGCAATCACTTCGGCGATCTGCGGCTGTTGCTCTTTGCCCAGTCGGGACACATCGCCGAGAACCTGTTTCGTAAAAGAATCGGGGATCAGGCCGGCCGGAAGCTGGGGTTCCTCCTCATTCTTGTCGCTGAAGCAGGCCCGACAGAAACCGATCAGGTTGGGGTAATCTGCAGCATCCAGGTGGAACTGCATCGATCCGATCAGCCGGTCGCGCAGTCCTTTCAGATAGTCCTCGTCCGGATTGTTATTGAGAATAAACAGCGAAAGCCGAGCTACCTGCTGCTCAAGCCGGGAATCCTCCAGTGACTTTTTCAGCTCCTGCAGTTTGCCACTCACGCCGCTCGGCAGCTGCCGGTTATTCAAGACCTGCATCAGCGCTTTCTGGTATTGGGACGGAACATATTTCTTGAATTCATCGGGCCGGAACAGTTCTTTGGTCTTGCGGGCCCTCTCTTCCTGCGCGGAGAGTTGTGCAGTCAGTTCCCCATCGGAAACAAGTTTTCTGGTGCCGGCCAGCTTGGTAATCAGCGACATGACCACCGGGGGGGTGTAACCCTGCTGCATCGTCGCCTGCCGAAAAGCATCCAGGACCGCTTCGTCGGACAGGCCGTTGAAAAAATCTTCGGCATATTCCGCCGACATCTGCAGGGAGCAGATTCCGCCAAGGACCTTTTTGCGCAGGTCACCGCTGAGATGATTGATGAAATCCGCCAGATTGAGCAATGCCGTCGTTCTCACGGTTTTCATCTTTTCGCGCTGCAAGGTCGCGACAAAGCTGGTCAGCTCCCGGGTCAGGGTCTCTTTTTCTGCAACCGATCTACCGACCAGCAGTTCACTGATCCGTTCGGCAAGTTCTGCCGGACTTGACCCTTCTGTCGTGAGGCTTGCCAATTCCTCACCGGTCAGGGAATTGAAAATCGAACGGGCGAAGCGGTTCCAGAGGTCCGTTGACGGTTTCAGGTCATCGGTCTGATCCTGATCATCGGTGGAATCGAGCAGGCGAAAATCGCTTTCGGACATTTCGGTGACTTGGATGCCGACAATATTTCTGTTCTGCAGACAGGCGCCGATCCCCCCTTCATCCCAAGTTTCCGCAGCATTGCGCATGAGCACCCTGAGAAAAGCGTAGAGCGAAGAAACAGTGAGCCCTGGAGTCAGGTAGAATGAGGAGATCCCGTGCTGAAACATGCGGCGGGCAAAGGTGGTAAAGAGCTGGTTCTTCTGACCGAGAAATTCGCCCTGAAAGAGAAAACGGTGCTTGGCAACAGTAACCAGGAGATGATCGCCGGAGACGTGGGCAAGCCCGATACTTTTCATCAACTTGTCTGTGGTCTTTTCAACCACAGTATTGTCTTCGTTGTAGAGACTCAGATGTTTGCACAGCAGAAACATTGTATTCAGAACGTCTGTGATCTGTGCAATCGGGCCTGATCTGTCCTCCTGATACATGCGGGAGTCCTTCAAAGTCAGAGGTAGCCGTTGCTGTGCTGCTCACTATCATGAGAACCTTGATAAAGGTAGCAGAATACAGGAAAAATGTCGAACATCACAGAGGCAACTCAAAGTCCCGCCCTCACAAAAGGGGTCTGCTTTTGGCTTTTATTGACGATTGTCGGATGTCGGAAAGTTGCCCCTCTCATTTAATCAAGGCCGTGACCTTTTCCGGTGATGCGCTCCTCATGAAACTTGACATCCCGGTAGCGTTGCAACACCCTGCCGAGAGTGCATCTGGAAACTTCGAATGAAAACTACCGAATAATTTCCAATTTTAATACTCATGCCCTTTTTCCACTCAGGAGGTTTTCCATGAAAAATATTCAAGTATATCTGACTGCTTTGTGCTTGCTGCTTGCCGGCCTTATTGCCACACCGGTCATGGCTTACGATCAGCCATCGATCAACCTTGGCTTCACCAGCTTTCTCGACGGTGGGCCACCAGCCGGTCCGGGGCTCTATTTTACTGAATACCTGCAATATTACACGGCTGATAAGCTGGAAAATTTCCCCAACCCCAATCTTAAAACGGATGTTTTTGTCAGTCTCAATCAACTGGTTTACCAATCTGATCAAGAGCTGTTCCTCGGCGGCAAATGGGGTCTGGATGTCATTCAGCCGATCGTCGGCATCGACAGCGACCTGCCGCACCAATCCGGCCTTGGCGACCTGTTGGTCGGTCCCTTTTTGCAATGGGATCCGATCATGGGCAAAAACGGCCCACTGTTCATGCAGCGGGTCGAGCTGCAATTCATTCTCCCCTCCGGGAGATATTCATCCGGCAAAGCATTGAATCCAGGCAGCAACTTCTTCTCCTTCAACCCCTACTGGTCCGGCACCCTGTTCCTGTCGCCAAAATTGACCGCATCAGTGCGCCTGCACTATTTATGGAATGCGGAGAACGATGACGCCAATGTTGCCGGCGTCAACAAAAGCCAGGCGGGTCAAGCGGTGCACGGTAATTTCGCCGCCGAATATGAAGTCATCCCGAAAATGCTGCGATTGGGGCTCAACGGTTATTTCTTCAACCAGATCACCTCGTCAAAACACGACGGTGTTAAAGTCCCCGGTAAGGAGAAAGTTCTGGCCATCGGGCCGGGAGCAATGCTGAGCTTTTCGCAGGACACCCACCTGTTTTTCAATACCTACTTTGAGTCGAATGTAGAGCATCGTCCCAAAGGAGAAAAATACCTGCTGCGGTTGGTGCATCACTTCTAAAATATATTGATTTCTTAACGCAAAAGGGCCGTTTCACAAATCAGTGAAACGGCCCTTTTGCTATTTTAATCAACACAGCAATTGAGCTGTGGTACGTATTCCGCAAACTTACCAGAACTGCCAATAGCCCGTTTGCAGCACGTAAATCCCCAGCACCAGATTTGTCACGGCATGGGCAAGGATGCACTGATAGATGCTTTTCGTCCAGTAGAGCAGCAGACTGTAAGCGACTCCGGCCATAATTCCGGCCAGCACCAGATTATGCTCCAGGCCGAACAATCCGGCGCCGATCAGAAAAGAGGTTAAGGTATAGGTACCGATGCGGATGCTTATGAAATCAGGATTGATGATGTAGCGCAACAGGAAGGAACGCCAGAACAGTTCTTCCATGACCGGCACAACCAGAGCGGCACCAAAAATCCGGAAGAAAATCAGAGCATTACGGATATTGTCATTATCCACCAGAAACGGGTCAAAACCCTTAGCGTCACCAAGG
>JAUVEB010000261.1 GCA_030595055.1 Desulfuromonadaceae bacterium
TATTTTTCAGCGAACCGTTTTTCCTGTTGACACCTCAAAGCCGATTTTGCTATAAGTCGCCCATCTGAATGGGGCTGTAGCTCAGTTGGGAGAGCGTTTGACTGGCAGTCAAAAGGTCCGCGGTTCGATCCCGCGTAGCTCCACCAAACAAATCAAGGGGTTAGCTGTTAACAGCTGACCCCTTTTTGCTTTTGCGATATTCGATGGCGATCAACACTCACAGCTTCCAGCTCGCACACTTCGATCCCTTGGCGCTCTACCTTGCTGTCTGTCCAACGGGGCCGGGCCTGCTCGAATCGTTGAACCCATTACCGAAAACCGGTCGCTACTCAATTGTCCCGCTACGCGTTAGGGAACACTACCAATCGCAAGCCGGGATTCTCTCCTGTCACAACGCTGGATTAACAACACGACTTGAGGGTGATCCCCTCACTCTTCTCGCCGATATTCTCAACCGGCGATCGGTCACGGCGTCACCGGAAACCCCTTTTCCGGGAGGTTTTTTCGGTTACTTCGCTTACGATCTGGCCGGCCAGATCGAAGATTTACCACAATCGGCACACCGGGACATCCCGCTTCCCGAGCTGGAGCTGTTCTGGGTCGACCTCACCGCCGTCTACAATCACAGCAATGGGCAGCTGACCCTTGCTTCACTGGACCACAGCATCGATCTGTCGACACTTGAGGAGGGCATCCGCCGTTCTCAACACCCATTGACCGAACAATTTCTTCTATGCACAGAACTGCCGCGACCGCTCATCCCGCAAAAACAATTTTCGATGATGGTTCAGCGCGGCAAAGACTATATTGCAGCGGGAGACATTTATCAGGTCAACCTCTCCTGCCGTTTTGACGGACAGCTTGAGGGAGCATCGACGGAACTTTATCGGCGCCTGCGGACCATCAACCCCTCCCCATTTGCCTGCCTGCTCAAATTTCCCGGCGTCGAAATTATTTCCAGCTCTCCGGAACGGTTGGTGTCCCTGCATAACGGACTGGCGGAAACCCGTCCGATCGCCGGCACCCGACCACGAGGCTACACACTTCCGGAAGATCAACAGCTGGAAAAGGAACTTCTCGGCCACCCGAAAGAACGCGCCGAGCACATCATGCTGCTCGATCTGGAGCGCAATGATTTGGGGAAAGTCTGCCAAGCGGCAACCGTTGAGGTCGATGAATTGATGGTCCTGGAGCGCTATTCCCATGTCTCTCACATCGTTTCCAATGTCCGCGGGCGTCTCAAGACTGACTGCGGCCCCTTCGACCTGCTGCGTGCCGCCTTCCCGGGTGGAACCATTACCGGGGTACCGAAAAAACGTTGCATGGAAATCATTGATGAACTTGAACCTGTGGGGCGTGGCAGCTACACTGGCAGTGCCGGCTACATCAGCGCCTGTGGAGCCTTGGATCTGAACATCCTGATCCGCAGTTTCCAGCGGATCGGTCAAAAGTTGACCTACCAGACCGGCGCCGGCATCGTCGCGGACTCGATCCCGGAAAAAGAATGGTTTGAATGCATAAAAAAGGGCGAGGCTCTCCGGACCCTACTGCAAGAGGCAATGAACTGAAATGCTGGTCTGTCTGAACGGAACCTTTATTCCACATGAGGAGGCAAAACTGCCGATCAATGATGGCGGCTTCCTTTACGGCGACACGCTGTTCGAAACCCTCAAGGCTCGGGGCAAAAAAATCCTGCTGTCGGCAGAACATCTCGACCGGTTGGAACTTTCCGCCAAATTACTCAATTTCGCCTGCCCACGCCGGCAGATCGAAACGTCACTGCAACAACTGGAAAACGCCCTGAGTGCACCGATCAGTCGCATCCGCCTGACCCTGAGCCGGGGCAGTTGCCGAGGATTGCTTTTCCCGCAAACGAGTGAAGGTTATTTTCTACTCACGGCGACCCCGTGGACCGAGCTTTCAGCGGAGGAACGCAAGCTGGGCGCAAATTGTGTTCTGGCACCGAACCAACGGGTCAATCCTCTTGACCATCTGCCTCAAATGAAGCGGGGCAACTACGCCGACTGCCTTTATGCGGCAAATTACGCCCACGGCAAAGGAGTTCGCGAAGCCCTGTTTGTCGATCCCGCGGGACATCTTCTCGAAGGAGCCACCAGCAACCTGTTTGCGATCATTGAGCAACGCCTGGTCACACCTCCCACCGACAAAATCGTGCTCGCCGGAGTGATGCGCCGACAAATTATCGATACTGCAGCCGAGTTGGGAATTACCGTTGTCGAACGGAGGCTGCAACTGGAGGAAATCTTCACGGCGGAAGAAGCTTTTTTAAGCAACTCGCTGATCGACATTTTACCGATTTCAGCAATCGCCGGAAACCCTGTCGCACGAGGGGAAAGGTGGAAAATAATTTCCAAAACACTACGGATGCGGATAGAGACTTGACAAAAAATGCCGTAACACTATAATCGTCTAGCTCGTGCCGAAGTGGTGGAATTGGTAGACACGTCGGTCTCAAAAACCGATGCCCTCCGGGCGTGCCGGTTCGATTCCGGCCTTCGGTACCACTTAAGAATCAGCCCGGCCTTATGGTCGGGCTTTCTTTCTT
>JAUVEB010000102.1 GCA_030595055.1 Desulfuromonadaceae bacterium
TTTGACAGTTTACGTCGGTTGAATACGGCACTCGGTCTGGATTCGGTGTATACGGCCACTGCCGAGGCAGTCAGGTCGATTGTTCCGGCTGATTTTTTCTCCATCTGTTCGGTTGAAGGTGATGATCATCGAATCAGCTATGTTCAGGGAGATCATGCAGACAAATTAACGGGTCAGGTTTTCTCTCTTGAACAGAGCTTGGTCGGTCAGGTCATCAAATACCGGAGAACTCTTCCGGAAAATGCAAACTACCGGGGGACGACAGCGGTTTTCAGTGAAGAACATCTGTTTGCCGCTTATCGTTCTTTGCTGATTGTGCCCCTGAAACAGGAGAATGGGCCGGTTGTCGGTGCTCTGTGCCTGGCAGCAAAGAAACCGGAAGTGTTTACCCGGGGCTGTCGGGAAATCCTGGAACTGCTCGCTACGCAAGTTGCTATAAAAATCGAGCTGGCGAATTCACACGAACAGATCAACCGGATGGCGACGCTGGACAGCCTGACCGGGATTGCTAATCGGCGTGCATATCAGCGGGGATTCGAGACGATGCTGGAACGGGCCAAACGGCGGCCGGGTTCATTGCACCTGATCCTCTGCGATATCGATCACTTTAAAAAAATCAATGACAGCTTCGGGCACCCGTATGGTGATGAAGTATTACGGCAGGTGGCAAAACTTTTTGCCCGTGTGACCCGTTCTGTTGACCTGGCGGCACGAACCGGTGGAGAAGAATTTGCGATCCTGCTTGAAGACACTGATAATACCGGTGCCTGGAAAGTGGCGGAACGGCTCAGGGAGTTGGTTGAGCAACTCAATCTTTCAACAGGAAAATATCAGGTTTCTGTGACAGTTTCACTGGGGATCGCCGCTTTTCCGCTGGATGCGCATAGTCTGGATAAGCTGGTCAGCTGTGCCGATCAGGCGCTCTATGCGGCAAAATCCAGCGGTCGGAATAAGACGGTCATCTGGAATTCATGCACCACTAGTCCTGAGATTTAGACTTTTGTAAAAGCAGGGTGCTGAATTCTTTCAGCATGTGGTTTTTGATGATTCGACAGCCGAGGCGTTGATATTTTTGCCGGACATCAAAGTTGTATTCCCAGAGAATTCCGGACAGCAGGAGATATGCGTCAGGTGAGGCTTTTGCAACTAAATCATCTGCAATTGCCAAAAGAATATCTCCGTATATATTTGCCAGGATTACGTCAAATTCTTTTTCTTGCAGGTCAGCAAGGGTTCCGCAGATATGGGCAACCCTGTTTTCCACACCGTTCAGTCGGCAGTTGTTCTGACAACTGTGTACCGCATCTGCCTCAATGTCGACACACCAGGCCTTGCCGTCACCAAGCAGTAGTGCTGCAATCGAGAGAATCCCCGTCCCGCTGCCGATGTCGAGAATTTTTTTATTCCCCTTTAGCGGTAAGTGCTCGAGAATTTCCAGGCAACTTTCTGTTGTTTCATGTTCTCCGGAACCAAACGCTCCGCGCTCCATACGCAATTTTATCCGGTCATTTTCGCTATCAATAAAATCGGGTGGCTGGATCGAAAATCGGTTTCCGAGGAGGAAAGGTTGATATGTTTCTTTCAAGAGGGTCTCTCCACTATATCGTTTAAATGCCAAAGGTTTTCAGTAAGAGCAGTAGAAGTGTGTAACTGCAGGCGGAAGCCAGGGTTGAGAGCATGACGATGGAGCCGGCCAGTTCTGCATCTCCCTTCATCTGGTGAGCCATGATGTACGATGCTGTGGCTGCCGGGGTGCCGGCCATCAAGATCCCGATACCGAAATCCACACCTTTGACCTGAAACAGGCTTAGCAGAATCGCTGCAAAGATGGGGAGTAAAATAAGTTTCACCGCACTGGAAAAACTTGCCAGGCGTAGATCACCACTGAGTCTTTCCAGAGAAAATGAACCACCGATGGCTAATAATGCTAACGGCAAGGTTATGCCGGTTGTAATACTCAGTGCGCGGTCGATGATGACGGGAAGCGGCAGGTTCCAATAGCTCCAGACAATCCCGAGAAAAGAGGCAATGATCAGCGGATTGCCGATAACCTGCAGCAGCCAGTTCGGGGATTTGTCAGCGGCGCTGCGCTGCTGTGGGAGCAGCAGCGCCAGAATCGCCAGCAGGTTCAACAGCGGGACAAGAAAACCCATCAGGATACCGGCACGGGTTAAACCATCTTCCCCGTACGCATTCAAGCAGATGGCCAGGCCGATATAAGCGAGATTGCCGCGAAAGGCCCCCTGGCAGAAACTTCCCCGGATCGGCGCAGGGTATCTCTTAAATCCACTATAAGTGTAAGTAAACAGAAAGCCGAGTATAATAACCAACGAGGAAGCTATCACCAGCGAGCCATTAAAGGATGCCGTAAAGTCAGCCTTGCCGATTTTGTGGAAAAGTAAAAGTGGCAGAAAAACAACGTAAACCAGTCGATTGGTCTGCTGAAGAAAGGTTTCGTCAAGCAGGCGCAACCGGCGGAGTAATTGACCCAGTCCAATCACCAAAAAAACTGGCAAAACAATGATCAGGGTATTGATAAACAGCGACATCCAGACCTCCGACGATGTCGCAGCATATCCCAGAAAACGGCCTGCAGCAATAGAAGAAGGGGCGTCGTTGGAAGCCCCTTCCGGGAATTGCAGCGAAACTTACTTCGTGTCCCGTGCGGTTCATTGAGTCAATGAATTTGCGGCTGTTGCGGGGCTTGCGTAAAGTCGAAAAGCAAACTTCACCAACAGCCTTGCGGAAGGGATATGCATTATCTTATACTTACTTGATTTCCGGATGGGAACTCTGTTTGCAACCGTAACGCAATGATTCTGTCGGCGCGATTGTCAAGGTTGATGGAGGACCGTCCCGGTCGCTCGCCGCTGTCATTTACGATTGTCAGGGGAGGGCGGGCTTACCTGGCTGAATTGCCCTGAAATAATAAAAGGATAAACGGATGTTGAGAAAATTAACTGAATATATGCTGCTGTTACTGGTTGTCCTGTCGACATTGACGGCCTGCAGTGAAGAATCTGTTGTGCCGGGAGCGGCAACGGGGGCCGCAGTGATCGGCCGGCCGGCCCCTGATTTTACCTTGAATGATGTCCAGGGCCGACCGGTGACCCTGTCGCAATTAAAAGGGAAAGTCATTATTCTTAATCTTTGGGCGACCTGGTGTCCGCCTTGCCGGGAAGAGATGCCCTCAATGGAGCTCTTGTACCGGCAGTTTAAGGATCAGGGGCTGGAGATGTTGGCGGTGAATGTTGAAGAGAACGGCGCTGCCGCTGTTAAAAACTTTTTGCAACGGACGCCGTACAGCTTTCCGATCCTGCTCGACACCGATGCGGTCGTGCAAAATACTTATAAGGTTTATCGCTTCCCGGAAACCTTCATTATCGATCGGAACGGTATTATCGTTGAGAAGATCATCGGTGGCAGAAACTGGTTGTCCGAGCAGTCTGTCAAAAAGCTGAATTTTCTGCTGAACGGTTGATTTTACATAACTATTTAGAACGGGTGCTGATGGTCTGGTGCCGCCTATTCCAAGGGTCGGGGACAGAGCCCCCTACACCCTTTCCATGGGCACCGCCGGCACATCTTGCTGACTAATTACGATTTTACCAAGGAAATTTAATTGGAAACGGGTGCTGACGTTACAATCTGGATTGCCTTCTCTGCAGGGATCTTGTCCTATTTTTCACCCTGCGTGTTGCCGCTGATTCCATCCTACCTGACCTATATTTCAGGTCTCTCCTTCGGCGAGTTGAGCAATGAACATGCCGGGTCCAAGATGCGCATGACGGTCATCTTGCATACCCTGGTATTTGTTGCCGGATTTTCCGCTGTCTTTATTGCTCTCGGAGCTTTGGCCGGGCTGGCTTCTTCATCATTTCAGGCGAACATCTATGAGGGGTTGGGGATTGTCCAGAAGGTTGGCGGGGTGTTAATCTTTCTGTTCGGTATCCATTTGAGCGGACTTTTCCATTTTGGTGTGCTGCTCGGAGAAAAGCGTGTTCACCTGCGCAGCAAGCCGAGCGGTTTTTTGGGAACGTTTGTCGTCGGCCTGGCTTTTGCCGCCGGCTGGACTCCCTGCATCGGGCCGATTCTCGGTGCCATTCTGGCAATTGCCGCCGGCAGTGCCGGTGGTGCCGGGCGGGGGGTATTGTTGCTCTCAGCTTACTCTTTAGGTTTGGGAATCCCATTTTTGATTTCCGGGATTCTGTTTCATAGTTTTCTTGGATTTTTTGAGCGATTCAAAAAGCATATCCGTGTTGTAGAAATCATCACCGGGGGATTATTGATGATTGTCGGGATCTTGCTGTTTTTTGATCAATTCACCCGCATCGCCGGGTTTCTTTACCAGATTTTCCCACCACCGCTGGAATAATTTACCCTGAAGATCCGATTTTTCTTGACCCTCCAGCCTGCTTCAATTATCTTTCTGAAAATCGTTTTCAATATCTTCGGGAGGATGCCTGATGGACCGGGTGAAACTGTTCAATGATTTTTTGAGCCAAAAAGGTTTGAAGTCCACCAGCCAGAGAAAGCTGATCCTCGAAACTTTTCTTGAATCTGCGTCTCATTATTCGACAGAAGAGCTTTATTTGAAGCTCAGGAAAGAACACCCCAGAATCGGTTATGCAACTGTTCATCGCACGCTGAAATTGTTTGCCGAATGCGGCATTGCCGCGGAGAGAAATTTTGGTGATGGTCAGACACGCTTTGAGTCGGTTCATGCTGATGAGCATCATGACCATCTGGTCTGCACCAAATGTGGATTGATCATCGAATTTGAAGATCAAAAGATAGAGGAGCTGCAGAAACTGGTTGCCTCTCAACATAATTTTAAGATAGAAAACCACCGCCTTGAACTCTATGGGCTTTGCAAACATTGTCGCTCCCCAAAGTAAAAGTCATCGTTAAGTCTCTCTTTATCAATAGATAGAAAGTCAGCAGATCTATGGCCTCAGTACAAGATGCACCCCCCAAGGTTGTCCTTGCCGGTAATCCGAATGTTGGTAAAAGTGTTCTTTTTAACGCTCTGACCGGGGCCTACACGACTGTTTCCAATTATCCCGGCACTTCGGTGGAAGTTTCGCGTGGTTTTTCTACGATCTCCGGTACGCGTTACGAAATACTCGATACCCCGGGGATGTATTCAATCATGCCGATCAGCGAGGAGGAACGTGTTGCCCGGCAAATCCTGCTTGATGAAACCCCCCATGCTGTTCTGCATGTTATCGATGCTCGTAATATTGAGCGGATGCTGCCGATGACTTTGCAATTGATTGAGGCCGGGCTGCCGGTCATTCTGGTGGTGAACATTCTCGACGAAGCTAAACGGCTCGGAATGCACCTCGATCTTGAATTGCTGCAGCAGAATCTCGGCGTGCCCGTTATCGGGGCGGTGATGAAGCGCAAGCAGGGATTGCCCGAGTTGCAGCAGGCGATTGAAAATTACGCGTCGGTGCCACACAAGACCTTTACTTACGGTCGTGATCTGGAGAGGGATATTGAGAAAGTTGTTACCGAGATTCATGGAGAATATCGTCTCAGCAAGCGAGCGACCAGTCTGCTCCTGATGCAGAAAGATAGCGATATAGAAGAATTAGTCAAAGCATCGGAAAATCCGGAAAGTTTGTCCGGATTGAATGCTGTCGTGAAATATATCGCTTTTGAACGCCGGGCCGATTTGCTTTTGCAGATCAGTTTGGAACGAAGAAAAATCTGTAAACAGGTGCTGGAAGGAGTGATCACTCAGGTTGATAAAGTTACAGAGGCATTCTCTGAAAAGCTCTCCCGTTGGACGATGAATCCCATTTCCGGTCTGCCGATTTTGCTGCTGGTTGTTTATTTCGGACTCTACCAATTTGTGGGTGGTTTCGGTGCCGGCACTTTGGTTGATTTTCTTGAGGGGTACCTGTTTGAAGGTTATATCAACCCGGTGGTGGTTGGTTTTGTCGAAGAGTATGTAAAAATCGAGTGGCTTTTTGAATTGATTGCCGGTGAATATGGTCTCTGGACGCTCGGTATCCGTTACTCCGTTGCCTTGGTTTTGCCGATTGTCGGAACTTTTTTTCTGGTTTTTTCCTTGCTTGAAGATACCGGATATTTCCCGCGGCTGGCCATGTTGGTTGATCGCGTGTTCAAGCAAATCGGGCTTTCCGGTCGGGCGGTGATTCCAATGGTTCTCGGTTTCGGTTGCGATACCATGGCCACCATGGTTACCAGAACCCTGGAAACGACCCGTGAGCGGATTATCTCGACCCTTTTGCTGGCCCTGGCGATTCCCTGCAGCGCCCAGCTTGGCGTCATTCTCGGCCTGCTGTCTCCGGTGCCTGGAGCGTTGACCATCTGGTTGGTTTTCATGTTGCTGGTTTTTATGTTGGTCGGTTTTTTAGCCGCCAAGATCATGCCTGGCGACCCACCGGTATTTTACATGGAACTGCCGCCGATGCGTCTGCCGCAAATGCGTAACGTGCTGGTAAAAACCCTCAGCAGGATGCAATCCTATTTCATGGAGATCCTGCCGTTATTTTTACTGGCGGCTTTTATTCTCTGGGGTCTGAAGATGTTGGGGGCGCTTGAGAAGGTGGTCGGTTTGTTGTCGCCGGTGGTGAGTGCGATCGGACTGCCGGTCGAAGCGACTTCGGCTTTTGTTTTCGGTTTTTTCCGCCGTGATTTCGGTGCTGCGGGACTCTATGATTTACAAACCGGCGGTTTGCTGACTGCGGCGCAGTTGACGGTCGCCGCAGTGACTCTGACGTTATTTGTTCCCTGTGTCGCCCAGTTTTTGATGATGAAAAAAGAACGTGGTTTCCAGGTTTCTTTCGCGATTTTTGTTTTTGTCTCAGTGTTTGCTTTTGCCTGTGGTTGGGTATTGAATAAATTTTTACTGACAACCGGCCTATTATCATGATTTGCGGATTCTGCGGTAAAGAAATCCCCGACGAAATCGGTCCAGGTGAGGAAAATAACACCTGTGGCAGTTGCCGAGGCGGCTGTCGCAAGATACATTGTTCTCATTGCGGTTATGCCAACCCGGCGCCTGGAAAGTTGTTGCGCAAGTTTTTGCATAAACCTGCTGCCAAGGATTAAAAAATGAAAAAAATGTCATCAAGTGCAGAAGAAATCCTCGAGTCCCTTTGGATTGCTACGGTTGAAAAAGGTGAAATTGGCTTTTTGGTCAGCAATTGCAAGTTGTCGCTGGATGAACAGCAACAGGGGATTGATGAATTGGTGAAACGGGCCTTTATCGAGGTCAAAGGCGATCGTCTCTATTTACGTAAAGAAGGGCGACCGGATGCGCAAATGACGGTGCGTCGTCATCGACTGGCTGAGCGTTTGATGATGGACATTCTCGATATCCAGGGAGAAAAAGGGAATGAACAGGCGTGTGAGTTCGAGCATTTGCTGCATGAAGGGGTTGATACCAAAATATGTACTCTGCTCAATCATCCGACCACCTGTC
Organism: Desulfuromonadaceae bacterium; assembly: GCA_030595055.1. Classification (GTDB taxonomy): domain Bacteria; phylum Desulfobacterota; class Desulfuromonadia; order Desulfuromonadales; family Geopsychrobacteraceae; genus Malonomonas. The sequence goes on from JAUVEB010000102.1 coordinate 7,460, forward strand.
CGCACGGTAATCCGATTCCGCCGGGGGCATGTTGCGAAGCAGCCCGCCAAGAAGGTTTGCCCGGTATCGTGCCTTTAACTGAACTTAAATCGGGAGAGTCGGGGGAAATCGCTTATCTCGCAGCGAGCGATGGCAAGAAAATGCAGAAACTGATGTGCATGGGGGTTTTGCCCGGGAGTGAATTGCAGTTGATGCAGAGTTTTCCCAGTTATATTTTTAAGGTTGGACATTCCCAGTTTGCCGTTGACGATATCCTGGCCAGGGAAATTCATATCCGACGTTCCGGCAAGTAATCATCAGGAATTCATCAGGGCGACCGGAGGGTCGCCCTGAGTTTTTAGTAGCTGTTATTTGTCGATATTTGAGCTATACTCCACGGCTATTCATGACCGTTTTAAGGAGAAAGAGCCTATGTTTCGTGAACCTAAAGAGACCGTTAAAAGACTACAGGAAAAACTTCAGGAACTCTGGAGGTATCTTTGACATCTCGGTAAAAAAAGAACGGGTTGCCGAACTGGAGGCCGAGATTGCCCGGCCTGATTTTTGG
>JAUVEB010000246.1 GCA_030595055.1 Desulfuromonadaceae bacterium
GCTGCCGGTCCTTCCTGTTTGGCCTGCTTCAGAATCTTGCGTCCGATTCGCCAGTTATGACAGTGTTCCAGGTGATGAGTGAATTTTTTGCCAAGGGTAATGTCGGCGGCGACGCAGCCGTAAAGAAAATCCAGCGGTTGAGCTGCCAGCAGGGCCTGTAAGGCTAAGGGGAGCTGCTCGGGAGCTGCCAGCAGGCGGATGCCCAAATCGAGATGAACCCCCACCCCCCAAGCAAAGGCATCGACCGGAAGACCGAGTAACAGCAGTACAATTATGAAAAGACGCATTCTGGTTTCACCAGTAGTAACAAAGTTACTTTGAAAGTTTATCTATGACTGACAAATTATATCACGAATGCCGTGAACTAATCTCCCAGGGACGGGTCATTTTAGAGGATTTATCAGAATGGGGGTTCGACACCGTCCCATTACCCGCCGATGATGAACTGTCGATCTGTCCGGTCCCAACGCCGGCCGGTCTGCCTGCGCCTGTCGAATGTCGTCCGGAATCACTGGATGAACTCGAGGCACGCCTCAACGGCTGTGTTCTTTGCCCCCTCTGTGAACAGCGAAAAAATATCATTTTCGGTGCCGGCAATCCACAGGCCGATCTGGTTCTGGTTGGAGAAGCTCCGGGGCGAGAAGAGGATATTCAGGGCTATCCCTTTGTCGGTGAGGCCGGCCGTTTGCTCGACCGAATCCTTTTTGCCATGAAGCTTAATCGGCAGGATGTCTATATCTGTAACGTCATCAAGTGCCGACCGCCCGGTAATCGGGATCCGCAACCTGATGAAATTGCCGCATGTGAGCCTTTCTTGAAATTGCAACTTGCGGCGATCAGACCGCGAATGATTGTCGCTCTCGGCCGTTTTGCCGCGCAGACCCTGTTGCAGTGTAAGGACCCGATCGGTCGTTTGCGCGGGCACTGGCGTGAGTATCAGGGAATTCCTTTAATGCCGACCTTCCACCCTGCTTATCTGTTGCGTAACCCGGCCGCTAAGCGGGAAGTCTGGGGGGATATGAAGCAGGTACTGCAGCGCCTGAACCGAGACCATCAGTAGTGGTTTTTGGAGGCTAGGAGGCTGCCCGACAATACAAGAACCTACTGCGAAACCGTCTGATCGGTTCATATTTCCGTATGTTTTCGACAAATAGCGGTGCTATTCGCTCTCAAACTTACGAAAATCTGCCCTCGAACAGCCGATTTCTCGCTACGGCTCGTATTCTCGGACAGCCTCCTAGGCGAAAGTATCGATGTAGGTTCCCGGAGGCGGGGCTTCCGGTGGAGCCAGGGAGTATTGATTGATCAAGGTTGCGGAGCTTTTTGAGGCGGTCCCGGCCACTGAATCTGAGCTGCTGCCGGGTTCAAGGGTGACATCAAGATGTTGTCGTTCCTGGTTGGATAGGTTGGTGCTCGGCGTATGAAGCTCTACATATTCAGCATCAATGATATGTTGAGAACCAACGGAGGCATTTTTGTTGTAGCTATCCCTGGCTTCAAGCTGTTGACGCCGGAGTGGTGACTTGTCGGCCGTTGGTGGTGGGGAGGAGAGAAGCTTGTAGGCCTGGGTCGCTATGTCGGCAGGTGCGATACGCATCAAATACTCTGCTTACCTGTTCTGAAATTAAAATATTTTACTTTAGTACAGAATAAGACCTGAGAGGTTTTTAAGCAAGGGGCAAATGCACCGGCTGATTGTATTGCAATCATGAACTCATCAAGAGGATGCGTTCCCGCTCGGACAGTCCGGTGACATATTCGTGTATGCCACGGAAAGAATTACCGAGAAAATAGCGTTCGCGAGCCTGAATATCCTCAGGCAATTTCTCAAAGTTCCGATAGTTCAAATCATTTTCCAGCAACCATTGGTGGAAGATGTCTTCGTTGATTTCTTCTTCTTTTTCAAGGAGTTCTGCAATACCTTTCACCCAAAGCTTTAATTGATTAAAAGCAGTTCTCAGGTGGTCGACAGCCGGTTCAACCAGTCCGTGATGACCAATGACCAGGTAGCGTGGCCGCAATTCGATCATCCGCTGCAGGGAGTCGACGGCCACTTCAAGGATAAAGCGTGGTGGTGTTGCCGGTCGCATATAAACCCCCTTTTTGACCTCACAATGAACCCCGGCGACTTCACCGCCGAACAAAAGATCGCCGAACAGGTAACAGCAATGATGCTGAGCATGCCCCGGTGTTTGATAAACGTGAAGTCCACTTTCCCCGATTGTTTCGCTAAAGCTGATGTTTTTTTCCGGAACCGGGATAATTTCTCCATAGACCTCAGCCAGCTTGCCGAGAACTTTCTGTGAGCCCTGCCAGAGCTTTTCCGGGTTGATCAGATGCTTGATGCCTTGCGGATGACAGATCACCTGGGCGGCGGGAAAGCTTTTCAGCAGCTCACCGGTTCCACCGGCATGGTCGATATGAATGTGTGTCAGCAAAATATAATCGAGTTGCCTGACATCCTTTTCCCTCAGTTTGTTGAGCAGGAGAGGAATCGTCGACAACGGGCCCGGATCGACGATGAATGTCAATGGCTCCGATTGATAGAGCCAGCAACTGATAAATCGCCGAAAACCCTCAAGGTCGGGCTGGTCGAGATCGATACAGCTGAGATTGTTCAGATTCATGATGCTTGTTATCCTTGCTTATCTTCTATCGCGGCAGAAAAACAAATTTAAGAGAGATCTTCCTCTTCATCTGTTTGAATATATTCCCACATCTCATTTTGGTGCAACCATTTTGGATCAGCCTGATCGTCGGTCTCAGTATTGCCGCTGTGCTGCTCGGCACTCGGTTGTGTAAAGTCGGCCAAGCAGCGGCGTGCACGAAGAGGCCGTCAACGGTTTTACAGAGCCAGCACTGTCCAGAGAATCCCGGCGCCGATTGCTGAGCCTATGACCCCGGCGACATTGGGGGCCATGGCATGCATCAGTAGAAAATTG